>CAZYLP010000166.1:1769-12461 GCA_964648345.1 uncultured Planctomycetota bacterium
AGGACTCCGTCACCTTCAAGGTCGGCGCCGAGCCCGAGAAGACGATCCCGAACGACATGGTCTTCGAGATGATCGGCGCCGAGCTCCCGCTCGGCTTCTTCAAGAAGATCGGGATCAAGCTCGAGGGCACGTGGGACGCCGCGAAGTGGCTCACGCTCGCCGCGATGTTCGTCTTCGTCTACTCGCTCTACGCGCTCAAGAAGTTCCCCGACGCGCCCTACAGCTGGCCGTTCTACAAGCTGATCTCGGTCGAGGTCTTCAACCGCTACCTCCTCGGCGTCTTCGCGGTCTGCTTCCTGCCCTTCAAGTGGCTGTTCACGGCCGAGGCCTACGAGAACATCCGCGCCACTCCATGGTTCCAGCAGGGCTATCTCTACAGCCTCGCCTACACGGTCGTCATGGCCGTCTTCGGCACGAAGGCGCTCCTCCGCTGGAGCAACATCGCGCGCGACAACCGCTACCAGAAGTGGCGCTACATCTCGCTCATCGGCTTCCAGGTCGTCTTCTTCCTGCTCGCGAACGTGATCGCGGTCCAGGCGCTCAGCATCCAGCACGCGTGGCGCGCGTGGGGTCTCTATCAGCCGTGGCCGCTCTTCTTCAACACGTTCCACTGGTGGAACTCGAGCGACCCGAAGGCGGTGCTCGGATTCTTCATCGGCTCGGGTCTCGTGGGCACCTTCATCATCATCCCGCTCCTCTCACGCTGGCACGGGAAGCGGTTCTGCACGTGGATCTGCGGCTGCGGCGGCCTCGCGGAGACGCTCGGCGACCGGTGGCGTCACCTCGCCGCGAAGGGGAAGCGCTCGCGCGCGTGGGAGTTCCAGGGCGCGCTCGTCCTCGCCGCCGCGGCGATCGTCACGATCATCACGGTCGGCGCCTTCGGGACGCGCGCGAACAACATCTGGGGCACCGCTTACAGCTACGTCGTGGACTTCTGGCTCGTCGCCGTGATCCCGATCGCGCTCTACCCCTTCTTCGGCGGCAAGGTCTGGTGCCGTTACTGGTGCCCGCTCGCCGCGTGGAACCAGATCCTCGCGCGCGCCTACGGCCGGCTCCAGATCGAGTCGAACGACAAGTGCATCTCGTGCACGCAGTGCAGCAAGTTCTGCCAGGTCGGCGTGGACGTCATGGCGTTCGCGAAGAACCAGGCGCCGTTCGACAACGCGAACAGCTCCTGCATCCAGTGCGGGATCTGCATCGACGTGTGCCCCATGAACGTCCTCCAGTTCAGCCTGAAGAACGGCCAGAAGAAGCTCAACGTCGTCGGGCACTGACGACGGTGTCGGGGACCTCCGTCTGGCCGTCGCGGACGAGGACCTGGACCGGCTCGCAGTCGCCGGCGACGACCGTGAGCGTCTGATCGCCCGGCGGGAAGTGCGCGAAGACGAACTTCCCGTCCTCGAGGTCCGCGCTCGCGCCCCAGGGCAGCGTGACCTCGCCGTTCACGGCCGCGCCGCTCGCGGAGAGGACGCGGCCCGCGAGCTTGCGACCGCGGATCATGGGGAGGTTCACCTTCACGTCGTCGCCGTCGCGGAGAGTGACCTCGGCGGAGACGACCGGGGCGAACTCGTCGGCCTCGACGTAGAACCGATAGGTCCCGGGCGTCAGCCCCTCGAAGATCTCCTTCTGCTCGACGCCGCCCTCTCGCGGCTGCCGCGAGTAGGCGCGCTCGCCCCACGAACCGTCGGGCTTCTTCTTGTCGGCCCGGAAGCCCCAGCGACGCTCCGGCACCACGCCCTGCTCGAACCCCGGGACGATCGTCACTCGCGCCGCGGGCTCGAAGACGAGGTGGAGCTCGCTCGCCGGCACGCGGAGGACCGGGATGATGATCGCGAAGGGGAGGTCGTGCCGCTCCTCGGGCGGGAAGACGACGAGCCGGCACCGGGAGCCCGGCCGCACCTCGCCCGCCGCGAAGCGGCCGTCGCGGTCGGTCAGGACGCCGCGTCCCATGACGCGGTAGTGGAGGGGCTTCCCCTCCTCCGAGTCGAGCTCGAACAGCGAGACCCTCGCGCCTGCGACCGGGACCCCCTTCGAGTCGCGGACGAGACCCGTGACGCGCGCCGCGAGCCCGAGGTCCACGTCCGTCGTGACGTCGGCGCCGTTCACGGTGATCTCGACGATCTCGGTCGCGAAGCCGTCCTTGCGGATCTGCACGTTCACGGCGGGCGCGCTGGTCGCATACACCACGAGCCCCTCCGCGTCCGTCGCCTTCTCGACCGTCACTCCGAAGACGGGCAGCTCGAGCGCGCCTCCCGTGTTCAGCCCTCCGCCGGCCACGTCGTTCACCTCGACCTCGGCGTCCGGCTCGGGTTTGCCCGCCGAGCGGACCTTGAGCGTGAAGCAACCGACCGGCGAGAGGACGAGGTGGAGCGGCGCCTGTTCTCCTCCGAGGAGGAGCTGGAGCTTCGCGATGCCGGCGAAGCTCTCCGTGGCGTCGCTCGCGGCGACGAAGACCCGCTCCGCGCTCGCGATCTTGTCCCGCGCGACGGCCACGTCGAAGACGCCGTCCGTCCGCGCTTGCCCCGCGGCGACCTCGACGACCTCGCCGTTCGCGATCCGCTCGAGGATCCGCTTCACGTAGCCGGTCCGCGTCTCGCGGTCCCGGCTCCCGGCGGCGAGATGCGTGTCCCCGGTCTTGGTCTTCGGAGCGACCTCGAGGTAGATGCGGATGAGGGCCCCACCGAACGGCTTGTTGTCCGGCCGGAGCGCGGTGCCCTCGATGTGGAGCGGCTCGATTCGCGGCGTCTCGACTCGCGGCGCTCGCTCGACGACACGGGGAGCAGGCGTCTCGACTCGCTGCGCTCGCTCGACGACACGGGAGTCGGGGGAAGGCGGCGGCGGAAGCTCGACGCTGATGGACTCCGACCGAGTGGCGGAAGAGAGCGAGGAGAGAGACGGGTGCCCCCCGGGCGCGACGGGGTCGGTCCGGCCGGTGAGCGCGAGGCCGCCGATCGCGAGGGTCGCGACCGCGACCGCGAGGGCGGCCTTCACGCCGCCGAGAGCGCCCGCGATGACCGCGATCGTCGAGCCCTTCGCGAGGAGCGTGCGCACCGGAGGGCGCGGCGGCGCCTTCACGTGGCGCGGGTCGAGAGCCGGAGCGAGGAGTCCGTCGAGGGCGACCGCGCCCGCGCCGGCGCTCGCGACCTCGAGGCTCCGGCGGAGGCGCTCCGTGCCCTCCTGGATCCGCGAGGTGATCGTCGTGCGCGGAGCGCCGAGAGCCTCGGCGACCTCGGCGTGCGTGAAGCCGAGCCCGAAGTGGAGGACGAGCGGCTCCCTCAGCGAGTCGGGGAGAGCCTCCGCGTACTCGCGGACCGCGGCCGCCGGATCGGCGGGAGCGCGTCCGGAATCGGGCTTCGCGGAGGACTCCTCGATGCGAGCGCGGTTCTTCTCCGAGCGAAGGATCATGCGAGCCTCGTTCACGACGACGGTCCTGAGCCAGCCCCGGAACGGATCGAGCGTGCGCGCCGCGCGCGCCGCCTCCACGACGCGGAGGAACGCGCGCTGCGCGGCGTCCTCCGCGGCCCCCGGATCGCGCACGACCGCGAGCGCGAGGTGGAAGCTCCCCTCCCAGTGGCGCTCGACGAGCGCTTCGAGCGCGCGTTCGTCGGCCCTGTCGCGGAACGCCGCGTAGAGTCCCTCGTCCGTCGTCACTTTCCTCCGCGGAACAGCCGTCGGCATGATGCACTCCCGAGTGAGAAATGCGCGCCGACCTGTCTGCGGACGAGGAAAAATCGAGCAACGAGATGTTCCACGGTCGCCGCGTCCGTCGCGGGTCTTCAAGGACTTGCGCGAGGTCGCCCCGGGGCACGGTGCATGCTCACCCTTTCGTGACGCACATCGCCGGAAAGGGGGAGAGCTCATGGTCGCGTCTCGCTTGAAGGTCCTCGCGGGTGGCCGTCGCACGACCAGCGCGAGCTCCCGCATCACTCCGGGCACGATCGTCCGCCTCGTCGTCGAGCGCTCCCAGGGGCGGGCGCCGTCGCTCAAGGAAGTGCTATCCGAGGATTCGTCGCCGCGTCGCGCGTAACCCGAATCCCCGAGTCGAGGGGCCGTTCGTCGATTGCCTCCTCGCATGACCCTCGGTGTAACTCCTCCCGGCTCGGCGAAACTCGTTACGGTGTCCGCAACGACCCGCGTTGCATGGCACTGGACGCCAATATCATTTTGAGATACACTCTTCCTCGCGTGCGGGTCATTTCGCGGAAGGTGCTCCGGGAGCTCTGGACCGCACACGCGGCGGGCGAGAGTCCACTCAAAGCCTGGCTCTCGATCTGTAAGAAGACGACGCTGACGGACTTCGCTCGAGTCAAGGCCGCATTCGGTGCCGCGACCGATCAGGTCGGGCCCTTCGTCGTCTTCGATATCGGCGGAAACAAGTATCGCCTGGTCGCGATCGTGAACTACCGGAGACGAATCGTCTTCATCGTCACATGTTCACGCACAAGGAGTACGACCGCTGGAACGAGAAGCAGCGCGACAAGGAGGTCAAGGAGTACGCGCAGCGCGTGAAGGAGTTCGAGAGACGACGCAAGAAGGCCGACGGCAAGCCTGGCAAGGAGACGCGTTCATGACGGCCACAAAGGAACTGAAGGAGCTCTCGCGTGCATGGGCGAAGCCGTCCGTGCGTCAGCTCCTCTCTCCCATTCAGTCCGCGAAGCAGTACCGCGCGGTCGAGGAGCTCGTCGAGACGCTGCTCCTCGTCGTCGGAGAGGATGAACGACACCCCCTCGCCAGCCTCCTCGATCTGCTGGCGCTCCACATGGAGACCTACGAGCGCGAGCACTACCCGATCGAAGGAGCCTCGGGTCGGGAGGTTCTCAGGTTCCTCATGGAGCAGCACGGTCTCAAACAGACCGACTTGGTCGCGGAGTTCGGCGGGCAGGGCAACGTCTCCGACGTTCTTTCGGGCAAGCGAGAACTCAACGCCCGGCAGATCAAGGCTCTCGCGGATCGCTTCAAGGTCTCGCCGGCGGTCTTCTTCGGCGACCTCGAGCACGATTAGGAACGGCGCCGATCGAGCAAGTTGTTGTGGAGCTTCGCACCGTCGCGTCGGACAAGCCCAGCAGCTGAGGCCCAAGATGGCACCCGCGCTCATCGACTGGTACCGCGCGGCTCCATGACGCCCTTCGGTACGCTCGCAGATCGTAGTCGTTTCACTTCACGCAACAAGTTCTCGCAGCTCACCACGACCTGCGTCGAAGGCCGTGCGAGGAGCCGACATCTCAATGCCCCTCGACTCGGATCCTCGGCTACTTCGGCTTCACGTTCCAGAGGAAGCCGCAGATCACGACGCCGACGACCGCGAGGACGGCCATGACGCCGTAGGCGCCGGCCCAGCCGACGTTCTTCACGGCCTCGGCGACGCCGACGCCCGCGAGAGTGGCGCCGAGGTAGCCGACTCCGTCGAGGAGACCCGCCGCCGTGCCCGCGGTCCGGCGCGCACCGAAATCGAGCGCCGCGACGCCGCCGACGAGCGAGTAGCTGCCGAGAAGGAAGAAGCCGGTCACGCCCGAGACGGCGCACGCGACGTTCGTGCGGTCGATCGCGGCCCCGAGGACGTGCGCGAGCTCGACGAGGGCGTCGAGCTTCGCGAGCGCGACGAGCGACACCGCGGCCGCGGCGAGGAAGCTCGCCATGATCGGCGCGCGGCGCCCCGCGAAGACGCGGTCCGAGAGCCAGCCCGCGGCGAGCGTGCCGATGCAGCCGAGGATCGGGAAGGCCGTGGACTTCAAGATCCCGGCCGCGCCCGCGGAGCCGAGCGACTTGAAGTAGCTCGGGAGCCAGGCATCGAAGCACGCGCGGAGGAGCGTGAGGACGAACGAGAGCGCGCACATGACGAGGAACTTCTTGTCGGAGAGGACCTCGACGAAGCGAGACCAGTAGGTGGACTTCTCCGAGTCCTCGAGCGAGCCCTTCTCCGTATCCCCGAGCGAGCGCAGCGAGTCGAGGGGCTCGTGCCCCGCCTCTTCCGGTCGTCCCTTGAGGAACGGGAGGAGCGCGAGCCCGATCCCGGCGAGCGCGACGGACGGCACGAGGAACAAGGCGCGCCACCCGAGCTTCCACGCGACGAGCTGCCCCGCGCACGCGAGCGCGATCGCGGCGCCGCCGAGGTAGCTGATCGACACGACGCCCATCGCCGTGCCGTAGTCCTTCTTCGGGTACCAGCGGCCGAGGACGTTGACGATCCCGCCCCAGCCCATGGACTGGAAGTAGTTGTTCACCGCCCAGAGCGCCGCGAGGAGGACGACGCTCGCCGGGCCGATGCCGATGAGGAAGGAGGCGACGACCGCGCCCGCGAGACCCGCGAAGAACGCGAAGCGGCCGCCCTTCGAGTCGGCGAGCGAGCCCGTCGTCACCTTCCCGAGCGCGTAGGCGAGCGTCCCGATCGTGACGACCCAGCCGAGCTGCGTGGTGTCGAAACCCTGGCCCTCGAGGACGGGCATCGCCGCCGAGAAGTTCCGGCGGCAGAGGTAGTAGCCCGAGTAGCCGAGGAGCAGCGAGGCGAACGAGGCGTTTCTGTGGAACGCGAAGCTCCTCCGCGCGGGAGAGGAGGCCAGCGTGGGCGCCGGCTGCAGAGCGGTTTGGACCGAGCTCACGGCCGGCATGATCTCTCACCTCGACGCCCTGCGTCGAGCGAAGACCGGACCGAGAGCTAAGTCCTTACCTGCCTCGCGTTGAGGGTGTCAGCTACCGTCGGTCGCTGAACGCCATCGGGGTCTCGGGCTTGTCGATCTGCTCGTCGTCCTTCGCTTTCGGACTCTCGAAGCGGATCCGGTAGGTCACGGCGACGTGGCCGGCGACCGCGCCCGCGAGACCGAGGAGCGCCTTCCCGATCGTGCCGAGGTTGAGCGCCGAGCCGCCCACCTGACCCGCGATGCCGCCGACGCCGCTCGCGATCATCTGGGTCATCGGGTTCACGTCTTTCCTCTCGAGCTTCACGCCGATCTTCTCGAGAGCCTCTTCGAGCGGATCCTTGCGCATGGGATTCACCCCGAGCTCACAGCGTACCAGCCAACACGAACTGCGCCAGGGTTAGACTGGCGCCCATGAACACCATCGCGATCCTCGGCTACGCGCGGACTCCCATCGGTGCCCAGGGAGGGCTCCTCCGCGAGGCGCACCCGGACAAGCTCGGCACGGCCGCGCTCACCGGGGCGGCGCAGCGCGCGGGTCTCCCCCAGGGCGTGCTCCGACGGATCGGGCTCGGGACGCTCCTCGACTCGGGGCGCGGGCCGAACCCGGCGCGCGCGCTCATCCTCGAGGCCGGCTTCGAGGAGAACCCCGCCGAGATGCCGACCGGCTTCGCGGTGAGCGCGGGCGGCGGCTCGGGCCTCGAGGCGATCGCGCTCCTCGGCGCGGAGCTCGAGGGCGACGCGGTCGCGGCCGCGGTCGGGGTGGACTCGGCGTCGCAGGCGCCCTACCTCCTCCCCGAGGCGCGCGTCGGCTCGCGGCTCGGTGCGGGCCGCATGCTCGACTCCGCGCTCCGCGATGCGTGGGTCGTGTCGGACGAGGAGCTGCCGCTCCCCGCGCTCGCGGCCGTCTGCATGCAGCCTCTCGAGCTCGACCGCGCGCGCTTCATCGACTACAGGAAGCGCTCCGTGGAGCGAGCGCAGGCGGCCGCCGGCAAGGGCGAGGTCGTCTCCGTGAACGTGCCCGGCCCGAAGGGCGACGAGGCGTGCTCGAAGGACGACCTCCCCGGGACCGGGGCGCTCTCGAAGGGCGACGAGGTCTCCGCGGCGCCCCTCGCCGACGGAGCGGCCGCGGTCGTGATCGCGACCGCGGAGCGGGCCCGTGCGCTCGGGAAGCCCGAGGCGGCGCGGATCCTCGCGTTCGTGCGGACCTCGGTCGAGTCGCGGAAGTCGCCGCTCGCGCCCGCCTCCGCGCTCGCGATGCTCCTCGCGCGCACGGGGAAGAAGCCGCGCGATCTTCGAGTCGTCGAGGTGGACGAGTCGCTCTACGTCGGCGCGGAGGCGGCTCGCCGCGAGCTCGACCTCCTCGACGATCAGCTCAACCCGCGCGGCGGCGCGCACGCCTACGGCCACCCGGCCGGAGCCTGCGGGCTGCGCGCGCTCGTCGCGCTCCTCGCTCAGCTCGAGGACAGGCGCGGAGGGCTCGGGGCCGTCGCTTACGGCACGGGCGGCGGCGGGGCCATCGCACTCCTTGTCGAACGCTGAGCGGGGCTGATATCGTCTCGCCCCACAGGAAGGTCGGAACACGATGATCCGCAAGCTCCTCCTCTCCCTCGCGCTCGCGTTCACGGCGGGCCTCGTCGCGGGTTGCCCCGACACGAACAAGACGGGCAACGGCACGCCCGCCTCGGGCGACGAGATCCTCGTCGGCGAGTACGGCTCCATGACCGGCGGCAGCGCGACGTTCGGCAAGGGGACCCACAAGGGGATCGTCCTCGCGATCGACGAGCAGAACGCCAAGGGCGGCGTGAAGGGCAAGAAGATCAAGCTCATCAGCTACGACGACAAGGGCGACGAGCAGGAAGCGGGCAACTGCGTCCAGCGCCTCTGCTCGAGCGACAAGGTCGTCGCGATCCTCGGCGAGGTCGCCTCGTCGCGCTCGAAGGCCGGCGGCCGCGTGGCGCAGAAGGCCGGCGTGCCCATGATCACGCCCTCCTCGACGAACGCCGAGGTCACGCAGATCGGCGACATGATCTTCCGCGTCTGCTTCATCGACGACTTCCAGGGCTTCGTCGGCGCGAAGTTCGCGGCCGAGAACCTGAAGTGCAAGAAGGTCGCGATCCTCTTCGACCAGAAGCAGGCGTACGCGACGGGCCTCCGCGACAACTTCAAGGAAGCCTTCACGAAGATGGGCGGCACGATCGCGCTCGAGCAGCCGTTCAGCACGGGCGACCAGGACTTCAACGCGCAGCTCACCGCGATCAAGGGCGCCGGCGTGGACGCGATCTACGTCCCCGGCTACTACACCGAGGTCGGCAACATCGCGCTCCAGGCCCGCAAGCTCGACATCAAGATCCCGCTCATCGGCGGCGACGGCTGGGAGTCGCCCAAGCTCGCGGAGATCGCCAAGGAGGCGATCGACGGCTGCTACTACTCGAACCACTACTCCGAGGAAGACAAGCGGCCCGAGATCCAGGAGTTCCTGAAGAAGTTCAAGGCCATGACGCTCGACCCGGAGACGCCGCCCGACAGCCTCGCGGCGCTCGGCTACGACGCCGCGCGCGTGCTCTTCGAGGCCATGGAGAAGTCGCCGTCGCTCTCGGGCAAGGACCTCGCCGCGACGATCGCCGCGACGAAGGACTTCAAGGGCGTCACGGGCGTCATCACGCTCGACAAGGACCGCAACGCCTCGAAGACGGCGGTCATGCTCCAGATGAAGGGCGGCGTCCCGCACTTCATGGCGGCGGTCGAACCGACGAAGTGAGCCAGTTCCTCCAGACCCTCCTGGACTCCCTGACGATCGGCAGCCTCTACGGGCTCATCGCCCTCGGCTACACGATGGTCTACGGGATCCTCCAGTTCATCAACTTCGCGCACAGCGACGTCTTCATGATGGGGGCCTGGTTCTCCTTCATCCTCTCGAGGAAGGCCGGCTGGACGACGAAGACGCCCCCCTGGTGGGGGGCGCCCGTCGTCCTCGTCGCCTCGATGGCGATCTGCGGCGCAATCGGCTTCATGATCGAGCGGCTCGCTTACAAGCCGCTCCGCAAGGCGCCGCGACTGAACGTCCTCATCACGGCGATCGGCGTCTCGCTCCTCATCGAGAACGTGGGCCAGCTCCCGTGGGCGTTCGGGACGCAGCCCCAGCGCATGCCGTCGCTCATCGACGACAAGGCGCTCGCGACGATCATGGGCGTGCCGTTCCGCGTCGTGGACATGCTCGTGATCGGCGTCTCGCTCGTCCTCATGGTCCTCCTCCAGTGGCTCGTCTACGGGACGAAGCTCGGGCTCGGCATGCGCGCCGTCGCCTACGACACGCGCGTCGCGTCGCTCATGGGGATCGACGTGAACAAGGTGATCTCGTTCACGTTCGTCGTCGGCTCCGCGCTCGCGGCCGCCGCGGGCTTCCTGTTCTCGATGAAGTACGCGGGCCTCAACCAGCCCGCCGACGGCACGTGGGTCCTCCTCGGCCTCAAGGCCTTCGTGGCCGCGGTCGTGGGCGGCATCGGGAACGTGCGCGGCGCCGTCCTCGGCGGGCTCCTCATCGGAGCCCTCGAGCAGTTCGGCATGGCGTACCTCCACCCGAGCCTGCGCGACGTCTACGTCTTCACGCTCCTCATCGTCGTCCTCCTCGTGAAGCCGACGGGCCTCCTCGGGAAGCCCATGATCGAGAAGGTCTGAGTGAGCGCCCCCGCGAAGATCGCCGAGCGAGGGATCGAGCTCAAGCCGAGCGCCGGCTACTCCGCGGCCCGCTTCGCGGCGCCGCTCGCGACGGGCCTCGCGATCGCGGCGCTCATGCAGCTCGCGCTGCCGCGCCCCGAGGAGGTCTTCGTCGTGAAGATCATCCTCGACATCTCGATCAACATCATCCTCGCGGTCTCGCTCAACATGGTGAACGGCTTCACGGGCCAGTTCTCCATGGGGCACGCGGGCTTCATGGCGGTCGGCGGTTACTCGGCGGCGACGATCACCTACTACGGCTCGTTCGTCCTCTGGGACAGCCCGGGCGTCCACCCGGGCGCGGGCACGGCGCTGTTCTTCTTCGCGTGCCTCTTTGGCGGCC
>CAZYLP010000167.1:0-3625 GCA_964648345.1 uncultured Planctomycetota bacterium
GCGGATCCGTGGCGGCGCGGGCACGGAGTGCCGGCTGGAGATCCGTGGCGCGCGAGAGCCAGGAGCGGGCGAGGTCTCGGTGGCCGGCGCGCGAGTGGACGCGAGCGAGCGAGAAGGCGACATCCGCGGCGCGAGTGCGAGCAAAGAGAGCGTCGAGCTCGCGCGCGGCCTCCTCGAGACGCCCCTGGTGCGCGAGCGCGGCACCGAGGAAGTGCGTCGAGTTGGGGTCGCCGGGCGCGACGGCGAGCGCTTCGCGGAGGAGCCGCTCCGCGGCGACGCCATCGCCGCGAGCGAGCGCGAGCAGGGCCTTCTCGTCGAGGAGACCGACCGGAGGAGCGTTCGAGCCCTCCGCGTTCGAGAGGGCAGCTGCGGCCTCGTCGAGCGCGCCGAGCGTGCGCATGACCTGCGCGAGACCGAGCCAGCCCTCGCCAGAACGGCGAACACCGGCCTCGCGGTAGGCGCGGGCGGCGGCGGCGAGATCGCCGCGGACCTGCGCGACTCGGCCCGCCGCGAGGTGAACGAGCGCGTCGTCGGGGTTGCGAGCCTGGAGCTCGCGGAGGATGGCGTCTGCGCTCGCGAGGTCGCCCCGCTCGAGGGCGAAGCGCACGAGGAGCGTGCCCGCCTCCGGCGCGCGCGTGTCGCGCCACGCCTCCTCGGCGAGGGAGCGCGCGGCGTCGAGGCGGCCGCGCTTCTCGGCGATCCCGGCGAGGAAGAGCGTCGCGAGATGGCCCGCGCCGAGCTCGCGCGCCTTCGTCGCCTCGCGCTCCGCGGCCTCGAGCTCGCCGGCCGCGGCGAGGGAGCCCGCCGCTCCGAGGCGGCAGTAGCTGTTCGCCGGGTCCGCCTTCACGCACCACTCCCAGAGCTCGCGATCCGTGCGCCACGCGCGGGAGTAGCGCGCGCTCGTCGCGGCCCCGTAGCCGGCGACGACTCCGAGGAAGATCGCGCCGAACACGAGGCGGGTTCCGGTCCCTCGCGCGTGGCGGACGAGGAGCTCGCCCACGAGGATCGCGGCCCCGACGGAAGGCAGGAACAGGTATCGGTCCTGGACGCGCGTGGTCGTCGGGACGACGTTCGAGATCGGCCCGAGGGCGAGGAAGAACCAGCCTAGGCACTTCGCCGCGAAGCGGTCGTGGCGCACGGCGTGGACGAACGCGGCGGCGCAGGCCGCGAGGACGAGGAGCGGGACGAGGTCGCCCGGGGCCGCGGACTCGGAGACGGGGAGCTCGGGCTTGAGCGTGAGGGGCCACGGCGCGAGGAGGCGCGCGGGATACCACGCGAGCGTCGCCGCGACGAGCCGGACGCGGAACGACAAGGTGTTCACGTCCGCGGGCCGGGCGTATCCGAACTGCCGGAGCGCGTCGACCTCGATCTTGAGCCAGACGGCGCCGAGGAGGAGGAACGGGGCGAGCGCGAGCGCCCGGCGAGCGCGCGGCCGCTCGTCGAGCCAGGCCTCGAGGACGAGGAACGGCGCGAGGAACACGGCCGCCGTCTTCGAGGCGAGCGCGGCGAGGAAGAGCGCGAAGCCGCCGGCCCAGGAGCGCGGGGTGACCTCGGCCCGCGGCGCCGCGAGGAGCGCGAGGAGCGTGAAGACGCCGCAGAGGACGTCCTTCCGCTCGCTCAGCCACGCGACGGACTCGACGTGGCTCGGGTGGACCGCGAAGAGGCTCCCGGCGAGCGCCGCGCCGAGCGGGCTCGCGCCGAGCCGGCGCGCGACCGGGACGACGAGGGCGCAGACGAGCGCGTAGAGGAGGACGTTCGTCGCGTGGAAGCCGCCGGGCCGCTCGAGGCCCCAGAGCTTCGCGTCCACGGCGTAGCTCAGGATGTGGAGCGGGTGGTAGCTGCCGGCGATCGGCTCGCGGAACGTGCGCGCGACCGAGGCCGCGCTCGGCGCGCGCACGACCTCGGGGTGGAGGATGAGGACCGGGTCGTCGTACGTGAGGAAGCCGCCCGAGAGCGTGCCCGCGTAGACGAGCACGGCGAGCGCGAAGGCCGCGAGCGCGCCCGCGAGGGTGCCGCGCTGCGCGCTCACGCGGACTCCTTGCTACCATCCGCGCGATGACGTCCTGCCCCATCTGCGGACTCGAGGCGTCGCTCCGCATCCCGGCACGGCAGGACCCGAAGTTCTCGGTCGTGCGCTGCGGCGGTTGCGGCCACGGCTGGACGGAGCCGTTCGTGCCGGAGAGCGAGATCGGCGCGTACTACCCGCCGAGCTACTACGGCGACGACAACGTCCGCTTCAACCCCGTCATGGAGGCGCTCGTCCGCGTCTTCCGGCGCCGGCGCGCGGCGGTCATCGCGCGGCTCGCGAGGAAGGGCCGCGTCCTCGACGTGGGGTGCGGCCGGGGCTTCATGCTCGCGACGCTCCGCGCGCGGGGCTTCGAGGTCGAGGGCGCCGAGCTCAACGAGACGGCGGCGCGCCACGCGCGCGCGACGCTCGGGATCTCCGTGCACGTCGGGAGCCTCCTCGACGGACCACACTCCGCGGGCGCGTACGAGGTGGTCATCTTCTGGCACTCGCTCGAGCACTTCGCGGACCCGCTCGCCGCGATCGCGCGGGCGCGCACGCTCCTCGCGCCCGGCGGCTTCCTCGTCATCGCGGTGCCGAACTCGGACAGCATCGAGGCGAGCCTGTTCGGCGGCGACTGGTTCCACCTCGACGTGCCGCGACACTACGCGCACTTCGGGACGCGGTCGCTGCGCCTCGCCCTCGAGCGCGAGGGCTTCGCGCCCCGGACGATCTCGCACTTCTCGCTCGAGCAGAACCCCTACGGCGCGCTCCAGAGCCTCTACAACGCCTGCGGCTTCGAGTTCAACTGGCTCTACACGCTCCTCAAGACCCGGAGCGCGCGGCCCGCGGACGTGCCTTCGCGGCCGCTCCAGACCGCGCTCGTCGTCCTCCTCCTGCCGCTCTTCGGGACGCTCGCCTTCGGGCTCTGGGCGCTCCAGCTCGTCCTCCGCCGCGGCGCGACGATCGTCGTCTACGCCGAGAAGCTCGAGCCGCATCAGGCGAGCGCCCTCAAGTAGACCACCGGCAGCCAGCCTTCGCGGCCGAGGTCGCGCACCTGCGCGCGCGACTCCCGCGTCCCCACGACGGCGGACACGTCGGGGTCGCCGAGCACGATGTGAGTCGTCGCGACCTCGCCCGGCTGGCACTCCTCGAGGAGGGCGACGGCGAGGTCCGTCGCGGGCCCCTCGTAGCCGAGGCCGCCGCCGACGGCGCCCGCGACGGACGGGCCGGCGTGGATCGCGACGCGGAGCTGGGCCGAAGGCAGCTCGCCGCCCGGCCGCGTCGCCTCGTGGAGGCGGAGCGCCGCCTGGACGGCGCCGCTCTCCGTCGTGAAGGCCGCGAAGAGCGGCTCGCGCGGCACGACGGCGCCGCCCGTCTCGACCATGGTCTCGCCGAAGAGGCGACCGAGCGTCTCCTTCTCGGCCGCCGAGCCCTCGCGTCCGAACGCGGCGACGAGGTAGACGGCGTGCCCGAGCTGGATCGGCTCGCCCGGGGCCACGTCGCCGAGGAGCTTCCTGACCGCGGGGTTGCCGCACGCCTCGAGCGCCGTGAAGGGGTCCTCGCGCCACCCCGCGCTCTCGACGCGCGCGAGCCGGCGCCGGCTGCTCCCGTTGAGGA
>CAZYLP010000167.1:3635-12460 GCA_964648345.1 uncultured Planctomycetota bacterium
AGCTTCACGACGACCGGACCCGACCGGATGCTCGCGGCGCTGGCGGCGAGCGTCGCCTCGCCGATCGTGACCTGGAACCTCTCGGGGGACGCGTCGGCGCCGGGCGCGGGGTACCCCTCGACGGCGCGGAGGTCGAGCGCCTGCCTCAGGCCGCGGACCGCGATGCGGTAGACGCCGGGGGCGAGGTCGAGCGAGACCTCGCGGGTCTCGCGCGGCTCGAGCTCCTGCTGCACGACGACGTGCCGGTAATGTCCGGGGCCGCCGGGGCAGTACCGGTCGGCGAGGACGGGCCGCACGGCCTCGGTCGGGCGGAAGACGAGCTCGACGGATCGCGCGAGGTCGTTCTCGTAGTCGATGTCGCACGTGTCGCAGTGATTCCTGCGGCGCACGCTCGCGAGCGAGGGGAGCGTGGCGACCGGGACCTGGCAGACGGGGCAGAGGAGGTGCCACGCCGTCTCGAGGACGCCCGCGCGGGCCGCGGCGACGCAGAGGTCGAGCGTCTGCTTGCGCTTCGACTTCCAGCGGCGCGCGAGCGCGAAGGGCCGGAGGCGCGCCACGTCGAGGTCGCTCGCGCCGCGGACCTCGAGCTCGAGCGCGAGCGCGAGAGGGCTCCACGGCTTCCCCTCGCCCTCGAGCGCGGCGGTCGTCTTCGTGAGGAGCGCCTCGCCGCCGGGCGCGAAGCGCGGGCCCGCCTCGAGGATCCCGATCGGCGCCGGCTCCACGCCCGGACCGCGCGCACGGGCGAGCGCGCGCGCGTCGAGCGCGCGGTACGCGGCGTCGATCCGCTCGCGCGTGCCGGTGCCCATCTCGATGGACGCGGCGATCCGCCCGAGGAGCCCCTTGGGATCGATCCAGATCTCGTGGACGAGAGTGCTCCCGGTGCCCCGGCGCGAGAGCTGGACGCGGCTCCAGAGCGCCCGGAGGGGGCCGCGGCGGTAGACGCGGAGGACGCTCTGCTCGCGCGGCGAGACCCACTCGTAGGGGTGCTCGAGCCACTCGACGCGGAAGCCGAGGCGGCGGAAGCGGCCGAGGCGCGAGACGTCGCCCTGCCCATCGGGCTCGACGAGCCACTCGACGGGCGGGAGGCCGATCGTCTGGTTGAACCGCTCCGTGTCGGAGACGAGCGGCCAGAGCTGCTCCGGAGACGCCTCGAGGTCCCAGGTCCAGCGGTGGTGGATGCGCGCCTTCTCGCGGTCGGGCTTCGGCGCGGGCGGCTTCGCGGGCGCGCCCTCGCCGTGGCGCGCGAACTTCGCGAGGACGACGGGGACGAGCGCGTCCTCGGGCTTGCCCGCGAGGTGGCTCTCGAGCACCGACGCGAGCTCGGCGCCGGTCTCGAAGCGGTCGTCCGGGTGCTTCTCGAGGCAGCGAAGGACGACCGCCTCGATGCCCTCGCCGATCGCCGGGTTCCGCGTCCGCGGCGGTACCGGCGCCTCGAGGATGATGGCGCGCACGAGCTCGGAGACCTTCGGGCGGTCGAATGGCAGCACGCCGGTGAGGAGCTGGTAGAGGACGACGCCGAGGCCCCACACGTCCGTCGCCGAGCTCGTCGCGAGGACCTGCGCCTGCTCGGGCGAGAGGTAGGAGGGCGTCCCGACGATGAAGTCCGGGTCGTCCACCGTCTTCTCGTCGCGGAGGTCCTTGGCGATCCCGAAGTCGAGGATCCGGACGCGCCCCGACTTCTCGACGAGGATGTTCTGGGGCTTCACGTCGCGATGGACGATCCCGGCCGCGTGCACCGACGCGAGCGCGCGCGCGGCGCTCGCGACGATCGCGACCGCGCGGCTCCGCGGCGCCTCGCCCCGCTCGATGAGGTTCTCGAGCGTCGCGCCGTCCACGAGCTCCATGATGCAGGCGAGGCCGTCGCCCGCCTTCACGACCTCGTGGATCTTCACGATCGCGGCGTCGTCGATCCGCTTCACGAGCTGGTGCTCGCGCACGAAGGCGTCGCGCGCATCCGGGGCGTCGTCGAGCATGACCTTCACCGCGACGGGGCCGAGCGTGCGGTGGCGCGCCTCGTAGACGACGGAGCTTCCGCCGCGGCCGATCTCGCGGCCGAGCTCGACGCCTTCGATCGAGGGGACGGTGTGGGTCATGCGGCGGGGCCGGCCCATGCTACTCTGCGCCGAGGTGCCCATGCGATCCACGCGCGTCCTGGTCCTGGTGCTCGTCGTGTTCGGCGTCATCGCCCGCGCCGAGGAGAAGAAGAAGGTGCTCGTCGACTTCGAGAAGACCGAGGTCGGGAAGCTCCCGGCCCACTTCACGGCCGACGCTCTCGGCGGCGGCCCCTCGAAGTGGGGGGTCGTCGAGGACGACAAGGCTCCGAGCGGCAAGCGGGTCCTCGCCCAGACGAGCGCCGACGAGACCAACAAGCGCTACGTCGTCTGCTCCTACGACGAGCACTCCGCGAAGGACCTGGTGGCGACGGTCCGCTTCAAGGCGGTGAGCGGGAAGATCGACCAGGCGGGCGGGCTCTGCGTCCGCTTCAAGGACGCGAAGAACTACTACGTGATCCGCGCGAACGCCCTCGAGGGGAACGTCCGCTTCTACAAGCTCGTGGACGGCGAGCGGAAGCAGCTCGCCGGCGCCGACCTCAAGGTCAGCGCCGGCGAGTGGCACACCCTCACGCTCGAGGCGAAGGGCGCGCAGTTCGTCGGGTCCTTCGACGGGAAGAAGGTCCTCGAGGCGACCGACGAGACCTTCAAGGATGCGGGCAAGGTCGCTCTCTGGACGAAGGCCGACAGCGTGACGCGCTTCGACGACCTCGTCATCGAGTAGCTACTTCACGCGCTCCCACTCGAACACCTTCTTCTGGTCCCCCTTGGGCGTCTTGAGCGTCCACGTCTCCGTGACCTTGTCGGCGCCCCTGAAGGCGATGGTCAGCGCTCCCATGTAGGGACCCTCCTTGTCGATGTTGGTGCCGCCCGCGAGCTCGAAGACGATCTCGCTGTCCGTGACCTTCGACGCCTTCATGCGCGGCTGGTTGCCGAGCGCGCAGTAGTGCGTGAGCGCGAGGGTGTCGCCGTCCGCGTGGTAGAGCGTGACCATGCTCCCCTTCTCGCCCATCTTGTGGGTCTCCATGAGCGCGGTGCCGGCCGCCGTCAGGGCCCACGAGACGCGAGCCTCGTGGCCCTCGCCGAGGTTCGCCTTCCACTCCCCGGCGAGCGCCTTGAGCTTCGCGAAGCCGGGGACCTTGACCTCCCTCTCCGCGTCGCAGCACTCCTTCTTGGCCTCATCCGAGAGCGCGACGCGTCCGACCGGGAGCAGCGACGCGCCGAGCGCCGCGACGAGCACGAGCTTCTTCATGACGGGATCTCTCCTTCGTGAGAGAGATCGCTCGCCTTCGCCGGGTGTCTCAGACTTTCTTGGCGAGAAAGGGAGACAAGTAGCGAACCTCTTCCTCGAACTCGTCTTGCGACGCGCAGGTCCGGGCGATCTCGTCGCGGATGAGGGCGACGAGCTTCTTCCGCGCGATCCAGAGCTTCTGGCGGTCCTGCGCGTGTCCCGAGAGGTGCTCCGCGAGCACGGAGTGGTAGGGCGACCCCTCCTCGCGGAGGCGTCCGAGCGCGACCTCGGCGAGGTGGAGGACCCAGCCGCGGTCGAACTCGTCGTCGCGGGCGGGGCCGGTGGAGGGCTCCTCGCGCGCGGGCTCGGGCTCGCGGCGCGCCTTGCGGCGGTGGTCCTGGATCACGTGCGTCGAGATCGCGAGGAGGAGGCTCCGAAACTTGCCGCGCTCGGGGTCCGCGCCCGAGAGGGCGGTCCCCCTGGCCAGTCGCAGGAAGACCTCCTGACAGAGGTCCTCGGACTCGGAGCGGAGGCCCCGGCTCTCGAGGAAGGCGAGCACGGGCGCGCGGTAGCGCTCCGCGAACCGCTCGAGCGCGTCCCGGTCGTTCGCGCCCGCCGCGCGGATCGTCGTCCAGCTCGTCTCGGGGAAGAGGCTCACGGGCCGAGGAGCTCGTCCGCGGTCCTGAGCACGCGGAGCCAGGGCTCGTTGTCGGGCACGTTCGCGGGCTCGCCCGAGCCGAGCTTCTTCACGGTCTCGAGGTCGGCGCGCGCGTCCTCGCCGCGCGCGATCGCGGTGCGCGCCCGCTCGATGAGCGCGTTCGCGCGGAGCCACGAGACGCGGTTCTGACACCCGTGGGCCTTCGACGCCGCGTCGACCGAGGCGAACGCGCGCTCGAGCCAGCGCGGGTCCTTCGTCGCCTTCACGCCCGCGAGCGCGAGCTCGGCGGTCGCGACGTGCACGTCGTAGAGGTGAGGCGCCGCCGCTCGCGCGCGCTCGAGGCACGCGTGCGCCTTCTCGATCGCGTCCGGCGCGTCGCCCAGCCGGTGCGCCCGCGCGAGGAGGACGAGCGCCTCGACGAACTCGGGGTTCACCTCGAGCGCGCGCTCGAGGGCCGCGCGCGCGGCGGCGACGTCGCGCGTCTCGAGGTGCGCCTCCGCCTTCGCGAGGAGGGCGTCCGCGAAGCTGCGCCGGACCTCGAGGGCGCGCTCGTAGCTCGCGATCGCATCGGCCGGGCGGTGCGCGCGGCGGAGCGCGTCGCCCTTGAGCTTCCAGACCTCCTCGGCGTCCGGGTCGCGCTCGAGGAGCTCGTCGCAGCGCGCGACGCACCCGTCGAAGTCCGATGCCGCGAGGCGCGAGACGGCCTCCACGATCTCGACCTGCCACGACGGCAGCCCCTCGCGGAGGCGCTTCGCCTCGCGGAGCGCGACGATCGCCTGCTCGAGCTTGCCGCGCGCGTGCTCGAGGTCCCAGTGCGTCGCGACCACGGAGAAGTGCTTGTGCGCCTCGTGGTGCTCGCGGAGGTAGAGCGTGAGGTAGACGCGCCCGAGCTCGTAGTGCGCGGAGGCGAGGTCGGCCATGCCGTCGATCGAGCGCTCCATGTCGTCGAGCGCGTCCGCGAGCCGCCCGCGTCGCGCGAGCGCCGCGCCGCGGTAGAAGCGCGCCCACGAGACGTCGGGGCGCGCGGCGAGGATCTTCTCGAGGCGCGCGACGAGGGAGTCGAGGCGCGGATAGGTGCGCGGCAGGTCGCGCGTCACGCGGTAGACGTTCGCGTCCCACGCGGAGAGCTCGCCCGCGACCTCGACGGCCTGCGTCCAGTCGGGCTCGCGTGGCGCGGGGGCCGGACGCGCGCTCGTCGCGACGGCCTCGCCCGCGAGGTGCCGCTCGATGTCGCGCGCGAGCTCCTCGGCGCTCGGATAGCGGTCCCGCTTCTCCTTCCCGAGGCAGCGGTGGACGATCGCCTCGAGCGCCGGCGGCACCGAGGGCTCGAGCGCGCGGAGCGACGGCGCGGGCTCGTGGATGACCGCGTGGAGGAGGTCGACGAGCGTCCGCTTCTCGAAGGGCATGCGCCGCGCGAGGAGGAAGAAGATCGTCGCGCCGAGCGAGTAGACGTCGGAGCGGGCGTCCACGGAGCGCGCCTCGCCGCGGGCCTGCTCGGGGCTCATGAGCGCGGGCGTGCCGACGATCAGCCCGTCGCGAGTCTCCTGCGAGCGGAGGTCGCGGGCCACGCCGAAGTCCGTGAGGTAGGGCCGGCGGTTCGCATCGAGCAGGATGTTCTGCGGCTTCACGTCGCGGTGGACGATGCCCTCCTGGTGCGCGTGGTGGAGGGCGCGCGCGACGGTCGCCACGACGCGGAGGAGCTCGTCGCGCTCGAGCTTCGCCTGCGCGAGGTCCCCGCCGTCCACGTACTGCATCGCGATGTAGGCCTGCCCCGCGTGCTCGTCCACGTCGTAGACCTGGACCACGTGCGGGTTCCTGAGGCGCGCCGTGAACCGCGCCTCGCGCCAGAGCCGCTCCACGTCCGCGGGGGCCGCGGTCGTGAGGAACTTGAGCGCGCACATGCGGTCGAGCACGCGATCGCGCGCGAGGTGCACCTCGCCCATGCCGCCTCGGCCGAGGAGGCGGACGAGCTCGTACCGCTCGGGAGGCTCGAGGGCGAGCTCGGCGAGGGGGTCGGCCCCGAAGAGCCCCTCCGTGATCGCGCGCGCGAGGAGATGGCGGTCGTCGGTCACGGAGAGAGTGTAACGGACCGTCAAATCACTCTGTCGAAGACGAGCACCGCGACCGAGAGCGGCACGACGAGGCCGATCGCCGACCCGACGAGGTAGTCGCGGAACTTGATCGGCGAGAGCGCGAGAGCGTAGGTCACGGGCGGCGAGAGGATGAGCACGGTCCTCAGGACCGCGACCGTGAAGACCGGACGGCGCTCGAGGCCGTCGAGCATCCGCCTCGCGAAGGCGAGCTTCACCTCGCCGAGCGGCTTCCCGCCGACACCCCGGACGACGGCGAAGGTCGTCACGAGCGAGAGGATCGAGCCCACGGCGGCGATCGCACCGCCCGCGAGCGGCCCCCAGAGGGCGACGGCCGCGGCGACGAAGACGAGCCCCGGGACGTGGAGCAGCTCGCCGACGACGAAGAGCGCGAGGAACGCGAGGACGCCGAGCGCGCCCGCGCTCGCGACGAAGGAGCGGATCCCGTCCGCGGTGAGCTTCTCGGTGGCGCCCGTCGCGTGGCCGACGAGGAGGCCCGCGAGGAGCACGGCCGCGAGAGCGATCAGCCGGGCGCGCGTGCTCAAAACCGGAACGTCCCGCCGATCAGGAAGGCGTCCTGGTCGGCCTTGTGGCGCATGCCGTTCCACTCGGCGTTCGTGATGCTGTTCTTGATCGACGTGGACTTCGCGAAGGCGTGAGTCCACGCGAGGTCGATCGAGAACGCGTCGATCACGAAGCCGACCCCGAGCGTGAGGTGGTGCTCGACCGTCGCCGCGGCGAAGGGGTTCTCCGTCTTCGACGGCACCGGGTTCGAGCCGAAGTTGTAGCCCGCGCGGAGGACGAGCCAGTCCGTGGGCGTGACCGCGCCGCCGACGGCGACGACGGCCTGGTCGCGCCACTTGTAGAGGACCTTCGAGCGGATCCCGTTCGAGCGGCCGTTCGAGGTGATCTCGGACAGGTCGCGGCTCCCGCCGCGCGAGAGGACGATCGTGACCTCGTCGAAGGCCGTGCTCCAGCCGATCCACTTCACGTCCAGGGCGAGGAGGACCCGCTCGGTCGGCCAGAAGGCGAAGCCGGCGCCCGCGACCTGCGGGAGCTTCAAGCCCTTGAGCTTGATCGTGTACTTGGAGGCGAGGTTCGCGCCTCCCTGCGGGAGGTGGTTCGCGAGGAAGCTCGACTGGATCGTGTCGAGCGCGCCCGAGCCCGCCGCCGAGCGGGACGCGTCGAGGAAGGCCGTGCCCTCGAGCGCGGAGAGGAACCCGGGCGTGCGGTAGCTCAGGCCGATCGAGAAGCCCTCGGTGACCTCGAAGGTCGCGCCGAGGATCGCGCTCGCGCCGAAGCCGGTCGCGTCCTTCACCTCGATGCGGCTCGTCGCGAAGGTGTCGGGCGCGCGCACCGAGTCGAGGAGGCGGCCCCATGTCACGGGCTGACCGTTGACGAGGAACTCGGGGTTGTTCGCGTCGAGCTGCCCGTTGTTGAAGTTCCGCACGAGCCCGTTCTGCTGCCCGCCGCCGCCCGCGAGCCCCGTCTGCTCGAGCGAGGCGTAGATCCCGGTGACGCCCATGCCGAGCGAGAAGCCCGGCGTGACCTTCACCGCGAAGCCCGCCGTGAGCCCGAGGAACGTGAGGCCGGTGCTCTCGAGCTCGCCGTCGGGGTACGCGGCCGTGCGAAACCGCGCGTTGTTGCGGCCGCCGCCGATCGTGTGGAACGAGACGCCGAAGCCCATGCGGTCGCAGGTCGCGTCGCCCTCGCCGAGCTCGATCGGCGCGCCGAAGGAGATCGCCGGCGCCGGGACCGGGAAGAAGGTGCCCGTGCGGTCGTCGTTCCGCGAGTTCGCGAACGACGAGCGCGTGAAGTAGAACGCGGCCCCGAGGTCGATCCGCGGCCCGTCGAGCAGCGCGAGGCCCGCGGGGTTCGCGGAGACGGCGTGCGCGTCCGAGACGACGGCGAGCTCGGCGCCGCCGCGGCCCGCGGAGGCCGGCGACGAGCTGATGGGGAGCGGCCCGTTCGCGGCGAGCGCGGGCCCGGCCGCGAGGAGGACGAGGAAGCCCGTGGCCAGGCGAAGGGCGCGCACGGCTTCAGCGCAAGCTCGCGCCGACGAGGAGGTGGTCGAACGACGGGCCCGGCACGGAGAGCTCGCCGTCGGTGATCGTGCGCCCGAGGACGGTCGGGAGCGTGATCGTGGCGAGCGACGAGAACGCCTGCGGGAGGAGCGCGTCCACGACGACCGTGAGCCGCGTCGCGAGCTTGATCTCGTCCACGCGCGCCTTCGGTTGCGCGACGACCGCGAACAGGAAGCGCGGCCGCCGCGGGCCGGGCTTGATCGAGAGGACGCTCTGGCTCACCGAGGCCTCGACCGGGATCTCCGCGTGGATCGAGAGAGTCAGGAGCTTCTCGGTCGAGCCGCCGCGGTCCGCGTGGATCTCGACGTGGAGCTCGCCGACCACGACGCGGAGCGGCTGCGAGCCGGCGCCGAGGAGGAGCTCGGGCGGGCAGCGGGGCCGGACCTTGAGGACGAGAGGCGTCGCCGGCGTCACGTGCGGCGCGAGCTCGGGGACGAGCTTCGCCAGGGCCGCGCCGTCGACCGGGATCGCCGACGGCGTCGCGCCGGCGGAAGGCGCGATGTCGATGTCCATGCTGCCCGCGCGCCAGAGCGCGGTGAGCGCCTTCGTGATCGTGTCCTGCTTGAGGGCGAGCTTCGCCGCCTTGAGCGGCCCGCCGAACGCCGCGGGGCTGCTCCCGCGCGCGACCCACTCCGCCGGCATGCCGGAGGTCGCGGGCGCCGCGTCGGCGGCGACGGCGAGCGAGCAACCGGCAGGCGTCACGTCCGCGCG
>CAZYLP010000168.1:0-12434 GCA_964648345.1 uncultured Planctomycetota bacterium
ATCCCCCCCCCGCTCCGCGGGAGGGGGTTGGGGGGGAGCCGTCCTCTTCCACGACCGCGCCGACAAGCGCGGCGTCCACCGCTTCGTCGCCCGCGTGAAGGTCGAGGGCGACGAGGAGCCGGCGAACGACGCGAACGGCGCCGTCCTCCACGTCGCGGGCGGACCGCGCGCGCTCGTGATCGAGCTCGACGCGTCGGACGGCGAGGCGGTCTCGCGCGTCCTCGCGGCCCAGGGCCTCGCCGTGAAGCGCGTCGCGCCGGACAAGGCGGAGCCCGCGGACCTCGACGCGACGGACCTCGTCGTCCTCGCGTCCGGCGAGCCCGGCGCCGGCTTCGCGCGCGCGCTCGATGCGTTCGTGCGCGAAGGAGGCGGCCTCCTCGCGCTCGGCGGCGCGCGGAGCTACTCGGGCTGGCGCGGCACCGAGATCGACGACGCGCTCCCCGTCACCGCCGAGCCGAACCAGACGGAGCGCCCCCAGGTCGCGCTCGTCATCGCGATCGACAAGTCGGGCTCCATGAAGGGCCCGAAGCTCGAGCTCGCGAAGCTCGCGGCGCGGAACGCCGTCTGGGGCCTCGGCAAGGAGGACATGCTCGGGGTCATCGCGTTCCACTTCAACGCGTTCTGGATCGTGCACCTCGAGCGGATCGCCGAGCGCGCGGCGGTCCAGGCCAAGATCGACATGCAGGCCGCCGGCGGCGGGACGGACCTCCTGCCGTCGCTCCGCGAGGCGAAGGCCGCGCTCCTCCACTCGAACGCGCGCGTGAAGCACGTCCTCGTCCTGACCGACGGGATCGCGGGCGACGCGGACGCGGTCTGCGCCTACGCGGCCGAGCTCGCGCGCTCGGGGATCACCGTCTCGACGATCGCGGTCGGCGAGGACGCCGAGCAGGGCTTCCTCGAGCGGATCTCGCTCGCGGGCAAGGGCCACCACCACACGGCGGCGCGCGTCTCCGACCTGCCGCGGCTCGTCCTCGAGGAGACGCTCGTCTGCGCGCGCCTCGCCATGGAGGAGGAGCCGTTCAAGATCGAGCGCGTGCGTCCGCACGAGACCCTCGCCGGCGTGGAGCTCGCCACGGCGCCCGCCCTCCACGGCCTCAACGCGACCAAGACGAAGCCGCTCGCGACCGTGCTCCTCCGCGGCCCGCGCGGTCTTCCGCTCCTCGCGGTCATGGAGCACGGGCTCGGCCGCTCGGCGGCGTGGACGAGCGACGCGTCGCCGCGCTGGGCCGACGAGCTCCTCCGTCACGAGAGCTTCGCGAAGCTCTTCGCGCAGCTCGCGCGACACCTCGCGCGCCAGAGAGGGAGCCAGGACCTCGACGTCGAGCTCGCCGCGACGCCCGTCGAGGGCGGCGCCCTCCTCCGCGCCGAGGCGCGCACGAAGGACGGCCGCTTCGCGAGCGACGCGGTCCTCGAGGCGCGCGTCCGCTCGACGGAGGGCGAGGTCGCGCGCGTCCCGCTCGCGCTCACCGCTCCGGGCCGCTTCGAGGGGACCGCGAGCGTGGGCTCGGGGAGCTTCCTCGTCGAGGCGCGCGCCGGTCAGCTCACGGTCGCGACGACGGGCTTCGCGCGCGGCGCCGAGCCCGAGCACGAGCGGATCGGAGCGGACCGCTCCGCGCTCGAGGCGATCGCGCGCGCGGGCGGAGGAGCCGTGGACCCGGCCGTCCTCACCGAGCCCCCCGCTCCTCCTCCGCGCCGCGAGCCGATCGATCGGCTCCTCCTCGCCATCGCGGCGGTCCTGTTGCCGATCGAGCTCGCCGTCCGGCGGCTACGCCGTTGACCGGTCGAACGCTCTGTCCCTCAGGATCTGGGCGATCGGCTCACGGATCCTGGCCTAAGTCCTTGAGCTGACCGCGCGCGCCTCTCGGCCTCCGAGTTGCCCTCGCCCGGGGGAGCAGGAACCAAGAGAACCGTGCATCTCCTCGTCGCCGCCATTCTCGGTGCAGGCCTCGGCCTCGCGGCGTACCTCATCACGTGCTGAGTCACGCGCACGCCCGTCACGTGGAAGCGCGCGCTCGCAGCGGGCCTCGGCGGCGCGCTCGGCGGGATCGTCCTCACGGCGACGCTCGGAACGGGCGGCGCGCTCGCCGCGTCGAGCCTGAGGATCACGGGCGCGACGCTCGCGAGCGGTGCCGTGAGCGGCGGCTCCGAGCAGGCCGCGCGGAACGTCCTCGAGGGCCGCCCGATCCAGGAGCGCGTCGTCACGAGCGCGGCCGTCGCGGGTGGAGCGGCGGTCACCTTCCGCGGTCTCGGTGGCCTCCTCGTCCGCGGAGCCGGCGGACGTCTCCCGACCGGTCTCGGCCGCTCGCCCGGACCCGTGTCGGCAGAGGAGAACCTCGGGATCCTTCGAACCCTCGATCGCATGGGTCCCATCGGTGTCTCCGGAGACCTCGCGCGCAGGACCGGCCGGAAATTGACCGAGAAGGTCAGCAAAGACGCCCTCGGCTCGAATGATCCGCCACCTGAGTAACTTCCGATAATCTCGTAAGTTGCCAACTTCTAACGCGCTGCATACATCAACGGTCGTTGAGGGTAACGTCCGTTTGCGCAACGTGTTTGAAACGACTACTCTCCCGCCCGAGGGACGGGAATGTTGTCGAGCGGGAGACGCGCGCTTTGTGTCGGTTCGCTCCTCCTCGCGGCTCTGGCTTCGGCCGGCGCCGAGGACGCCGAGCAGCTCGCGATCGCTCCCCGCTCGGCGCGTGGCCCCTCGTCCGCCGAGACTCCTCGCGTCGAGGCGCAGAAGCAGTCGCCGGCGCGTCCGCTCCCTCCGGTCAACGACCCGTGGGAGGCGCTCTCGCAGCCCCTCACCGCGGACGAGACCGAGGAGCTCGCCTCGCTCGCCGTGCGGCTCGGCGCTCCGACCGTCGAGGCTCGCGACCGCGCCGCGCGCGCGATCAAGGCTCGCTTCGGCGCCCGCGCCGCGGGTCCGCTCCTCCAGCTCGCCGAGCGCGACCTCGACTGCGAGCGCCGCTTCCGCGAGCGCGCGCTCGTCCAGACGCTCGTCTTCGATCACTTCCTCGACAACGCCCCGAACTGCGGCTGGCTCGGGATCCGCTGGACGGGGAGCTCGACCGAGAAGCACTACTTCGCCGCCCACGTCGTCGAGGCCGTCGGCAACGAGCCGGCCGCGCGCGGCGGGATCAAGGCGAACGACGACATCGTGTCGTGGAACGGGACTCCGATCGAGAACCAGCTCGACTTCATCGACCGCGTCCAGTCGCAGGCCCCGGGCACCGTCGCCGAGCTCGTCGTCGAGCGCGACGGCCAGGAAGTCCGGATTCACGTCACCATGGGGACGCGCACCGACTCGGTGACTCACCTCCCCGAGCTCCCCTACCCGACCTTCCAGCGCGACATGGCTCACCGCCAGGTCGCTCGCTGGCTCGACGCCTGGAAGAAGCGTCGCTAGCCGGTAGACTCTCCCGGCGTGAAGAAGACCGCCCTCTCGCTCTCGCTCCTCGCGTTCGTCGCGATCGCGTGCAGCAGCACCCCCGGACCCCGGCCCGACGGCAAGCCGCGCGTCGATCGCGGACCGTACATCCAGAACACGACGCGCCACGAGACGACGATCTGCTGGCGCACGACCGATCCGGCGCCCTCTCTCGTCCACGTGATCGGCCAGCCCGACGTGAGTGCGAACGCGATCCTCGAGAAGGAGCACGCGGTCACGATCTCGAACCTCAAGGAAGCGACGAGCTACACCTACAAGGTGGACGGCGAGGACGGCGAGCACACCTTCACGACCGCGCCCGGCCCCGATGCGGGCTTCAAGGCCGTCGTCATCGGCGACTCCGGCGAGGACACGAAGGGCCAGATGGCCGTCGCGAAGAACATGGAGAAGGAGACCTTCGATCTCTTCCTCCACACGGGCGACATCGTCTACCCGCACGGCGAGGACGAGAACTACGACTCGAAGTTCTTCAAGCAGTACAACTCGCTCATCGGTTCACACAACTTCTGGGCCGCCGTCGGCAACCACGACCGCCACAAGCCGTCTCTCGGCGAGCCCTACAAGCGGCTCTTCAAGCAGGTCCCGAACAACCCGGCGAAGGACCCGTACTACTACAGCTTCACGTGGGGCTGCGCGAAGTTCGTCTCCATCGAGAGCTACACCATGTTCAAGAAGCCGGGCCCTCACATGACGTGGCTCGAGCAGGAGCTCGCGTCGAACGACCGCGCGCTCCTCGTGCTCATGATGCACGTGCCGATCTACTCGACGGGCAACCACGGCGACTCGGCCGAGCTCATCACCCAGCTCGTGCCGCTCATCCAGAAGTACAAGGTCAACCTCGTCCTCCAGGGCCACGACCACCTCTACGAGCGCGGCGAGAAGGACGGCACGCGCTACATCGTCACGGGGGGCGGCGGCGCGGGGCTCTACCCGGTCAAGAAGAAGCACGAGTGGACCGTCTACACCGAGAGCGTCTACCACCACGTGTTCCTCGACTTCTCGAAGCAAGGCGTCACGGGCCGCATGGTCCGCGCGGACGGCACGGTGGCCGACACCTTTTGACCGAGTCAATGCGGTTGAAGCCATAGCGACCGTCTTTTTTCTCAACGCCGAAGACGCTGAATGTAGGCCGCGCCGAGAACCGCCGAATTACATTGGGGGGTTCTCGGCGCGACTGACCTCGATTGGCGATTCAACCGCGACGCGCTTGCAACGCCAACCGAGGTTGGTCGCTGCGAGAGGCGCCGATCGAAGATCGGCGGCCTCTCGCAGCGGCCTACATTCAGCGTCTTCGGCGTTGAAAAAGGGGACGCCGGGACGGCAAACGATGTTGTTTCCTCTGCATTGATCGGCCGTCGTAGTCCTTTGAGGAGGAGAGTCGTGGAGCGCACGCTCGACATCATCGAGGTCGCCACTCCGTGTCCTGCACGCTGGGAAGACATGAAGGGGACCGAGCGCGTCCGCCGATGCGAGGAGTGCCGGTTCAACGTCTACGACCTCTCGGCCATGACCCGCGCGGAGGCGGAGGCGCTCGTCTTCAAGACCGAGGGTGACCGCGTCTGTGTGCGCTTCTACCGGCGCGCGGACGGGAAGGTGCTCACGGAGGACTGCCCGCGCGGCCTCGAAGCCGTCATGCACAACCGCATATACGGGATGGTCGTCTGGTTCCTCGCGCTCGTGGGCCTCTCGTTCATCGCGACGTGGCACGGGTGGGACGCGATCCGTCCGCGGCACCACTTCCTGGGGATGTTGATGCAGTGAGCGCGACGAATCGCATGGACTTCTTCGCGTGCCTCTTCCACGCAGCTCCGTTCGCCGTCTGCGGCTCGCTCGCGACGCTCTGGTTCGACTGCCGGCAGCTCGAGGTGCAGTCCGTCGTCGGCTCCTACCTGGGCGGCATCGCGCTCGCGCTCGCGGTGACGATGAGTCGCGCACCGCGCCCGGTCCGGATCGCCATCGAGTCCGACGTGGACCTGGCGTGCGGCGTGAGCGGGGCTGCGACCGGCGTCCTCCTCGCGGTCCGCACGATCTTCATGCACTACCGTTTCTAGCGTCCATGCCCGAACACGGCCGTCAGCGGGCGGTCCGCCGCGCCGCAAACAGGACGGAAAGCCATCGCCTGAGACGCTTTGACGGCCTCCGAGCCTCGGCCTCGCGTTTGTTCTCGATGCCAGGCGAAGGAGACGTAGGCCATGTTCGGGATCCTCGGAGCGGCCGTCGGCGCGGTGGTGGGTGGGGTCGTCGGTGCCGGCGCCTCGGTCGTGAGCTCGTTCATCCGGGGAGACGGCTTCCCGTCGTGGGGCGAGGTCTTCGCGGGGGCGAAGAAGGGCGCGCTCCTGGGCGGCCTCGGCGTCGGAGGAGTGCTCCTCGCGGCCTCGATCCTGGGAGTCGCGATCCCGACGCTCCTCGCGGGAGCCGGCGCGGGCACGATCGCGGCCGCGCTCTACTCGCTGATCTTCAAGAAGAAGCTCCCGTCGCTCACGACTCTCGCCGCGGGAGCCGTCGGCGGCACCCTCGCGGGCGGTGTGCTCGCGGTCGCCCTCGGGGCGGCGTCCTTCCTCGGCCTCGGCGGCGTCGCGAGCGCGGTGGCGGCGCCGGTCGCGACGGTCGCGGGGACCGTCGTGGGCGGCACGCTCGCCAAGGAAGGCATCGAGTACCAGGACGCCATGAACGAGGAGAAGAAGCGGGGCGAGCCCGGCCTGATCCACGTGCCGGGCGACATCACGCGCGACCCCGAGGCCATCGAGCGGGCGCGCCGTCAGAGCGAAGGCCCGAGCGGCGCGGATCAGACCGGCGGAGCGAACGCGCCGAGCGAGCCGTCGCAGACGCCCGGCATGGCGAACGCGTTCTCTCGATAGACGGCGGCTCTCACGCCGAGCCGGGCTTCACCGAGTCCGGGTTGAGGAGCTTCCCCGTCTTCCGGCGGCGGGTCCGCGGACCCGTCACGCTCGCGAAGACGCACACGACCGAGCAGGTGAGGCCGTCGGTCACCTCGCTCACCCAGCGGCCGTCGCCGCGCGAAGGGTCGCACGCGATGACGACGAGGTCGCGCGGCTGGGAGAGGATCTCGCGGCGGACCTCCTCGTTGGTCGCGACCGGGTGGCCCGGGCCCGCGACCTGATCGCGCGGAGCGATGAGGAGGACCTCCTGCGAGGCGCTCCCGGCCTTCGCCCAGCGCACGGCGCGCTCGAGGCCGAGCATGCCCTCGGGCGAGCTCTCCGCGATCACGAAGGCGCGCGGCCCCTCGCGCGAGCAGTGACGCTTCGCGGCCTCGCGGCGGATCACGATCGTCGGGCACTTGTTGTTGCGCGCGACCTCGAGGAGCGCGGGCCCGAACGGATGCTCGACCGAGGCGCCGAGGACGATCAGGTCCACGGACTTGCTCGCGTCGATGATCGCCTGCTCGGGGTCCTCCGAGACGGCCTCGAGGAACTCGATGTTCGGCAGGCCCGCGACCGTGTCGAGGAGACTCTTCCTGAGCTCGGGGTCGGGCGCCGAGCGGGGCGTGCGGACGTGGAGGAACGCGATCTCGTTCTCCGGGTTCGCGAGGCCGGGGAGCACGCCGAGCGCGGCGCCCGCGTTCGGGCCGCCCGAGATCGGGATGAGGACCCGGGCCCGGCGCGCCTGCGGCTCGTGCGGCATCGGGACGGCCCAGGTCTCCTTGAGCTGCTTCGTCACGGCGTCGAACATTTCGTAATCCTCTATCCCGCGTGCGACGGCGGGATCTGCGCAACGTGGAGGCCCAAAGATCGAACTCGTTGCGCGAGAGCCTCTAGCACCTGAATTGTCACAAGCCCTCGATGCCGGACGGCTTTCTCCTCTGCCCGTTTTCTTCCTATCATGGGCCCCCTCCGGAGGTCCCATGAAGCGCCTCGCTCCGTCGCTCCTCGCACTCCTCCTCCTCACGGGCTGCCCGGCGCCCACGGAACCGACCCCGGCCCAGGTGGCTCTCCTCTTCGGGCGCGGGAGCGACTCGGTGACGCTCGACCCGCCGCTCGCCCAGGACGGCGAGAGCGTCGCGGTGATCGACAACGTCTTCGACTCGCTCGTCCGCTACTCGGACGACGCGACGAAGATCGAGCCCTGCCTCGCCGAGAAGTGGGAGCGCTCCGCGGACGGGAAGACGTGGACGTTCGAGCTCGCGAAGGGCGTGAAGTTCCACGACGGCTCGCCGTGCGACTCCGCCGCCGTCGTCTTCACCTTCGAGCGGCTCCTCAAGGCGGACCACCCGTTCCACAACAAGGACTTCGTGAACGTCGAGCTGTTCAAGCCGATCGAGAAGGTCGAGGCGAAGGGCCCGACCACGGTCGTCTTCACGCTCTCGCGGCCGGTCGCCGCGTTCCTCGCGAACCTCACGATCTACACGGCGCGCATCCTTCCGCCCGAGGCGTTCAAGAAGCTCGGCGCGGCCGGCTTCGCGGAGAAGCCCGTCGGCACGGGAGCGTTCGTGTTCAAGAGCTGGCAGCGCGACCAGAAGATCGTGCTCGAGGCGAACAAGGATTACTTCAAGGGGAAGCCGCTCGTCGATCAGGTCGTGCTCGTCTCGATCAAAGAGAACGCGACGCGCATGAACATGCTCAAGGCGGGGAAGCTCCACATCATGGACGGCGTCTCGCCCGTGATCGCCAAGGAGGTGGAGCAGGACGCGAACCTCGCGCTCATCCGCCAGACCGGCATGAACGTGGGCTACCTCGCCTTCAACTGCGAGAAGAAGCCGTTCGACGACCCGAAGGTCCGGCGCGCGCTCGCGCTCGCCGTGGACCCGGCGCGCATCGTCGCGACGAACTTCCAGGGCATGGGCACCGTCGCGAGGAACCCGATGCCTCCGTTCATCTTCGGCTGGGACGACTCGGCGCCGGACCCGGCCGCGAGGAAGGAGGAGGCGAGGAAGCTCCTCGCCGAGGCGGGCGTGAAGGACCTGAAGGTCGAGCTCATGCACATGAGCACGCCGCGGCCTTACCTCCCCGAGCCCAAGCAGACGGCGCTCGTGATCCAGGACGACCTGAAGCAGATCGGCGTCGAGACGACGCTCGCGACCATGGACTGGGGCCAGTACCTCGTGAAGACGCGCGAGGGCCACTTCGAGGCCTGCCTCATGGGCTGGACGGGCGACACGTCCGACCCGGACAACTTCCTCTACGTCCTCGTCGCGAAGGACAACATCGGGAGCACGAACGTCACGCGCTTCCAGGACGCGGCCTACAACAAGCTCTGCCTCGATGCGCAGAGCGAGCTCGACGACGCGAAGCGGAAGCAGCTCTACGTGGACGCGCAGAAGATGGTCCGCGAGCAGCGCCCCATGCTCCCGCTCGTCCACGCGGACGGCCTCGCCGCGTGCCGGAAGAACGTGAAGAACATGAAGCTCCACCCGACCGGCCGCCGCGAGTTCCGGCAGGTGAGCCTCGAGAAGTAGTGATCCAGTTCATCCTGCGCCGCCTCCTCGGCGCGATCCCGGTCCTCCTCGGCGTCACGTTCCTCGTCGTCGCGGCGACGAAGCTGATCCCGGGCTCGCCCGGGGCCATGAGGGGACAGAAGCTCAGCAAGGAGGCGATCGCGGCGATCGACGCGAAGTACGGCTACGACCGCCCCATGGTCGAGCAGTACGGGCGCTACGTCGGCCGCGTCGTCCGCGGAGACCTGGGCGAGTGCTGGTCCCACACGCCCGGACGCCCCGTCTGGCACGAGCTCCGGGAGCGCTTCCCCGCGACGATAGAGCTCGCCGTCTGCGCCATGCTCATCGCCACCGTCGCGGGCGTCTCGCTCGGTGTCGTCGCGGCCGTGAGACCGCGCGGCTTCCTCGACTGGGCGATCATGCTCATCGCGCTCGTCGGGCTCTCGATGCCGATCTTCTGGCTCGGCGTCCTCCTCCAGCTCCAGTTCCCGATCAACCAGCGGCTCGACTACGACAACATCTCCTTCCCCGAGTGGTCGGGCTTCTACGTGATCGACGCCCTGCGCGCGGGCGACGGCGCGCAGCTCGCCGAGGTCCTCCGGCACCTCGCGCTCCCGAGCCTCGCGCTCGCGACGATCCCGCTCGCGACGACCGCGCGCCTCACGCGGAGCTCGCTCCTCGAGACGCTCCAGCAGGACTACATCCGCACCGCGCGCGCGAAGGGCCTCTCTCCCGCGCGCGTCGTCTTGAAGCACGGCCTCAGGAACGCGCTCATCCCGATCGTCACCGCGCTCGGCCTCCAGCTCGCCGCGCTCCTCGGCGGAGCGGTCCTCACGGAGACGGTCTTCTCGTGGCCCGGAGTCGGGAGCTACATCGTCGAGTCCGCGGTCAACAAGGACCTCCCCGCGCTCCAGGGAGCGGTCCTCGTCGTCTCGCTCGTCTACATCGTCGCGAACCTCCTCGTCGATCTCTCGTACGGCCTCATCGACCCGCGAGTGCGCGTCGAATGACGACGGCCCGGACGCCGTTCCACCGGACGCCGTTCCAGAAGCGCCTCCGCGCGTTCTCGAAGAACAAGGCCGCGCTCGCGGGCCTGGCATGGGCGCTCGTCCTGATCCTCTCGGCGGTCTTCGCGCCGCTCGTCTCGACGCACGACCCGCGCGCGCTCGCCGCATCGGGCGAGAAGACCGGCCAGCCGCCCTCGCGCGCTCACTGGTTCGGCACGGACTACGTCGGGCGCGACGTCTACTCGAACGTCGTCCACGGCGGAAGGATCTCGCTCCCGATCGGCCTCGTCGCCGTCGGGATCGCGGCGGGCGTCGGCGTGCTCGTCGGCGGCATCGCCGGCTGGCGCGGCGGCCTCTGGGACAACATCCTCATGCGCCTGATCGACGTCCTCCTCGCGTTCCCGTCGATCCTCCTCGCGCTGTTCATCGTCACCATGCTCGGGCGCGGGACCTGGAAGGTCATGGTCGCGGTCGGGATCTCCGAGATCCCCCGCTTCGCGCGGCAGATGCGCGCCGAGGTCCTCTCGCTCAAGGAGCGCGAGTTCGTCCTCGCGAGCCGCGCGCTCGGAGCGCCGTCGTGGGTGATCCTGTTCGGGCGGATCCTCCCGAACGCGCTCGGCCCGCTCATCGTGATCGGGACGCTCGGGATCGCGACGGCCGTCCTCGAGGCCGCGGGCCTCGGCTTCCTCGGGCTAGGAGCCGAGCCTTCGTCCCCCGAGTGGGGGACCATGCTCGCGGACAACCGGGACTACCTGAAGCAGAGCTGGTGGCTCGCGGTCTTCCCGGGCCTCGCGATCGCGACGACCGTCCTCGCGTTCAACCTGGTGGGCGACGGCGTGCGCGACGCCTATGATCCGAGGGCCGGCGGCGAAGCTTGAGGGTCGGTCCGTACGAGATCGAGGGCAGCATCGGTTCGGGCGCGACGGGGACCGTCTTCCGCGCGCGCGACGCCCGCGGCGGGCTCGTCGCCGTGAAGGTGCTCAACAAGCTGAGCGCCGCCGCGGTCGCGCGCTTCGAGCGCGAGCGGCGCCTCCACGACTCCCTCGGAGCGCAGGACGGCTTCGTGCCGCTCCTCGACGCGGGCGGCGGACCGCACGGCCCGTGGCTCGCCATGCCGTTCATCCCGGGCGGCACGCTGAGGCAGCGGCTCGCCCAGGGCCGCTCGTCGATCGAGGACTCGGTGCGGATCGCGACCCGGCTCGCGCGCGCGCTCGCCCGCGCGCACGCGCTCGGGATCGTGCATCGAGACATGAAGCCCGAGAACGACCTCTTCACCGCCGAGGGCGAGCCGCTCATCGCGGACATCGGCCTCGCGAAGCACTTCGAGGGCGACGCGCTGCGCACGGCCGCCCTCTCGCAGACGGGCGAGCTCCGCGGGACCGCCGGCTACGCGCCCCTCGAGCAGATGAACGACGCGAAGGCCGTCGGGCCGCAGGCGGACGTCTTCGCCGTCGGGGCCATGCTCTACGAGCTCCTCGCGGGCACGCCCGCCTTCATGGCGCCGAGCCTCGTCGAGCTCCTCGCGAAGGTCGAGGAGGGCGACTTCCCCGACCTCGATACGGCGCGACCGGGGACGCCACCCTGGCTCGTCAGGATCGTGGAGAGGTGCCTCCGCCCCGACCCGAAGGCCCGCTTCGCGGACGGCGGCGCGCTCGCGGCCGCGCTCGTCGCCCGCGGGCGCGACGAGCCCAAGCCGCAGCCGTCCCGGATCCCGGCGCCGATCGCGGCATCGCTCGTCTTCCTCGTCGCGGCGCTCGCCCTCCTCGGCTTCGCGCTCCACCGCTCGGGCCAGCCACCCGCCCCGATCCCTCCCGCGCCGTCGCTCGACCCGGTCCCCGGCGTTCCGGGGGTGCCCCCGCCGCCCGCGCCGCCCGACGCCTCGGTCGCGAACGCGCCGGACTGGTACCGCGCCCTCGAGCCCGCGGCGCGCCCGCGACGCCTCCCGACCGGGATCAAGTTCGGCGCGAAGCCCGGCGAGTACGTGAACGAGAAGGACGAGAGCGTCCTCGTCCACGTCCCGGGCGGCCGCTTCAAGGTGGGCTCCCAGGTCCGGGACGCGGCGCCCTTCTTCATCGGGAAGTACGAGGTCACGAACTACCAGTTCGCGAGCTTCGTGACGGCCGCGGGCTTCCGCACGCAGGCCGAGCAGGCGCGCGGCGGCCACGTGATCGTCGAGAGCACGCACGGCCGCGAGGAGGGCGCCTACTGGAAGTTCCCCCGCGGCCAGGGCGCCCTCGAGGTCCCCGCGCCCGCGCGCCACCCCGTGGTCCAGATCTGGTGGCGCGACGCCGTCGCCTACGTCGCCTGGGCCGGCCTCCGGCTCCCGACGACCGACGAGTGGCAGAAGGCCGCCGGGTGGGACCCCGCGACGTCGCGCGAGCGGACCTACCCCTGGGGCGAGGAGTCGCCCGCGACGGCGTCGCGGCCGCTCGGCAACCTCGCCGATCAGTCCTTCCTCAAGAAGTGGCTCGAGCCGCCCGCGAAGTCGGGGCCCTACGAGGACGGCTTCGAGCGGATCGCTCCGGTGGACACGTTCCCGCAGAGCGCGTGCGCGTACGGCGCCTTCGAGATGGGCGGCAACGTC
>CAZYLP010000169.1:0-12407 GCA_964648345.1 uncultured Planctomycetota bacterium
GCCGTGGCCCATGATGATCGGGCCGCCGTCCACGTCCACGCCCCACTCGCCGAAGGGGTGCCCGGGCGGGAACTCGCGGAAGCCGTCGAAGAGTCCGGCGCGCTGCCAGAACTTCTTCTCGTAGGCCGCGTAGATCCCCTTCGCGAGCTCGGGCGACAGCTCGGGCGCGAAGCAGAGGAAGCTCGAGTTCGAGCAGCCGCGCACGGGCCCGATCGGGTCGCCCGCCTTCGAGGACATGTAGGGCGGGAGCCCGTCCGCGTCGAGGAGCTTCGACTCCTTCACGTTCTTCAGGCAGTGAGCGACGAGCGCCGAGTGGTCCGTCCCGAGCACCTGGTCGGCGCGGCGGATCGCGGCGACCGCCCAGAGGTTGTCGGACGGCCAGCACTCGCCCGGGTAATCGTCGAGGAAGAACGTCTTCTGCGCGAGGAACTCGGCGGCGAGTGTGTTCGCCTGGTCCTCGAGGAAGGCCCGGTGCTTCTTGTCGCCGGTCAGCTTCTCGTAGGAGCCGAGCCCGAAGATGACGAGGTAGCGGTAGAAGATGTTCTCGGTGTGGAGGTAGTTCGGGCCGTACTTCTCCTTCACCCACGTCCCCTGGAGCGGGTCCGCGATGAGGTCCGCCGCGGCCTCGATCGCGGCGCGCGCGTAGACGCTCGGCTTGTCCTCCGGGGTCTTCGCCGCCTTCTCGAGCTCCTCGGTGGCGAGGAGGTAGAAGACCGTCCCGAAGAGCGCCCACTCGGTGCCCGAGACGCTCCCGTCGTGCTTCGCCGCGACCTTCGACTCGACGCGCTTCCGGGCCCAGGGCTCGTAGCGGCGTGAGAGGCTCCGGTGCCAGAACCAGGCGGCGCGCGGCACGCCGGGCCCGGAGAGCCCCGGGTCGAGCGCGGTCCAGAGGATGATCCCCGCGGGGATGAAGAAGAGTCCGACCGCCATGCCGAGGACGATGAGCGTCGTCACCGAGCGGCGGATGAGGTGAAGTCGATCGTTCATGTCCCCCCTCCCCGACCCTCCCCCGCTTCGCGGGGGAGGGAGACCTCGGCCCTGTCCGGGCAATTGCATCCGAGGAGCGTGCAGCCGCCGTGCTCGGCGAAGCACGCCTCGTGGTGGACCGTCTTGCAGCGCGCGCAGGAGGTGAGCCCCGTCTCGCCCTCCTGGAGGTCCACGTGGCAGTAAGGACAGCGCGGCGAGCTCCCCTCGAGCCAGAGGTAGCGCTCGACGAGGCCCGCGATCTCGGGTCGCCGCGAGTAGGCCGCGGCGACGGCGTCGAGGGCCGCGAGGATCTCGCGGATCCGCTCGACGAGCATGGTGCGCGCCGTGAACGAGACGCCGAGACGTCCGTTCCGCGCGATGACCTCGTCCGCGCCGAGGCGATAGAGGAGCGCGGCGAGCGCGTCGGTGAGCGCCTCGCCCGCGTGCGAGAAGAGGCGGTCCTTGATCTCCCCGCGCTCGTCGGTCGCGCGGCGCACGTCGAAGCGGATGTCCGGCTGGTCGAGGTCGAGCTCGGCCACGTGCTGGTCACCCGCCGCGACGCGCATGCGCCTCGAGAACTTCGGGCGGCGGATCTCGAGGTCGAGGATGCGGTCCACCTCGACCGCGACGGCGATCCGCCAGGGCTGCTCGTCCACGCCCGGGTCGAGTCCGACCCACGCACGGCCGGACTTCGAGCGGAGCAGCCACTCGGCGCCCGCGTCGTCCGACACACCTCCGAGAGAGCGGAGGAACATCGCGCACGCGTCGCCCTCGCTCGAGCGCTGGCTCGCGTGAGCGCGCCGGTCGCGCCACGCCTGGAGGACGTCCTTCACGAAGCCGCGAGCGTACGGCTCGAGCATGACGATCGCGAGGAGAGCGAAGCCGCCGAGGACGAGCTCCATGGGCAGCCGGTAACATAGCCCGCGTGAGCGAGTCATTCAGGGAGTTCGAGCGCCGCGGCTGGGAGAACGCCGCAACCACCTACACGCGTAGCTTCACGGAGGTGACGCGGGGGACGATCCTCGCGCTGCTCGAGGTCACGCGCGCCGCGAAGGGCGAGTGTCTCCTCGACGTCGCGACGGGGCCGGGCACCGTCGCGGAGATCGCGGAGCAGCGCGGACTGAACACCGTCGGCGTGGACTTCTCGCCGCGCATGGCCGCGCTCGCGCGCGCGAAGACGGCGCCCGTCGTGGGCGACGTCGATGCGCTCCCGATCCGCACGGGGGAGTTCGACGTCGCGGTCTGCAACTTCGGCGTCCTCCACTTCGCGCACCCCGAGAAGGCCGTCTCTGAGATGACTCGCTCGGTGAAGCGCGGCGGCCGCGTCGCCGTGACCGTCTGGGCGCCGCCCGCGGCGAACGTCTTCTTCGGCATGATCTACCGCGCTCTCGAGAAGCACGCGACGAAGAAGCCCGAGATCCCGGCCTCGACGCCGTTCTTCCACTACGCCGAGGAGAAGAACATGAAGTCTCTCCTCGAGGCCGCAGGGTTGAAGGACGTCGGCGTGAAGACGGTCGCCTGGACCGCGGCCGTCGCGAGCGCGGAGAGCTACATGACCCTCTTCGCCGAGGGGAGCGTCCGCACCGCGGCGATCCTCCGCGCCCAGGACGGCGCCGCGCGTGAGAGGATCACCGGGTCCATAGCCTCCGAGCTCGCGTCCCACGCGGGCTCCGTGCCCGTGGCCGCCGTCGTGGGCTGGGGCGTGAAACCGTGAGCCGGGGTGGGCGGTAGGCACCCACCGAGGAGCCGTTTCGTGAAGAAGACCGCGCTTCTGGCATTGCTCGCCGCGTGCTTCGCGCTGCCGGTGCTCGCGCTGCCGAAGGACAAGGTGAAGCTCGTCCGCAAGACGAAGAAGGGCGACCGCCTCGCGGTGAAGGAGAGCTCCCACACCGAGACGACCTACCACTGGAAGGGCGAGGGCGAGGGCTCGGCGGGGGGCCAGGAGGTCGAGGACGTCCAGCGCGACTTCCTGCAGGAGGTCCTCAAGGAGAACCCGCTCGTCCTGAAGCGCGAGTACAAGCTCTCGACCCGCATGAAGGGGCGGCCCAAGGACACGTCGCTCGAGCCCGTGCGGACGAGCATCCACGGGAAGACCGTGGTCATCACGCCCGACGGCCCGCGCATCGAGAGCGGGGGCGAGCTCTCGAAGGAGGACCGCGAGCAGCTCAACAACGTCGAGAAGATCGCCTACGCCTGCCTCCCGAAGGACGACGTCGCCCAGGGAGACACGTGGAAGCTCGGCGACGAGATCGGGAAGGCCCTCTTCGGCGAGGCGCTCGGCGCCGACGGGGTCAAGTCCGCCGGCTCCGGGAAGCTCGACTCCTTCAAGACCATCGAGGGCCGCAAGGCCGCCAAGCTCACCCTCAAGTGCGCGATCGAGGTCAAGCCGACCGAGATCGTCCCGAGCGTCGTCGTCGAGCTCAAGGGGCAGGCCTGGTTCCTCGTCGAGGAGGGCGTCTTCCTCGAGCTCGTCCTCGAGGGCCCGCTCAAGATCGTCATCGAGAAGCACGAGGACGGCCGCAAGAAGACGCTCACGGGCGACGGGCAGATGACCTACAAGCTCAAGGCCGAGGTCGTCGCCGGCGCGCCCGAGGCTCCCGCGCCGAAGGCGCTCGCGAAGGACGACGAGCTCGCCCGCGCGGAGCGCCTCCAGTGCGGCAAGGAGGAGAAGCACAACTTCCCGAATCGCTTCCAGTTCTGCGCCCAGTGCGGGAAGGAGATCGACAAGGAGACGCAGCGCTGCGTCGGCGGGAAGTGTCCGCCCTTGCTCCGATTCTGTCCTCTCTGCGGCGAAGGGTTGAAGCCGGCACCCGCGAAGTAGAGATGGGTCGCCGATGCGCGGACTCGGACGCGGGCTTTTCCTCGCCGCGCTGACCGCGGCACTCGGTGGTGCGGTCTTCGGGGGATACCAGCTTCACGTCCGACGGCTCCACGCGCGGTCGGTCGCGAACATGGAGTCGGCGGTCCCCCTGGTCCACCGGCTGGTGAAGGGCGGAAGGCGTCCCTTCCGCACCTGGGGCGGGTCGTTGATCGTCAGCGACACGGGCCGGTTCTTCGGCGCCGGTTGCTACGACCCGGTCCTTCGAACCGTCGGCTTCGGCCGCGACGATCGGCCCGCGATCCTCGACGCCTGGGGCCACCCTATCCGGTTCAAGGCACCGGGGCCGATCCACGTCGCTGGATGGGATCTCTGGTCCTTCGGACCCAACGGTCTGAACGACAATGGCCGCGGTGACGACATCGTCGTCGGTGAGGATCTGGCAGGACAGTGATCGGAGCCTGTCGCCTGCCGGCGTCTGCGACTCGATGATGCAGTCGTCTCCGGCTCTCGGTCGAAGCGCTTCCGAACTGAAGGGACGTTCGTCGTTGGACACGGTCCGCCGCGACGCAAGTCCGATCCGGCCGGGCCCCTCCGCGAATTGACGGAGCCGTGACCGGGGGCGGTTTCCTCCGTGCACTTCGAGCTCTTCGCTGGGAGGAGAGCTCGTGCAGAAAACGCTCACCGGACTGCTCGCGGTCGCTTCGGTCGCCGCGCTTCTCGGGTGCAACGGCGGCGGAGGCGGCGGCCGCTCCGCGACGCTCCTCGCGCCCTCGACCGCGCCGACGACGTCGAGCACTCCGCGCACGAGTCCCGCGCCGACGACCTCCTCGACTACTCCGACTCCTCCGCCGCCGCCTCCTTCTCCTCCGACTCCTCCGCCTCCGGCGCCCGGCGCTTCGGGCGGGACGAGCACGCAGAAGGGCGTCTTCACGCGGCAGGTGACGACCGTCGCGCAGGCGGGGCTCCCGCCGATCACGGTGGACTACAAGGTCCTCGTCCCGCAGAGCTACGTCTTCGACGCACAGAAGCCCGTGCCGCTCGTGATCAGCGAGCTCACGCCGCTCTCCTCGTGGGACCAGATCCCCGAGCAGGAGGGCTTCATCCTCGTCGAGCAGCAGGGCTACCTCGGCGCGGGGAGAGGCTTCACCTACAGCTACGACCCGCTCGTCCTCGCGAGGATCCTCGACGACGTCGAGGCGACGTGGAACGTGGACACGAAGCGCGTCTACTTGACGGGCTTCTCGGCGGGCGCGCACTGGAGCTACACGATCGGTCTCGCGAACGCGACGGTGTTCGCCGGGCTCGGGATCTGCGCGGGCTCGCTCGGGAGCGCGGCGAGCGTGGGCGTGTGGGTGCCCGGCTCGACGACGCAGCCGAACGTGCCGCGGAAGGTCTTCGTCGCGATCCGCCACGGGACGGCGGACACGGTCGTGCCCGTGAACGAGGGGCGGCTCGCGCGGGACCAGCTGACCGCGGCGGGGCACGCGGTGGACTACATGGAGCTCAACCTCGGCCACACGGTGACGACGGCCGAGCTTTCGGGGTTGTGGGCGGCGCTGAAGCCTCAGCGCCTGCCGTGAGTGCAGGGTTGCAGCAGGGTTGCAGGGTGCAGAGAGACGTAGGGGCCGCCGCCGCGAGAGGGCGGCGGCGGCCCAGACGGTCATTCAGGGCGCCGTAGGCCGCTCCGTCGTCGTCGGCGCCCCGGCCCTTCTCCCCTCGCGCGACAGGAAGAGGAGCGCGGCGGAGGTGTCGGCGACGGAGTCGTTCCAGAGGCCCGTCGGCTTCTGCGCCGCCACGAGCTTGGTCGCGAGCGGCACGAACCAGTCCTTGCTGTCCACGGAGGCGACCCCCGCCCCGTCGAGCCCGAGGGCCAGCTCGCGGAGCAGGTGAGGCTGCTTCGGCGCGGTCGCCGCTCCGATCGCGCGTCTCGCGAGCTTCACGAGCGCGGCGCGACCCTTCTCGATCGCGGGCGCGATCCGCTCGTCCTTGCAGCCGATCTCGGCGAGCGCGGCGAGCGCCGCGACGGCCCCCGCGGTCGTCGGCGCCGGACCGTCGCGGTCCGCGTTCGTCTCGCGATGCCACTCGCCGCGGCGCGGACCGTCCTTCCACGGCGTCTCGATGTAGAAGACCGCGACGCGCTCGAGGCGCGCCACGTCCACCGCGACCCCGGCGCGCGCGGCATCGCGCAGGCCCAGGACCGCGGCGAGGGTCCCGCCCGCGTCGCCTTCGTGGAGGGTGTCGTCGACGACGAGGTCGTGGAGCGAGGCGACCTGGCCCCACGCGAGTCCGGTCCGGCCCTCCTTCTGGGGGCGCGCCGCCGTGGTGAGCGCCTTCGCGAGCCGCTCGCAGGAGCGCTGCGACGCCTCGGGGAGCTTCTCGCCCGGGGCGTGCAGGGCACAGACCGCGAGCGCCTCCGAGTACTGGTAAACCCGGTAGAGCGTCTCGCTCTCGAGGTCGGGCTCGTTCGCGCCCGGCTTGTCCGCCTGGAGCCACCAGCCGTCCAGGACCTCCTTCGCGAGCTCGTCGTGGGCCGGGTCGCCGCGGCGAAGCGCGAGGGCGACGAGCGGCGCGAGCGAGTAGTAAGGGCCGTGCTCCCTGTCCCACGTGTCGTGGTCGTCCTTCGACTTCGCCCACCGCTCCGCGAGCGCCTTCGCGCCCTTGAGTCGCGCGGCCTCGATCCGTTCGAGCGACTTCGCGTCGTCGGCACGGACCTCGATTCGCGCGAGGAGCGCGCCGCCGGTCACGAGGAGGAGAAGCAGGACGGAGCGCAGCGAGAAGGCGCGGTCGAGCATCGTCGTCGTCTCTCTCTCTGTCGGACTCCACGGCGTCGAGGGCGCCCCGGTTCTCGCGCGCGCCGGATGTCGGCGTGCGGGCGTCCGTGCCCCGACGCGGGCCTCAGACCTTGAAGTAGATCTTCTTCCGGTCCATGACCGCGACGACCGCCCACCAGATCGTCACGTAGCCGAGCGCCCACGCGAACGACGTGAGGTGCGTGCTCTCCGGGAAGAGCTTGCCGTAGAGCCACGCCTTGCCGTCGATCTGCTTGCCGCCCTCGAGGGTCACCTTCACCGCGAAGCGGAGGTACCTCGGGAGGAGGTGCGCGGCCATGTAGACGAAGATCGCGTTGCGGCCGAAGTGGAGGAAGGGTGCGGACCATCCGCCGAGCCCGTGGAGGTCGATGAGCCAGTAGCTCGCGGCGAGCGCCTGGAGCGCGAGGCCGCTCGTGAAGAAGACGTAGCTCGACGTCCAGAGCTGCTTGTTGATCGGTTGCCAGGAGTTCCAGGCGAAGCCGACCGCGATGCACGCGACGCCGGCGGCGAACAGACCGCTCGCTCGCTCGAAGCCGGTCCGCTTCGTGTCGAGGAGCCAGCGGCCCGCGAGGACGCCCGAGAGCGCCGTCGCGATCGCGGGGATCGTCGAGAGGAGACCCTCGGGGTCCCAGTTGCCCTTGAGGTAGAGGTGCTCGCCGAAGATCGCGTGGTCGATCCTCGCGCCGAGGTTCCCGTCCGGGGAGAGGTCGCCGCCCCACTCGAGCGCGAGCGCGTAGGCCACGAGGAGCGCGAGCGCGACCGCGAGGAGGCCGCGCGAGCTCAGGCGGAGGGCGAGCGGCGCCGCGACGAGGTAGCAGAGCCCGATCCGCTGGAGGACGCCGGGGAACCTGTAGCCGAACGGGAGGCCGGTGAACGGGAACGCGTTCAGGAAGACGCCCAGCGCGACGAGGAGCAGAGCGCGCCGGACGATCGGCCAGACAGCACCGCGGTGCTCCCTCCGGTCGCCCTGGCTCTGCCCCTCGGTGCGCTTCGCGAAGGCGAGCGGGATGGCGACGCCCATGATGAAGACGAAGAACGGGAAGATGAGGTCGGTGAGAGTGCAGCCGTCCCACTTCGCGTGGCCGAGCTGGCGCCAGACCTTGGAGCCGTCCCCCGCGTTGTTGACGAGGATCATCGCGGCGATCGTCGCGCCGCGGAACGCGTCGAGGGAGATGAGCCGCTCCCGCTCCATGAGCGAGAGTCTACTTCAGAACAGGAAGTCGCCGTTCGAGTAGAGGACCGGGTCGTAGCTGATCGGGAGGCCGCTCCCCGTCCAGAAGTCGCTCCACTTGTGCGCGAAGTTCGTGAACGTCCCGCCCGCCTTCTCGAGGCGCGCGGTGCTCAGGTTCTTCACGGCCTTCGGGTCGTTCGCGTAGAGCCCGAGGAACGCGGCGTAGATCGCGCTCGTCCCGGTCGGCTCGTGCGGGGTCGTCGCGTAGCCGGGCGGGCACGCGGCGATGACGCAGCCCTGGAAGTCGGGGTTCTTGCGAGCGGACTCGGCGAAGACGCCCGACTCGCACGCGTTCAGGAGGAGCGCCTTCGTGCCCTTCACGGTCGCGAGCTTGGCGATGAGCGCGTCGGGCGCGATCGTCGCGTCGGGCGGGACGAGCCGCCGGCCCTCGCCGATCACCATGGTGCGCGTACGCAGGCCCTTCTTGTCGCCCTCGCCCGAGTAGCAGAAGAAGGTCCGCGTCTCGGCGTCCGAGACCATGCCGATGCTCTCGATGAGCTTCTCGACCTCGCGCGGCGTCGCCTCGCCCATGTCCGCGCGGTAGACGTCGTAGCCCTTGCTGACGAGGAGGCGCGTGACCTGGTCCACGTCGCTCTCGATGAAGGGGTCCGGGATCGGCGTCCCCTCGCGCCTCACGTCGTCGGTCGTGGAGATCTGGAACGGCCGTCCCTTCGGCGACGCGAACTCCTGACCGTGGAGGACCACCGCGTAACGGTTGGTCGGCGACTTCTGGAACGAAGTGTAGTCACCGAGGAGCTCGACGACGCGAGCGTCCTTGGGGAGCGGCAGGTCGAGCGGACGCGTGGCGCTGCAACCCGAGGCCGCGAGCGCGGCGAGTGTTGCGAGAGCGGACGCGGCCGTGAAGCGGGAGACCCTGGGGAGCACACGACACCTCGAACGGCGACCCCCCTTTGCACGCGCCGAGCCACGGCACGCACGAGGGAGAGGATGGCAGCCAAAGCCTCCTTGTCCAGGTCTCTTCTTGGGGGCTTCGCCCCCAAACCCCGAGACCGGTCCTCGCGGCACCGCAAACGGCGCGGTGCCGCTGCGGTGTGGGGGGCGGTCCCCCCACGCCCCCCTAGCGCTTCAGCTCTTCCAGGGCCTTCTTCACGGCCGGCTCGTTCGGCCGCTCCTGGTTGATCTTGACGAGGACCGCGTGCGCGTCCCACTTTCGGTCCTGCCGGGCGAGCACCGCGGCGAGGCTTATGGCGGCGTCGACGTTCTTCGGGTCGAGCCGGACCGCCTCGGCGAGCGCCTTCTCCGCGGCGGCGAGCTGGATGCCGTCGAGGGCGATGCGACCCGCCTCGCAGGCGTGCTCGGCGTTGTCGGGCTCGTGGGCGCGGGCCTTCTCGATCGAGAGGCGGGCCGCGTCGGTCTTGCCGAGCCGCCGCTGGCAGCGGGCGAGGTTCGACCAGGCGGATGCGTTCGCGGGCTCGTCCTTCACGAGCGCGGCGAGGAGCGTCGCCGCCTCCTCGAAGCGCTGGGACTCGATGAGCACGGCGGCGAGGCCGTTCCTCACCGTCGTCGATGCCGGCTCGAGGTCGAGCGCGGCCCGGAACGCGTCCTCGGCGCGGGCCATGTCGCGGCGGTAGAAGCGCGCGAGACCCAGGTTCGTGTGGACGCGGGCGTCGCGCGGACGGAGCTTCGCGGCGCGCTCGAGGACCGCCCGCGCCTCGTCGAGCTCGCCCGCGTCGAGGACGTCGAGGAGGAGCGCGCCCGCCTCGGCGAGGGCCTCGCCGTCGTCGCCGGCGGCGGCGGCCGCCTTCCGCGCGTGGGCCTTGGCCTCGTGCGGCGCGCCGAGCGCGGCCTCGGCGCGGGCGAGGGCGCCGAGCGCCCGCGAGAGCCCGAGCGGCTCGGCCTCGCGGAGGAAGGGGAGCGCCGCCTGGTGGTCCTCGCGCTCGACGAGGAGGCGGCCCACGAGGGCGGCCGCCTTCTTCGCGTCCTCGGAGCCCGGGGCCGCGAGCTGGCGCGCGCTCTTCGCGGCGTCGAGGGCCTCCGGCGCGTTCTTCGCGGCGAGCGCCTCGGCATCGGCGAGAGCGGCCGTGAAAGCCGTGGCCACCACGGGCGCGGGCGCCGGGGGAGGAGCCGGCGTGGGCGGAGCCTTCCGTCGCGAGATGACGACGACCGCCCCGGCGCCGGCCATGCCGACCCCGACGATCGTGGCCGCGACGCCCGCGAGGAGCCAGTTTCGTCCCGCGGGGGCCGACCCGCGGAGCGCCTCGAGCGCGTCCGCGAGCTCGGCCCCGCGCTGGAAGCGGTCCGCCGCGGCCGGCGCGATCGCCTTGAGGCAGACCGCGTCGTACGTCGAGGGGACGTCCTCGCCGACGGTGCTCGGCGGCGGCGGGAGGACGTGGATCGTCTTCAAGACCGCGTCCACGTTCGGGCCCTGCCGGAAAGGGCGGCCCGCGATCGTCGCGTAGAGGATCGCTCCGAGCGCGTAGGTGTCCACGCGTCCGTCCACGGGCTTCCCGAGGAGCTGCTCGGGGGCCATGAAGAGCGGCGTGCCGACGAGCGCGTGCGTCCGCGTCAGCCTCTCCGCCGCATCGAGGTCGCGTGCGATCCCGAAGTCCACGAGGCGCGCCTCGCCGTCCGACGCGAGCATGACGTTCTCGGGCTTCACGTCTCGATGGACGATCCCCGCGTCGTGCGCGGCGTCGAGCGCGCGCGCGATCCGCGCGATGTGACGGACGACCTCGTCGAGCGGCGCGCCGCCGCGGATCCGGTCGCCGAGCGTCGGGCCGGGGAGGAGCTCCATGGCGTACCACGCGCCCGTGTCGTCGGCGCCGTAGTCGAAGACGCGCGCGACGCCCGGGTGCTCGAGCCGCTTCATGAGCTCGAACTCGCGCTCGAAGCGCTTCGCGCGCGTGCCGCGGGCGAGGTCGGGCGGCAGCACCTTGAGCGCGCGCCGCTCGTCGGTGCGCGTGTCCACGGCCTCGTAGACGACGCCCATCCCGCCGCGTCCGAGCTCGCGCTCGATCCGGTAAGGCCCTCTCGTGTCTCCCGGTTTCATCGCACCCAGAAGAAGACCTCGACGTCGTCCACCTGGAGGCCGTTCCGCGCCGAACCGTCGCCGTTGAGCGTGAGCATGAGCTTCAAGAGTCGCTGCTTGAAGGCCATGCGGACCGCCACGTCGAGGTCGGGCATCTCCTCGTAGAAGCCCCACGAGCCGGTCGCCACGTTGCGGCCGCGGAGGCCGATCTTCCCGTTCGAGCCGACGATCGTCACCTTGACCTGCGTCCCGCGCTCGCCGCCGTGGGCGGTGTAGCGGACCGCGATCGGCGCGTCGTCCGAGCGGTTGCTCGGCATCGCCGGCTCGCGCGCGACGAGCTCGGCGCTCGCGGCATCGAGGACGAGCGCGCCGTTCTTGTCCGGTCCGAGGAGACGCGGGCGCGCGATGTGACAGCTCACGAGGTCGAAGGGCGAGGAGCGCCCCCCGACGACCGACTCGGCCGCCTCCTTCTCGCCGCGGTCGAAGCGGAGCGAGACGAACGGCTCCTCGCGGAGCCCGTCCGAGCGCCCCGAGTCCGTGTCGCCGTCGAATGCGATGTCGCACACCTCGAACGGCTCCGCGCACGTCACCGCGACCTCGAGGATCGGAGACCAGCCCGCGACGCCTTCGTGGCGGCGCGCGCCGAACGAGACGGGGAGCTTGATCGTCTCCCACGCGCCCCCGTCGGCCGCGAAGACGTGGCTCGAGAAGGCCGCCTCGCCGAACGAGACGGTCACCTTCCCCATGAGCGGCTTCGGCGTCTTGATCGCGAAGCGGAAGCTCCCGCGCAACGGGACGCGCGTCCCCTCCGCGGAGCCGTCCACCTTGAGCACGGCCTTCTGGCTCCCCGCGTCGGGCGTGCTCGCGAGCGACTTCCCGCCCTTGCACGGCGCGTCCTTGCAGGCGCCGATCGTGCCCGGCCCCGGCGTCCAGCCGTCGAGCGGCGCGGCCGCGCACCAGGTGACGAGCGCGCGCCGCGCGAGGGCGCGGCCCTTCTCGAGGTCGGAGCGGCTCGCCGAGCGCTTGTTCGTGCCGCCGGGCCGGATCGTCGCGTGCTCGCCCGCGTGCACGTCCACGGCCTTCGGCTTCTCGCGCGTGGCGACGAGCGCGTGCCCCTCGAGGACGACGAGCGCCGTCTCCTGCTCCTTCACGTCGAGGCGCATGCGCCCCTCGGGGCGGACGGTGCCCTGCGGCGTCTCGACGATGAGCTTCGAGCCCTTCGCCGCCTCGACGAGAGCGGCGGTGCCGTTGTCGAGGCTGATCACGGGCTGCCCCGACTCGGAGCGCGCGCGGATGCTCCCGCCGTCGAGGGAGACCCCGACCTGACCGTCCACGTCCACGTGACCCTTGCCCTCGAGACGGTCGTCGGGAGTCACGTCGAGAGAGCCGCGGGCGGCGACCTTCTCGCCGGACTTCCTGTGGAGCTCGATGGAGCCGCGGACGCCCTGGAGCTTCATCGAGCTCGCGGCGGTCGGAGGAGGAGGCGGCGGAGGAGGAGCCTCCGTGGTCGTCGTGCCCGTCGGGGGAGGAGACGGGGGCGGCGGAGGAGGAGGCGGCGGAGGAGGAGGCGGCGGGGGCGGAGGAGGCGGA
>CAZYLP010000170.1:0-12388 GCA_964648345.1 uncultured Planctomycetota bacterium
CGGTCCTCGCGCCCGCAAACGGCCGCGGGCGCTGCGGCGGGGGGGCGGTCCCCCCGCGCCCCCCTTTAGCGCAGAACGAACTCGGTCGAGCTCATGACGGCCGACGCCACGTCCTCGAGCGCCACGAGCGTCGGGACGTTTCCACCTCGCGTCAGCGAGACGATCGCGGTCACCTCCGCGGCGGTCGGGTCCCGCGAGAGCGCGGAGCGGACGATCCGCCGGACCGCCTCCTCGTAGGTGATCTGCCCCATGTTCACGTCCCTCGCGAGGTCCGAGATCCCGTTCCCGAGGCGCGTCACCTTCTCGTGGACGACGCTCGAGCTCTGGAGAGTGAGGGGCTGCGCGGTGTTGATCGCGTGGCTCCTCGGGAACATGGGGAGGAGCCGCGCGAAGGGGTAGCCGAAGTTGTTCAGGAAGAAGCCCGACGCCGCGAAGGGGACCGGGTCGCCCGTCACGCTGGACGTGCCCTTGTCGAGGGTCTCCGCGTGGTGACGGCGGAGAGTCTGCCGGGCGAGGAGCGGATCCTTGTGCCGGGAGACGCCCTCGGTCGTGAGCTGGTATAGCCGCGAGGCGAGGACGACGCGGAGGAACTCCTGGAGCGACCCCTGCGCGTTGCGGAAGACACCCGTGAGCGCCTGGAGGACCGCCGGCTGGAGCACGGCCTGCGGGCTCGTCTCGAGGACGCGGTTCGGGTCGAGGAGCGGCGTCCCGAGCTCCGTCCAGATCCGGTGCGCCGTCCCGCGCTGGAAGGCGTCCGTCTCCGCGAGGAGCTCGGCGAAGCGCGCGCGCCGCTCGTAGAGGGTGCGCGACGGGTCGGACCCGAGCACGGGGAGCGGCCGGCCGATCGGCCCGAGGTCCCAGTCCGGCTCGATCGGGTTCCCGTAGTCGGTCGTGCCGTCGGTCAGCTTCGCGGCGTTCAGGTCCGGCGCGAAGAACGAGAAGAGCTTCTGGCTGCGGACGTGACCCCAGGGAGGCGAGAGCTTGTGGTCGTGGCACATGCCACAGCGGACGCTCATGCCCGTGAAGGCCATCATGAGCCGGCTCGGGCCCTCGCGGCCTATGTTCACGTTGAAGCTCGCGTCGAACGCGGCGCGCTCCGGGAGCTCGTTGAGCGGGTTGCCGCTCCCCGCCGAGATCCGGCGGAGGATCGTCCCGAGCGTCATGCCCGCGCGGAGGTCGTCCTTGACCGCCGCCTCGAAGCCGCCGCCCGCGACGCCGACCCACGGCGCGATCACGTTCGCCGCCCAGTGCATCGCGAACTCGTCCGTCGCGAGGAGACGGTCGATCGTGCGCTGTCTCTTGTCGGGCGCGGAGTCCTGCTCGAAGGCCGTGAGCTCGCTCCCGGTCGGGAGCCTGCCGAGGAGGTCGGCGGTGAGGCGGCGGAGGAACTCGCCGTCGCCGGCGAGAGGCGACGGCTCGACGCCGCGCTGCCGCATGACGGCGAGAGCGGCCACGTCGAGCGGATTCGTGGAGCCGGCGAGCGGGTCACCGAGGTAGAGGTCCGCCGTCCCGATCGGCCCGTGAGCCCGCCCGAGCACGAAGCGGGACCCGGCGACGAGGTCGCGCGCGGAGATCCCCGCGCGCACGTCCACCGTCGCGCCGTCCCGGATCGCGCGGAGGACTCCCGACGAGGAGATGCTCGCGGCGTCCGAGCGCCCCCGCACGCCGCCCGCGGTCGTCGGGTCGAGCGCCACGAAGGGCACGGAGCGCGTCACGTCCTCGCGCGCGCCGTCCTGATAGACGAGGACCGCCACGAGCTGCTGGACCTGATCGCGGCCGGCGCGCGAGTCCACGTGGGCGAGCGCGCGCGAGGACGGGTAGAGCTCGAGCCGCGAAGGCGTCGAGCCGTTCCGGCCGGGGAGGCCGCGCGAGTCGTCGGCGACGATCGCGCGCTCCGCGCGGAGCACGGCACCGTTCGCCGCGCGAAGCGAGACCGTGAGCCGCGTCGAGCCGCGCCCGACGACGGTCACGAGCCCGTCGCGCGAGACGCGCGCGACGCTCGGGTCCGCGACCGTGAAGGTCGTCTCGGCCGTCACGTCGCGGCTCGACCCGTCGGTGAAGAAGCCGTTCACGACGAGCTGCTGCGAGAGCCAGGTGCCTCGTCCGTCGCCCGCGATCCGGATCTCTCCGGGCGGGAGCACCTCGAGGGCATCGAGGCGCACGCCCGGGCCCGAGGTGCTCGCGAGAGGGGCCACGACGGAGCCGCCGAGACCTCGCGGTCCTTCGCGAGCGCAGCCCGCGACCGCGAGACAGGCGAGCCCCGCACCGATCAAGTTCCTCAGCACCTATCCCTCCGCGCGAGACCTCGGAGAGCGCGCGGAGTGCCCGGTCACAACTCCATGCTCGACGGGCACTCGACGGCACGGCCGGATGTCCCACGACGGGGGGCGTCGGATTCACGACCCCCGTGAGACGAACCGAGACGCGACGGCCAGGGCCATGCGCGGACGCCCCTGGGAGTGCTCAACGTCTTGTGCGTCGTGAGCTTCTCCATGGCCCGGTCGGTGCTCACCTCGGTCGAGAGAAGAGAGCCACACCATGATCTTCAACGCGCGGAGCTTCGCGCTCGCGGTCTCGTTCGTCCTCCTCGCCGCCCTCGCGGCTCACGCGGACGAGTGGAAGCCCCTCACCGTGGACCTCGCCGAGTACGAGAAGATCGACCCCGAGAACGTCCGCGAGCTCCGCCGTCTCGCGAAGGAGTTCGAGGGCCGGCGTCTCCTCCACGTGAACACGACGCGCGACGGCGGCGGCGTCGCCGAGATCCTGAACCGCATGATCCCGGTCCTCCGCGCCGCGGGGATCGAGACCGACTGGCCGCTCATGAAGGGCGAGCCCGCCTTCTTCGACCTCACGAAGGCCATGCACAACGCGATTCACGGCTCCGAGCTCGACATGACGGACCCCAAGAACCGCGAGCTCTACGACCGGATCACCGAGATGAACAAGGGCGAGATGCCCAGGGTCGGCCCGCGCGACGTCGTCTTCGTGCACGACCCGCAGCCGGCCGGTCTGATCGACCACTTCGCGAACCAGGGGGCCGACGTCTTCTGGCGCTTCCACGTGGACAGCTCGCGGGCCGATCCGCGCGTCCTCGAGTTCCTCCGCGAGCGCACCGGCAAAGCCTACGCGGCCGGGTTCCACATGCCCGAGTTCTTCTTCGACACGGGCAACGCAAACGTCCTCCTGCGCCCGTCGATCGACCCGCTCCACCCGAAGAACGTGGACATGACCCGCGCCGAGATCAAGGCCGCGCTCGCGCGCTACGACGTGCCGCTCGACGGGAAGCCGATCGTGTCGCAGATCTCGCGGTACGACTGGCTCAAGGATCCGCTCGGAGTGATCGAGGCCTACGAGAAGCTCCGCGAAGGCGGCACCGACGCGCGCCTCATCCTCGCGGGCCCCGAGGCGGTCTCCGACGACCCCGAGGCGAAGGAGGTCGTCGAGGCGGTGAGGAAGCGCGTCGCCGAGCTCGAGAGGACGAAGCCCGAGATCGCGCGGGACATCCGCGTCCTCACGACGCCCTACGACGCCGAGCTCATCAACGCTCTCCAGCGCGCGTCCGCCGTCGTCATGCAGCTCTCGACGCAGGAGGGCTTCGGCCTCACCGTCTCGGAGGCTCTCTGGAAGGGCACGCCCGTCGTCGCGCGCCCCTCGGGCGGGATCAAGGCGCAGATCCGGAACGGGGTGGACGGCTTCCTCGTGGACACGCCCGCGGAGGCGGCGGAGAAGCTGCGGCTCCTCATCGAGGACCCGAAGCTCCGCCAGGAGCTCGGCGCAAACGGCAAGGAGCACGTGCGCAGCGAGTTCCTCATCACGGCGAACGCCGTCAACTACATGAAGATCGCGTCACGGCAGTTCATCGAGTACGCGAAGCGCGAGAAGGCGAAGCTCGTGGACAAGAAGGGCGCGAGGACCGTCGCCGAGGTCTTCGAGGCCGCGGCCGAGGGGCGGAGAGGCCCCTTCGCCGCGCTCGCGAAGCTCGGCGACCTCGCGCGCGGCGTCCGCGGCAACCGCGCGACGAGGACGGCGCCGCTCGCCCCGGGCCGCGAGCGCGGGCCGAGCGAGACGGTCGGGATCGACGGCCTCATCGAGCGGGCGACGACTCGCGTCCGTCGCGGCGTTCGCTGATTTCGCGCCGCGGCCCACCGGCCCTTGCCACATAGAGACCGGGATGTCCCGATCACTATGCGGCCAAAGCGAAGGGGATATCCCCGTGGCTTTGGCGGAGAGCAGCTCGGGCGCGCAGGGGCGACGAGCTCATTCGTTGACCCAGGCAACTAAATGATTGCCTGAGTCAACCATTCGCCGTGCGCGCTCGCGACGGGGCGTCGGCTGTCGGGACGCGTGTGCATCCGTGCACCGAGCACCCTCCGTGCTCCTGCCAGCACGGGGTGTGGTGCATCGACTCGCATGCCGGGCAGCGGATCGTGCCCTCGCTCTCTCGGGGCGCGACGGCGTCCTTGCAGTAAGGGCAGGTCGTCCCGGCGACCGCCCCGCGAACGAGAGAGCCCGCGCGCACGCGCGCGACCGCTTCGTTGATCGCGCGGAGGAGCGCCTCTCGGTCGCCCGCGACGCGCTTCAGCTCGCGGTACGAGAGGAGCGCTACACGCGTCTTTCCGTCGAGGAAGACGCCCTTCCGCGTGATCGCGAGAGAGTCGCGGCCCACGCTCCCGCGGGCGTGCGTGATCACGCCGAGCGGACCGCGGACGAGCTCGGGATCGTCGAGGGCGCGGCTTGCGAGCGCCATGCGCCGATGGTGGACGAGCCAGACGCCGATGAGGAACAGCGGTGAGAGCCCGACGAGGACGAGGAAGACCACGGCGGAGCCGATGATCCCCTTCGCGCCGTCCGAGAAGTAGAGGAGCGGGGCAGCGAGGAGGCCGAGGACGAGCCCGATGATCACGAGGACCTTCGCCCAGGTGCTCACGCTCGCCCCCTCGCGCGGCGGCCGCTCGGCGAGCGCTCGCAGCCGTAGACGGCGCAGCCTCCGTGCTCCATGAAGCACTCGTCGTGATGGACCGTGTTGCACGCCTCGCAGTGGCGCGGGGAGTCGAGGACGGTCTCCTTGCAGAAGGGACAGACCGCGTGCTCCTCGTGACGCGCGACGATGAAGCCCGGGCCCGCGAGCTTGATGAGCGCACGGATGAGAGTGGCAAGGTCGCCGCGCTGGTAGCCCTCGAAGCGGGGGCCGTCGAGGTCGAGGAAGAGGATCGTCTCCTCCCCGCTCGCGACGAGGGCGGCGACGGCCTCGCGGTGCTCGGGGTTCACGGCGAGGTTGCCGGTGCGCGGGGAGGGCTCGCCGCGGGCGATCTCCTCGAGCTCGCGGCGGCCGAGGGTCGTCGGGTGAGCGACCGACTTCTCGACCTCGATCGTGCGGTCGTAGACGCGGAAGCGGTGGCCGTCGAGCCAGCCCGAGGCGCGGTTGCCGAAGAGGCCGAGGCTGACACCGGTCGCGGAGAGGCCCTGCGCGAGCTTCCTCCGCTTGCCCGCGAGGACGAACACGTAGACGACGAGGATGATGAGCGGCACGCCGAAGCCGACCGCGGCGAGTCCGATCGCGAGCGCCTCGTTGGCGCCGAGGACGCCGATGATGATCCCGACGAGCCCGAGGATCGCTCCGAGGACGCCGAGGATCGCGGCATAGATCCAGCCGGGAGAGCCCGACGGGATGCCCGCCTGCTTCGTCACCGGCCCTTGGCCCAGTCCTCGCAGCTCGCGAGGAACTCCTTGTACTCGCGGTCGGAGAGGCCCTCGCCGCGAGACGGGAAGACCTTCGCGCCCCTCTCGTCCTCGATGAGGACGGCCGTCGCGAGGACCTCGCCGAAGGCCTCGATGCGGCGCTCGAGCGCGTTCGCGTGGAGGGGCTTCATGTCGAGGTGGTGCGTCACGATCGCGCGGAGGTCGCCCTCGCCCTTCGCGTGAGCGACGAACAGGATGCAGCGCTTGACCGCCATGGGCCTAGCTTAGCAGCTGCTTCATCTGGCGCACGGCCGTCTCGAGGCCCACGAAGATCGCGCGCGAGATGATCGCGTGGCCGATGTTGACCTCCTCGAGGCCGGGGAGGTCGCGCACGCGCTGGATGTTCACGTAGTCGAGCCCGTGCCCCGCGTAGAAGCCGAGGCCGAGCGACACCGCGCGCGCGCCCGCCTTCTCGAGGCGCTCGCGCTCCTTCTCCCAGGTGCCCTCGATCCAGGCGTGCGCGTAGGCGCCCGTGTGGAGCTCGACGGCCTCGGCGCCCGCCTTCCTGGCGGCCTCGACCTGAGCCTCGTCCGGGTCGATGAAGAGCGAAGGCCGGATCCCCGCCTTCTTGAGGCGCTCGACGACCTTCGTGACCTGAGCGAGCTGCCCCTTCACGTCGAGGCCGCCTTCGGTCGTCACTTCTTGCCGCCGCTCGGGCACGAGCGTCGCCTGCTCGGGGTGGACCGCGATGCAGATGTCGAGGACCTCCTCCGCGACGGCGAGCTCGAGGTTGAGGCGGGTCTTCGTCGTCTCGCGCAGGACGCGGAAGTCGCGCTCCTGGATGTGCCGCCGGTCCTCGCGGAGGTGGATCGTGATCTGGTCCGCTCCGCCGAGCTCGGAGGCGTGCGCCGCGGCGACCGGGTCCGGCTCGCGTCCGCGGCGAGCTTGCCGCACGGTGGCGACGTGGTCCACGTTCACGCCGAGGCGGATGTAGGGCACGGACGTCCCGCGCTTGCTCATGGGCACACGTATATCATCGAGGGTGATGAGCGACGAAGAGGTCGTCGAGGTCGCGCCGGGGCACAAGGTGGCGTTCGTCGAGGTCTCCCTGGCGGCGAAGGGAGGCTTCGAGCCGTCGCCTTCGTTGATCCCCACGCTCCGGGAGCGGGGAGTTCGCTGGATCGTCCTTCACCCTCACAGGAACTCCTGCTGGACGACGTCTTCCGCCGTGAGCGCGCTCATCGCGGAGACGGAGAAGCTGCGCGCGGAGGGCGGCGACCTCCTGTTCCTCGCGGCTGGCGCCCAGCTGAAGCACTATCTCCGGATGCTCTCGGACGCGTTCTTCGTCTACGTGTGGACCCGCGCGGAGGCCCTGGAGTCGATCGCGAAGCGCTGCAACACCTCGCCGCAGTGAGCTCAGGCTCGTCCCAGTTCGGTCACAAATGGTCGTCTCCACGCGGGTAAGAGCCGTGAAGACGACGCGGTCTGCTCCGTGCGCACGGTCACTGGTGGGTGAGATCGGACATGCGCCGGCACGCTTCGTTTCTCGTCGTCCTCCTCCTCGCCTCCACGGCACTCGCCGAGGAGCGGCTCGCCACGGGTTTCGACCCCGGCGTGGACGGTCTCCCCTACACGAACGTCGGGAGCTACTCCTCGCCGAAAGGCGATTGCTTCGGCATGTCGGTCGTCTCCCTCCTCCGCTTCAAGGCGCGCGTGAAGGGCGAGACCGCGACGCGCGACGCGTACGACCTCTCGGGGCGTGCGCTCGCCGGCGCGATCCAGGACCGCTACCTCGCGGAGTGGGATCGCGCCCTCGGCTCGCGCATCGAGGGACGCTTCGTGCCCGTCGCCGACCCGCGCAGCGCGGAGCCGATCCTCGCGCGCCTCCGCGCCGGGGATCCCGCGATCGTGCACCTCTACCGGGGCGGCTCCGCGCACGCGGTCGTGTTCTTCGGCTTCGACGGCAAGAACTTCCTGATCTACGACCCCGACCGCCCCGGCGAGACGATGAAGTGGGCCTTCTCGAAGTCCGGCTTCTCGACGTGGAACCTCACCTACGGCTTCGGCAACATCCAGAGTCTCTCCGTCTACGAGCCCGGGGACCTCGCGGACATGCCGGCGCTCGCCGACCTCGATGCGCTCCGCGCGGACTGCGACCGTCTCGGCTCGGAGTGCGCGGCGCCCTTCGCGCGGGTGAACGCCGGCCTCGCCCGGATCGAGCGCAACGGGTCGGTCGCCTGGGTCGTCACCGGCACCGTCACGAGCGCGCGCGACCGCGGGCCCGACGGGTCGGTCGCCGAGAGGCCCTCCACGGTCGTGATCCTCGTGAACGGCCAGCCCGTCGAGACGGTGCGCCTCGACCGGAGCGGGAGCTTCGAGGCACGGCTCCCTGCGGCGACCTTCCCGAACGGCGAGGCGAGCGTGAAGCTCGCGGTCATGGCCTCGTCGTTCAAGGAGCGGCTCGCGGGTTTCGCGCATATCGAGGCCGCGCAGCCACCTTCGCGCACGAACGGTCTGCTGGGAGCGCTCGGCCACGAGTAGCGCGGGACTCCATTCGTCTCAGATGGAGTGACTCACGTGCGCGAAGGAATCACTCTCGTGCGCAACGGGGTCGATCGTCGAGCGCGCGGGGGCCGGCTCTCGCTCATCGAGGACGAGCACTCCTCGCCCGCAGACCGGTTCACGTAGGGCGCCTTACTCTCACTCGCAAGTGCGTGACTCGCCTCATGCTCGGGGAGGAACTCTCTGTCGCCGGCGGGCGACGCCCTCCGCGCCATCGCTCTCGCCCCTCTCTCGCACTCCGCGCCGAGTCCGCGACGCGGAGGAGCAACTTCTCCCCGCACGGTCGGGCGTTTACGTGCGCGCGCCGACGATGATGATGACCCGCTCGCGCCGCTTCGCTCGCCCGAACGGGCTCCTCGGGAACGGCGGTGGAGACCGTTCGCCCGGCGTTCGGTGTCGCCGTGAAGTGCCAAGCGCGACTGACAACGGGGCGCGGTCCGCTCCTCATCGCGCGAGGAGCGCGTCACGCGAGCGAGAGGGTTGAGAGCGCTCTCTTTGCGACTCTTCGGCGCGCGAGAGAGCGGCTCCACGCGCGCACGCGAGTGAGACGATCGCGTGCGAGAGCAACTCCTCCGCGCGCGTGAGCGACTCCACTATTCGCGAAGAGCCCACACTCCGTCCGCCAGGTACATCCACCGGGAGTCCCCTTGAGCGAGCGGCGGCTCGTGCGTGGAGCGGTCGAAAACGTAGACGGTGATCCCCGCGAGCTTGATCGACACCGTGTGCGCGTTGATCGTGACCCGTCGCGGCTCGAGCGCGGAGATCGGCTCGGGCAGAAGCGTGGACTCGCGCGCGTCGAAGTCGCGCTCGAGCGGCGAGGCGTTCTCGATGAGCGTGATGCACTCCCGCCTCAGCGCCTCGGTCGAGGCGAGGCCGGGGACTCGAAGCGCCGGCTGTCGTGGCGTCGAGACGGGAGAAACGAAGGCTGGGACGGCAGCGGACGCCGGCTCCTCCGAGCGCATGACGACCGGTTGCTCGACGCATGCGGCGAGGAGGACGCACGCCGAGATGCTCACGCAGAGGGCGTTGAAGAGGACCGCCACCATGAGCCAGTGTTCGGATGGCCGGCGCTTGTTGACGACGCGCTCGCAGCCGAGCGTCGGGCACTTCCCGAGCTCGTGGAAGCAGTCCTCGTGGAGCTCGCTGCCGCACGCGTCGCACACGAGTCCGCCCTTGGCGAGCTCTCCGTGGCAGACCGCGCAGCGGAGGTCGGGGCTCTCGCGGGGCGTGACTCTCATCGGTGGGACTCCGAAGACACGTTCGGAGTTCGCCTGTCGCCCCACCCTCCCGGAAGCGGTTCCGGCGCGAGATCGACCGGCGTCCACGGGAGCTGGTACTCCCAGACTCCCTCGGCGACCCGCTTCAGTGGCGCGTCGTCGCGGAAGAACGGCGGACGCTCGTCGAAAACGTAGAGCCAGCGGCCCGAGACCGTCTGAACCGTCACGCCTCGGCGCTCGACGTTCACGTAAGTCGCACCGAGTCGCTGGAGAACGGCGCGGTACTCCTTCGGCATGTCGACCCGCTGCAAGTCCTCGTGCATGTAGCTGCTCTCGCCGAGACAACCGAGGAGACGGGCCACACTCTTCAGGTCGTCCGTCGTCAGGTTGGCCGTGAGCGCGACAGGCCCGCGGTCGCGGACTATCTCCGGTCGGGGAGCCGAGGCCACGAGCGCCAGAAGCGGCCCAACGACGAACGCACTCACCGCGATCGCGATACCGAGCCAGTCTCTCCACGCGCGCGTGGCGCGTCCTTCGCAGCCGAGCGTCGGACAGCGTCCGAGCTCCGTCGAGCACTCCACGTGGGCGTCGGTGCCACACGAGCCGCAGCGAAGCGCGCCCGCACGGAGGTCGCCGTGGCAGACGGCGCACCGGAGATCCGGGCTGTGACGGCGGGTGAGCCTCAAGCACGGCGAGGCTAACATGGCGCTGTGGACACCGAGATCAGAGACCTCGAACGCAAAGCCCGCACACGCGACTTGAGAGCAGCCGCCATGCTCCGGAGCCGCCGCGCCGCGCTCGGCCAGGACTACAGGGGCGCGGTGCTCTCGGCGGTGGAGCGGCCCGCCGTGAAGATCGGCCGTTACACGCTCCGGCTGATCCCCGCCGCCGAGGAGAGCTTCATCGCCTACGTGAACGCGAAGGACTGGTCCCCGCGGCCCTCGGCCGAGATCTTCGATCGCCGGGACGTGGACGCCGTGATCGCCGAGGGAGTCCGCGCCGTGGTCGTCGATCTCGACCAGGCACCGCTCCACTCGGCGACCGTCGGCGCGCTCATCCGGATCCGGGACTGCCTCGCCGCCGTGGAAGGAGACCTGGTGCTCGTGGCGACCAGGAAGCAGCGGATCATCCTCGAGATGCTGCAGTCCCCGCTGGAGTCGTTCGAAAACTCTCGCGCGGCGCTCGTGAGCCTGCTCAACTCGACGAGCATCGACTTCCGCTGAGTCGCGAGCCTCGCCTCAGATGTCGTCCGAAGGCGGCGGACCCGGCGCCCGGATGCCGACCTCGATCGAGCTCCAGTTCGTCGCCTTCCAGAAGCCCTTGTCGTTCTTCACGAGGTGGACCGGCCGCGGGGAGTCGGCACCCGAGGAGCGGACGAACGTCTTCCCCTTCGCGCCCTGGACGTCGTTCGGCTGTTCGCGGCCCGAGATCTTCCAGGGCGCCGGCGGCAGCACGTAGCCGGTCGTGTGCGCCGTGCCCACGATGTAGCTCCGCGCGATGTGAGGCGCCTTGCCGATCCGGTCCTTCGCGTTCTGCATGACCATCCGGCCGGGCTCCTTGCCCTTGTAGCCGTCGGGTCCGTCGCCGAGCTGCGTCGCGTCGAGCGCGACCGTCAGGTACTTCTTCCCGAGCGCTGCGTCCTGCGCGTAAGCGATGAACGCGAGGACGAGGATCGCGACGCCGCCCTCGGGGCTCGTCGCGATCCGGTCGCGGAGCGCGACGAGCTCCTCGACCGTCGCCGGCAAGCCCGGAACCTCGACCGTCCACTCGCGCACGGGGCACTCTCCGTGCGGAGCATGCTATCAGTGACGCCGCGTACCGGGAGCTACGCCATGGCCCCCGCAGGCTGGCCGCCGCCGAGCTCGGGGCGACGGTTCTCGCGCTCGGGCTCGGCCTCGGGGACCGCTTCACGCGCCGGACGCGCGACGGGCTCCTCGCGGCGGAGGTCGATCGGAAGCTTGCCGTCGAGGAGAGACATGACCTCCTCGCCGGTGATCGTCTCGAACTTGAGGAGCGCCTCCGCGATCCGGTCGAGGCCGTCGCGGTGCTTCTTGATGAGCTCGACGGCGCGCTCGTAGGAGGCGTCGACGATCTTCCTGACCTCGTTGTCGATCGTCTGGGCGGTCTGCTCGGAGTGGTTCTGCGTGCGAGTGACCTCGCGGCCGAGGAAGACCGTGTCCTGCTCCTGCGAGTAGTTGATCGGGCCGAGGACCTCGGAGAAGCCCCACTCGCAGACCATGCGGCGGGCGATCTTCGTCGCCTGCTCGATGTCGTTCGAGGCGCCCGTGGAGAGATCGTTCGTCGCGATCTGCTCGCCGAGACGGCCGCCGAACAGGGTCGCCATCTGGGCGAGGGCCTGCTTCTTCTTGAGGCTGATCTCGTCCTTGTGGGGCATGAACATGGTCGCGCCGGCGGCTGCTCCGCGCGGGATGATCGTGACCTTGTGGAGGAGCTGCGCGCCCTCGAGCGTCGCGGCGACGAGCGCGTGGCCGGCCTCGTGATACGCGGTGGCGCGGCGGTCCTCTTCCTGGACGACGCGGGACTTCTTCTGACGGCCCCAGCGGACCTTGTCGCGCGACTCGTCGAGGTCCTCGCGCGTGATCGCGTCGCGGTCGTTGAGCGCGGCGCGGAGCGCGGCCTCGTTGACGACCGCCTCGAGCTCGGCGCCCGAGAAGCCCGTGGTCGCCTGGGCGAGACGGCGGAGGTCCACGTCGGAGCCCAGCTTCACGCGGGCGGCGTGGACGCCGAGGATCTGCTCGCGGCCCTTCACGTCCGGGAGGTCGAGCACGATCTGACGGTCGAAGCGGCCCGGGCGGAGGAGCGCCGGGTCGAGGATGTCCGGCCGGTTCGTGGCGGCGACGACGATGATCCCCTTGTCGGTGTCGAAGCCGTCCATCTCGACGAGGATCTGGTTGAGCGTCTGCTCGCGC
>CAZYLP010000171.1:0-12372 GCA_964648345.1 uncultured Planctomycetota bacterium
GACTCGCCCGTGAGGAGCACGGTCGCGCGCGAGGCGGCGACGCGGTCCACGAGCTCGAGCGCGTCGCGCCACGCGGGCGCGTTGCCGACGAGCGCGAGGGTGTCCGCGAGGGCGTCCGCCGGAGCGGGACCCGGGCGTCGCGGCGGAGGGAGGCGGCGTCTCGAGTCGACGAGGTGGGTGCTCACGGGGGAGGCGTGCAATGCTCATCGCCCCGAGGAGCTCCGTCAAGCTCGAAGCGCGAAGGCGCAACGTTTTGCCGGGGCGGGTCTTGCGCGCGACGAGGCCGAGGAGCTACCGCTTCTCGCGGAGGCGCGCGCTCTCCTGCTCGAGGAACGACTTCTCCTCGGGCGTGAGGCCGTCCATGCCGACCTGCGCCACCCGGCGCAGCACCTCGTCGAGACGCGCGGCGCGGGCCTGCACCTCGTCGTTCTCGCGCTGTTGCTTCGCCTCCTCGCGGCGAGCGGCCCAGCGAGCGATGAACCCGGGCTCGCGCTCCCTGGGCTCCTCCGCCGAGTGGATGCGGAACGTCTGGCGCCAGGGCTCGTCCTCGTCGTCGTAGTAGCCCGCGTCGAGCTTCTGGAGCTCGCCGTACGCCGTGAAGATGACCCAGATCGCGATGAAGAACGTCGTGCCGCCGCTCAGGTAGAGGCTCCACCACTGGGGCGCGATGCGGTCGATGATCCCGTGGAGGATGAGGAGCCCGCCGCAGACGAACGTCGTGTAGCAAGCGATCCGCATCGACCGCTTGAAGCCCTTGTACACCCAGAGGACGGACTGGTAGATCCGGCCCATGTCGAGCGGGAAGGCCGGGATCAGCAGGTTGAAGGCGAAGAGGGACAGGTTCGTGAAGAAGACCGTGGCGGCGATCCCGTACGGCGAGAACCCGACCGCGTTGTACATCCCGCGCCAGCTCTCGGTCCATTGAGGGAGGACGAGCAGGATCGGGCCCGAGATCGCCATGAGGATCAGGTTCACCGCGGGGCCCGACGCCGCGACGAAGCCCTGGGACCAGGGCGTCATGGGAGCCTCGCACGTGGCGAGGCCGCCGAGCGGCCAGAGGAGCACCTCGCGCGCGTCGCCGCCCTGGTAGCGCGCGCCCCAGCAATGTCCGAATTCGTGGAGGAGGACGCTCGTCCAGAGGACGCCCAGGATCAGGAGCCCGAGCCCCGGCTGCGCACGGAAGTCGTAGAGCTCGTACGCGGCGAAGATGAGGAACATGATGTGAACGTAGACCTGGATCCCGCTCACCTTGAACACGGGGAACTTCTTGGACAGCAGGTCGTTCACGTCTTGAAGCTTAGCACGTCCCCGCACGGTCGAGTACAGTCCCTACCCCAGGAGAAACCGGCCCATGAGGCGTCTCGTCGCCGCCCTCGTCCTCGCCCTCGTCCCGCTCGCCGCGGCTCGCGCCGAGGACGACGGCTTCAAGTGGAACCCGCAGAAGCGCCGAACGCCGGCCGTCGGTGACCGCTACTTCCAGGTCAACGAGGACGTCCAGTCGATCAAGTCGAAGATCGTCCGCGGCAAGGAGGAGACGGACGAGAACAGCTTCTCCTCGCTCAAGTACCGCGTCGTCCACGAGATCCTCGGCGTCGAGGAGGGCAAGATCTCCAAGGAGCGCGTGACGATCGAGCGCTGGTCCGTGCAGAAGGAGGAGAAGGAGCCCGAGGACAAGACGCTCTCCGGGAAGATCGTCATCATCGAGGGCGTCGACAAGAAGAAGGTCACCTACGAGAACGGCCAGGACGGCGTCAGCGAGGATGCCAAGCGCTGGGTCGAGGTCACGTTCGGCCGCGCCGACCCGATGGACCAGATCGAGAGGCTCCTCCCGAAGGACCCGGTCGGCAACAACACCGAGTGGGACCTCGACACGAAGGAGCTCGCCGAGAACATCTTCCAGGGCACCGAGATCGACCCGCAGAAGTCCACCGCGAAGGGCACGCTCAAGAACGTGCGCGTCGAGGACGGCGTCCATTTCGGCGACGTCGAGATCAAGATCGCGCTCCAGCTGAAGCAGATCCCGAACGCCCCGATCGAGTGGAAGGAGGGCGGCCTCGTCGACCTCGTCGTCACGATCCAGGGCTCGCTCGAGCAGGAGAAGAACCGGAAACGCGCCGTGAAGATGGAGCTCAAGCTCAAGGGCCGCGCGCAGCACGAGAGCGCGGAGGGCGAGATCAACGTGAAGATGGAGATGAAGATGACGAACAGCTTCACGTCGGGGGATATGCCGAAGAAGTGACGAGCGGAGCGCGGAGGAGCGTGCCTCCGTGCTATCCGACGAAGTCGGACCGGCTCTCCATCCTCTCCAGGAACTCCTTGATCTTCTCCTCCGGCACCTTCCACTCTCCGAGCGGCACGCCCGGGTAGTGCCCGTGCCAGTCGCTGCCTCCCGTGGCGAGCAGCTTCCTCCTCTCCACCTGGTTCTCGATGCGGACGAGGAGCGAGCCCTGGGCGCGCGGGCGCCAGACCTCGATGCCGTCGAGGCCGGCATCGCAGAGCTTGCCGAGGCGGCGGTCGAGGTCGTCGGCCGTCGGGTGCGCGAAGACGGCGAGACCGCCCGCGGCGTGGATCGCGGCGATCGCCTCGGCGGCGGAGACGACCTCGGGCTCGACGTACGCCTTCGCGCCCGGCTCGAGGTAGCGCTTGAAGGCCTTGAGCCGGTTCTTCGCGAGGCCGCGGACGATGAGCGCGCTCGCGACCTTGTTGCGGCCGACGTAGGCGTCGCTCGCGAGGTCGAGGCCGACCTCGTCGTTCGTGATCGGGATCCCGAGCCCGCGGAGCTTCTCGAGCATGCCCACGATCTGCGAGCGCTTCCCGAGGCGGTTCCTGAGCGCGAGCGCCTCGAGCGGCTCGCTGCCCGGGCGGACGCCGTAGCCGAGGATGTGGATGGTGCCGTTCGGGCGGTCGTCCACGCGCGCCGTGAGCTCTATGGAAGACACGAGCCGGACGCCGAGCTCCTTCGCGGCGGCGGCCGCCGGGGCGTTCGCCTTCGTATCGTCGTGGTCCGAGACCGCGAGCGTGTGGACCCCCGCGGCCGCGGCGCGGCGCACGACCTCCGCGGGGTCCGCGGTGCCGTCCGAGACGAGCGAGTGGAGGTGGAGGTCCGCGGCCCTCGGCCCGGACTCGCTCAACGGGTCCGGCTCAATCGTTCTTGGGCGGCGCGGGCGGCGGCGGCTCGGAGACGGCGCGGATCACATCCTCGATGTTCGTGTCCGCGAAGGCGTCCTGGAACTGCTCGTCCGCGAGGAGGTGCCGCACGCGCGCGTCCCTGAACAGGCCCATGACGTCGCGCTTGCCGTCCGGTCCGGTCTGGTTCCAGCGCTGCTGCATCTGCGGGTCGGCGGCGAGGTCCTTCCAGGCCTGGGTCGCCTTCACGTTGGTCCACGCGGGGTGCGCCCCGAGGCGGTCGATGAGCTGGGGCTGCGCCCCCTTCGCTTCCGCCTGGCGCACGAGCCGCTCGGTGTGGGCGGCGTTCTCGAGGACGCGGTACTCCGTGAACGTGCTGCGGAGGATGCCCGCGAGGTACTCGGCGTAGATCTGCTTGGCCCGGCTGTTCGAGACCGCCTCCTTCACGGGGGCGATCTGCGGGACGTGGAGGTCCACGAAGTAGATGACCGCGAAGATCGCGTAGCACGCCGCGGCGCCCTTCACGACTCCGAGCACGCCGCCGAGGAGCTTGTCCGACCAGTAGACGACGCTCTTGTGCGCCTTCGCGACGGGGTTCGTGAGGAGCGTCACCGGCCCCATCTGGGTGTCGCCCTGCGCCGCGTCGCTGACCCCGTCGGCCGCCTTCTCGAGGTTGTTCTCGGCGTCGGGGTTCCGGATCTTCTTCAGGATCAGGCGTCCTATGAGCGTCACGAGGAAGAACGTGACGAGCCACACGAGGATCGCGCCGAAGGCGTGCGCGGTGCCGCTCCCGAGGAAGGCGATCTTCGACTGGATGAGCCGGCCTGCGGGGTCCTTCCAGGTCCGCGCCGCGCCCACCGCGACGACGAGCGCGACGAAGGCGATGAGCTCCTTGTAGAACCCGCGCCTGAGCCCGAAGATCAGACCGTAGAGCACGAAGACGACGAAGACGATGTCGGCGGCCATGGGGTGAGAATACTAGCCTTTACGACATCGCGCGAGGAGCTGGTACGCGAGAAGCCCCGGCCACAGCCACGCGAGGAGGCGGCGCGCGCCCCGCACGAGCGACCAGCCGGGGACCTTCTCGATCCAGGGGACGAGCAGCTCGACGGGCGCGATCGAGAACGCCTCGCGCTCGACCGTGAGGCCCGCCTCGCGGAGCGTCGCGAGGTAGCTCCGCCGCGTGAAGAACCGGATGTGCGTGCGGTCGAGGATCCCGCTCTCCTTGTAGTCGAACCGTCCGAGGAGGAGCAGCAAGCGCATGCTCCAGTGAGCGACGTTCGGGACCGAGACGAGGAGCGTGCCGCCCGCCTTGAGCGTCCGCGCCGTCTTCTCGAGCGTCGCGCGCGGGTCGGGCGTGTGCTCGATCACGTCGAGGAGGAGCCCGAGGTCGTAGCCCTCCGTGGCCGGCACCGCGTCGAGCGTCTCGAAGGCGCGCTCGTAGCGGAGCTGGGAGCGGGCGCTCGCGTCCGACTCGACGCCCACGAGCTCGGCCTCGCGGGCCGCGCGGATCGCGTCGCCGATGTACCCCGTGGCCGCGCCCACGTCGAGGACGCGGAGCTTGGTGCCCGGAGCGAGCGCCCGCGCCTCCTCGATGGCCCAGTGGTGCGGGCTCCCGGGCGACGGCTTGAACCGATATCGCACTAACGGGTCTCGACGGGGACCGTGGCCGGCAGCGGCTCCATGATCTTGGTCGCCTGCGCGCCCGGCACGAAGGCCGTCGGGAGCGGGATCGCGGGCACCGGCACGTCCGTCTGCCCGGGGTAGGCGAGCCTGTTCTGGCGCCTGAGCCACCAGAAGCGCGCCGACGTGAAGATGCAGTGAGCGGCGTAAGGGATGCCGTTCACGTGGCAGATCTCGTCGCCGTAGTAGGTCGGGATCGGGCGCTCGACGATCTTCTTCCCGCGCTCGTGGAGGGCGAGGAGGATCTGCGTGTCGAAGTGCCACTCGTTCGTGAAGGACGCGAAGGGGATGTCCTTCAACGCCTGCGTCGAGTAGAGCCGGTAGCCCGAGTGGAACTCGGAGATCCCGAGCCCCGTGAGGCGGTTCTGGATCTTCGTCAGGACCCGGTTGCCCGCGTACTTGTAGAGCGGCATGCCGCCCTTCCGGGCCGCGCCCGGCGTCATCATGCGCGAGCCGAAGACCATGTCGGCTCCCTGCTCGAAGGGCTCGAGGAGGAGCGGCAGGGCTTCGGGCGCGTACTGCCCGTCGCCGTGGAGCATGCAGACGACGTCGAAGCCCTTCTCGATCGCGTAGCGGTAGCCGACCTTCTGGTTGCCGCCGTAGCGCTGGTTCTTCTCGTTCCTGAAGATCTTGAGCTTCTCGACGCCGTGGTGATACTTGTACCCGAGCGCCGCGTAATACGTGTTGTCCGAGCTCGCGTCGTCTATGACGAAGATCTCCTCGACCTTCGCGTAGACGTCGGGCGGGATGCGCTCGATCGTGCGGATCAGGTGACGGACGGCATTGTAGGCAATCACGAAGATCGCGATCCGTCGCCCGCTGTTCGACATGGGGATAAGTTTAGCAGCCTCCGGCTGTTCGCGGGAGTCTTCCTCCTCGCGGCGCTCCTTGCCACGGCGAGCGCCCGGGACAACGAGAACCGGACGCTCAACCTGAGCGCCGCTCTCACGAAGGGCCGTGTCTCGATCGAGGAGGAGCTGCCGCGGGGTCCGACCGTGGACCTCGCCGTCGTCGGGAGCGGCGCCGGGGCTCGCGTCTACTCGGGTGGTGCGCCGGGGCTTGCGTTCACGGTCTCCCCCGCACGCTTCGTGACCGGGAGCGTCCTCGTGCTCACCGTCCTCGGAGCGAGTCTCCCGCGCGCGCTCGGAGCGCTCGCGGTCCGGCGGAGCGCCCTCGCGCTCGGAGCAGCTCCCGACCGCGCGCAGATGGCCGCGTGTGCCCACGCCCTCGGGACGATCGCTCTCCCCTTCGCGACCCGGCTGTACGCGCACTCGCTCGTCGTGTGTCTCCTCGCGTGGAGTCTCGCGCTCGTCCTCGAGCGCAAGAAGCCCGCGCTCGCCGGCCTCCTCGCGGCGTGGGCCGTCGTCTGCGACTACAACGTCGCGCTCGCCGCGGGCGCGCTCGTCCTCCTCCTCGCCGTCGAGCGCGACGCGAAGGCCGTCGCCCTCTTTCTCGCCGGCGCTCTCGGTCCGGCGCTCCTCCTCGCCGCGTACCACGCGGCCTGCTTCGGCGCGCCGTGGAAGACGCCTTACGACTTCCACGCCGACGCGACGACGCAGAGGATCGTGAAGTCCGCCTACGGCTTCTCGTGGCCGCGGCCGCGGATCGTCCTCGAGCTCCTCCTCGGCACGCGGCGCGGGTTCCTGTTCACGCAGCCGATCGCCCTCGCCGGCCTCGTCGGTCTCGGAGTGCACGCCGCGCGTCGCGATCGCCGTGGCCTCCTCGGTCTCGGCGTGGCGCTCGTCGTCCTCCTCGTCCACGCGTCTCGCTCGATCGACTGGCACGCGGGCTCGTCGTACGGCGCGCGCTACTCCGCGCACGCGCTCCCGTTCATCGCGCTCGGTTATCCTGCGCTCCTCGACCTCGTCGGCCGTGCGCGCGTGCCTCTCCTCCTCGCGAGCTTCGTCGCCGCTCTCGTCGGGGCGACCAGCGACTGGGGCTTCGACGTGCGCACTTCATGGGAGACGCTCGGCGCCATGGGTCCGCGCGCGAGCTCGCTCGTCGTCCTCCTCGGTCTCGACGATCACTCGCTCGGCGCCGCTCTCGTGAGCACGGCCGCGATCGTCGTCGTGCTGCCCGCGCTCGTCGCTCTCCTCGCTCGGCCTCGTCTGGAGTGGATGTGCGGTGCCGCGGTCGGTGGCTTCCTGTTCGCGGCTCCTGGTCTCTACTTCACGTTCATGCACGGGCGCGATCTCGTGCTCCGCGAGCGCATGGCGATCGGGAGGGCGCAGATGATCCGTGTGATCGACTCGAGCGCCGACCTGGAGGAGGCGAGGCTCAGGCTCGGGCAGGTGCAGGCCATGGGAGGCGACGCAGAGCTGGTTGCGAGAGCGCGCGAGAGAGTCGCGGCGTTCGAGCGAGAGTGAGGGAGGGCAAGGGCAAGGGCAAGGAGCGTCCCCGGCGTGGTCGGCGAAATCAGGGTTTCCGGGTGGCCTCGAACTGAGCAAACATCTGCATCGAGAAGCTGTAAGGCGAGCTCGGCGCATGCCCCTCGCCAGGACGAACGACGTTCTTGACCGGCGAGTAGCCCTTCGCGGTGCCGAACGCCGCGAGGTCGTCAGCCCGCGGCTTGTCGCGCGAGAGCTCGCCGTAGTCGGCCCAGAAGGAGGGCGTGAAGCCGAGAGCCGTCGCGTCGAGCGATTGCGTGGCCGCGAAGTCAGGGTCGCTCGGCCCGTAAGCCGGAGCACAGAAGCCGACGGCCGCGAAGTCGCGCTGGAAGCCACCCTTCGCGGTGTAGCCGCCGAAGACCGTGCGATACGTCTTGGGTGAATCGCCGAGCGCGAAGTGGATCGCGGGCAGACAGCCGCCCGAGATCGCGGCCATGTACTGGCGCTTGAGATCGACGTTGTACTTCGAGCGGACGAGGTCGAGGATCTCGGCCGCGAAGGGCTGCGTCCAGGCGCCCGAGCCGCCGTCGTTCACGTCGCCGTAGGGCGAGACGATGATGAAGCGGTCGTTGTTGCAGATGAGCGCGCAGAGCTGGAACCAGCCGTTCGGGTTCGCGCTCCCCTCGACGCCGTGGAGCGCGAGGACGAGACCGACGGGAGAGCCGGCGTATCCGCGCGGGATGTAGATGCTGTACTTCGAAGCGGCGCTGGCGTTGAGCGAGAGCCCGTAAGCCGGAGTCCCGGGGGTGACGCCGGTGATCCCGCCCGAGCCGCCCGAGGTCGAGGGAGCGGGCGGCGTGACGGGCGGCGTCGCGGGAGGAGTGCGCGGCGGCGTCGTCGAGCCGACCGGCGCCGGAGGAGTGCGCGACGTCGCCGGGGCGATGGTCGAGCCGCTGGACGAGGACTTGCCGCCGCCGCCTCCCCCGCCCGTGCAGCCGAGGGCGAGGAGGAGGACGGCGCCCGCGATGAGTCGAGCGCGCATGAGTGACTCCCCTGTCGAGTTCCGCGCCACGAGTGGCAAGGAGCAGACCCTCGGGCGTCACGCGCGTGTGAACAGTGCGAAGCCGAGAGCGCGCGCGTGCTTCGAGGAAGCGTGCGCTTTCATGACGGCGCTCGTTGACACTCCCATGGCATTCCGCTGCTCATCGTTGTTGCATCTCCGTCATGCAACGGATCGTAGTGACGCGTTTCGGCGGCACGGGAGTGCTCGCGGTCCAGGAGGAGCCGTCGCCCTCTCCGCGCTCGGGGGAAGTCCTCGTCCGCGTGAAGGCCGCCGGGCTCAACTTCGCGGACATCTACGCGCGCGAAGGACTCTACGGCCCGGGCCCGCCGGCTCCCTTCACGCCGGGCTTCGAGGTCGCAGGCGAGACGCCGGACGGGAAGAAGGTGATCGCCGTCTCGCGCTTCGGCGGCTACGCGACGGAGATCGTCGCCGAGGAGCGGCGCACGTGGCCGCTCCCCGAGGGCTGGAGCTTCGAGGAGGGCGCGGGCTTCCCGGCCGTCTACCTGACCGCGTGGCACGGGATCGTCAACGTCGCGCGGATGCGAAAGGGCGAGCGCCTCCTCGTCCACTCGGCGGCGGGCGGCGTCGGAGTCGCGGCCGGGCAGATCGCGCGCGCGCTCGGGCTCGAGGCGGTCGGCACCGTCGGCTCGGACGAGAAGATCCCGGTCGCGCTCGCGGAGGGCTACTCGAAGGTCGTCAACTACCGGAAGACGGACTTCGCGAAGGAGCTCGGACCGGTGGACGTGATCCTCGATGCGATCGGCGGCTCGTTCTTCGAGAAGGGCTACCGGCTCTTGAAGCCCGGGGGGAAGCTCCTCTGCTTCGGGCTCGCGGGCATGACTCCACGCGGAAAGAGGCCGTCCTACGCGCGGCTCGCCTACGAGTGGTTGAAGCTCCCCCGCTGGAACCCGATCCAGCTCATCGATCACAACAAGGTCGTGGGCGGCTTCCAGGTCCTGCGCCTCTGGGACGAGGTCCAGATCCTCGAGGAGTCCATGAAGGAGCTCATGGCTCTCGCGACGCGCGGAGCGCTGCGCCCGAAGATCGGCGCGCGCTTCCCCTTCGCGCAGGCCGCGGCCGCGCAGCAGCTCCTCCACTCGGGCACGACCACGGGGAAGGTCGTCCTCGTCGTCTGAGCGAAACCCCCTGTCCGTTCTCGCTTTGAGGTGCGTCGCCGTCCGGCTTTGACGCGAGCTATCATCTCTCTCCACGTCCACTCGATGCAGAAGCTCACGCCCAAGTTCGAGGTGCTGATCGACGGCGCCGCTGCTCCGCGCGAGCTCGCGGAGGCGGTCATCACCCTCTCCGCGCGGCTCGAGCTCGAGATGGCCGACATGATCGAGCTCAAGCTCTCGAACGCGGACCTCCGCTGGTCGGAGTCGGACGCGCTCGCCGAGGGCAAGAAGATCTCGGTCTCGCTCGGCTACGTCGAGACGGACATGAAGCTCGTCGCCACGGGCACCGTGATCCGGCGCGAGTGCGAGTACCCCGAGCGGGGCCCCGCGCTCTGCACGGTCGTCGCCTACGACAAGCGGCACGTCCTCAAGCACGGGGTGAACTCGCGGACCTGGAAGGACACCAAGGACTCGGACGTCGTGAAGCAGCTCGCCCAGCAGGCCGGCTTCAAGGCGGACGTGGACGACACGGGCGCGCCCGAGCCTTACCTGTTCCAGTCGGCGGCGACGGACATGGCGTTCATCCGCGACCGCGCCATGCGGATCGGCTACGAGGTCTACCTCGACGCCGAGAACGAGACGCTCCACTTCAAGAAGCCGCGCACGAGCGGCGGCGCGAAGACGAAGCTCGAGTGGGGCGAGACCCTGTTCCAGTTCTCGCCGCGCTTCTCGACCTCGAACGTCGTGGACGAGATCACCGTCCGCGGCTGGGACCCGAAGAAGAAGCAGCCGATCACCGCCACGGCCAAGCCCGAGGCGCCTCCGCTCGGTGTCGGGAAGAGCGCCGCGCAGAACGCATCGAAGTGGGGCTCGCGGCAGACGCTCTGGGTCGGCACTCCCTCCTCGACGGGCGACGCGCAGTCGATGGCGAAGTCGTGGCTCGGGCAGCAGCTCCTCCACTACGCCGACGGCACCGCTCTCTGCCAGGGAGACGCCGCGATCCGGCCGGGGACCGTCGTCAGCTTCGACGGCGTCGGCAAGCGCGCGGCGGGCGACTACTACGTCGCGAACGTCGTCCACGACTTCGATCACCGCGGCTACCGGACCTTCTTCGAGTTCCTCCGCCCCGGCTCGCACTCGCCGGCCGCCGAGAAGAAGCAGGCGCAGCCCGCGACGAAGCCCAAGGAAGAAGCTCAGGATCAGCCGACGTGGGTCGAGTTCGAGGTCCGCGAAGTCGGCGTCGCAGTCGCGGTCGGGACGCCCTACACCGTGACTCTGCCGGACGGGCGGGTCATGAACGGACAGCTCGATGAGTCGAAGGTCATCCGGGTGAACGGCGTGAAGAACAAGGGCGAATGCAAGATCGAGCTCACGCTGGAAGACGGAACCAAGCTCCTCGCGTGAACCATTTTTGCCACAGAGGTCACAGAGTGCACAGAGGGGTGGATGACACCGACTCGCTCTTCTCGAGAGCGATGAACGGCCATCCACGTTGGTTCTCGCAACTCTCTGTGAACTCTGTGACCTCTGTGGCTAAATCTTCTTCGCGACACCGTTCATGATGCCGATCGCGAAGGGAAAGCGATCGACGTCGAGACAGCACTCGAGGTCCCCTGGCGGCGAGTGCGCGCGACCCCCTTCAGTGAGCTCGCGCGCAGCCCAGCAGGAGCGAATGCGGCGGAGGATCGCTTCGCGGTCGGGAGATTGGCCGCGGAGGAGAAATTCGAGGTAGTCGCAGACCGCGTCATCGCCCTCCGGCTCTCCTCCGGATTCGACGAGAGTGACGAGCTCGGGGCGGAGAGAGAGAACGGCGCGAACGGTGGCGCTCGCGACGACGAGCGAGGAGCCGAAGAGCGCGGTCGCGCGTGAAGCGGCGACCGCGCAGCGAGTGCCCATCCCGGTCCGCTGGATGACGACGCGGCCGCGGACGGCGCGCGGATCGAGGAGCGAAGGAGAGTTCCCGTGGTCGAAGTCGGGCGGCGGAGCACCCCCTTCCTCGCCCATGAGGAACGCTGCGGGTATCCGGGCCTTCTCGGCCAGGGCCTCGGCGACCGTGGCGCGGAGGCGGATCTCCACGGCCCCGGCGTCGAGAGCGAAGGCCGCGGTCGTGAAGGCGCGGATCACGTCCACGACGACGACGACGCCCTCCGCGCGCGAGGCACCTTCCTCGAGCTTCTCGCGGACGATCCTCAAGTCACTCTCCGGCCCCGAGAAGTTAAACTCTCTGCCCCATGCACCACGAGCGGTTCGGAGACCACATCGTCTACCCGTCGGTCCCCGCCATGTTCCAGGCGAAGACCCGGGAGCTCGCGGCGCACGCGCTCACTCTCCGCAAGGAGCAGGGCGCATGGCGCGCCTACACCGGCCAGCACATGTCGGACTCGGTCAAGAGCTGGACGTGGGGCCTCCTCGCTCTCGGGATCAAGAAGGGCGACAAGGTCGCCGTCATCTCGAACACGCGCATGGAGTGGGCGCTCGCCGACTTCTCGATCCTCCACGCGGGTGCGGTCACGGTCGGGATCTACCCGCAGCTCCTCGCGGACGACATCGCCTACCAGCTCGAGCACTCGGAGGCGCGCGTCGTCTTCTGCGAGAACAAGGCGCAGCTCGAGAAGGTCCAGTCGATCCGCTCGAAGTGCCCGAAGCTCGAGCACGCGATCCTCTTCGAGCCCGACCCCGACAACCACGACTACACGTTCGTGATCCCGTACGACGACCTCCAGGCGCGCGGCCAGTCCCACGAGCGCTTCGAGGAGGGCGCGTTCGAGAAGGCGTGGAAGGCGGTCGGGCCGGACGACCTCGCGACGATCATCTACACCTCGGGGACGACGGGCCCGCCCAAGGGAGCGCTCCTCACGCACGGGAACCTCTGCTTCGTCGTGGCCTCCGCGTCGAGCTCGATCCCGAGCCGCGGCCAGGAGGACTTCGGCGTCTCGTTCCTGCCCATGGCCCACGCGCTCCAGCGCGTCGGCAACTACGTCGCGATGTACAACGGCACGCGCGGCGCCTTCGCGGAGTCGGTGGAGAAGATCCTCGACAACTTCCGCGAGCTGCGCCC
>CAZYLP010000172.1:0-2489 GCA_964648345.1 uncultured Planctomycetota bacterium
GGCCACGAGAAGGGCGCCTTCACGGGCGCGACCGACCGGAAGCTCGGGCTCGTCGAGGTCGCCGACAAGGGCACGCTCTTCCTCGACGAGGTGGGCGACATGTCGCCCGAGGTGCAGGTGAAGCTCCTCCGCTTCATCGAGAGCCGCGAGTTCCGCCGCGTCGGCGGCGCCGAGCGCCTGCTCCGGGTCGACGTGAGGATCATCGCGGCGACGAACCGCGACCTCGAGGCGGCGATCCGCCTCGGGCGCTTCCGCGAGGACCTCTGGTTCCGGCTCTCGGCGGTGACGCTCCAGGTCCCGCCGCTCCGCGATCGGCCCGAGGAGATCCGGCCGTTCGTCGAGCACTTCCTCGCCCTCCGCGGCGAGCGCGAGGCGCTGTCCGAGGCGGCGCTCGACGCGCTCGCGCACCGCTCGTGGTACGGGAACGTGCGCGAGCTGAGGAACCTGATCGACAAGCTCCTCGTCCTCCACGGCTCTCCCGCGCGCGTGCGGGCGAGCGACGTCGAGTCCGTCCCCGAGCTCCCGCGTCTCGCCCCGCCGGCGCCCGAGCCCGAGGCGGTCTCGGAGAGCGACGAGGACGACCTCTCGCTCGCCCACATCGAGAAGAAGCAGATCGTCAAGGTGCTCGGCCTCTTCGACTGGAACCAGACGCGCGCGGCCGAAGCGCTCGGCGTCTCCGTGCGCACGCTCTACCGCAAGATCCGCGAGCTCGGCCTCAAGCCGAACGGGACGCGCGGCTGATGGCGAGGACCGGGAGCCACGTCGGGACCTTCCTGCCGCCCGGGCCGCACTACCTCTCGCCGCTCGGGCGCACGCTCCTCATCGGCCGCTCCGAGGCGGCGCACGTCATCGTGAGCGACCCGATCGTCTCGTCGCTCCACTGCGCGATCATCGCCGTCGAGGGCGGCTGGCAGGTGCGCGACCTCGGGAGCCGGAACGGCACCTGGGTGAACGGCGCGCGCGTCGTCGAGGTCTTCCTCCGCGCGGGCGACGTCCTGAAGGTCGGGACGACGGTCTTCAAGTTCGAGCCGAGCGAGCCGCGCGTGCGGACGCCGGAGCCGGTGCCGATCCGCTCCTCGCCGCACCTCGACCCGAACGCGACGCTCGCGATCGCGATGCCCGCCGACCCGACGGACGCGCTCCTCTCGGCGGCGCTCCTCGAGCCGCGCGCCGTCTCGGCCCTCCTCAACCTCTCGAGCCTCGTCGACCTCGCGGGCTCGCGCGGCGAGCTCCTCCGCGACGCCTGCTCGATGATCGCCGACGTCTTCAACGCGCGCGGAGCCTCGATCTGGAACGAGGCCGGCGCCCGCGAGACGACCTGGGGCGAGGAGCGCGCCGGGCGCGAGGCGCGCGAGGAGCTCATCGGCCACGCCACGGTGCGCCGCCAGGCGACGACCTCCTCGCTCGGCGGCGAGGCCGGCTTCGCGGCGGCGCTCCCCCTCCTCGCGCGGCGGAGCCCGCACGGCGCGCTGTTCCTCGAGCGGCCGGCCGCGTTCCCGCGGCGCGACCTCGAGCTCCTCTCGATCTTCTCGACGAAGCTCGCGCTCGCGATCGAGAACGACGAGCTCACCGAACAGCTCCGCCGCTCGAACATCCACCTCGAGGCCGAGGTCGCGCGCCAGACCGAGGACCTCCGCCGCCTCTCCGAGCAGCGGCGCGACCTCCTCGGCATGGTCGCGCACGACGTCCGCGGGGCGCTCACCTTCGTCAAGCTGCTCGCCGACCCCCAGGCGCTCGCCTCCGAGGGCGCGGAGGACCCGGTCGCCCGCGGCGCCCGCGAGCAGATCGCGGCGCGCGCCGGGAAGACGGTCGACCTCCTCGCCTCGCTCCTCGACACGCAGTCGATCGAGGAGGGGAAGATCGAGGTCCGGCTCCAGGACGTGGACCTCGTCGCCCGCGTGCGGGACCTGATCGGCCCGCTCGAGCGCTGGGCGCAGGGCCGGAACATCGCGCTCGCCCTCGACGCGAAGGGGCCCGTCATCGCCCGCACCGACCCTGCCCGCTTCGAGCAGGTGATCCAGAACCTCATCGCGAACGCGATCAAGAACACGAGCAAGGGCACGATCACGACGAGCGTGACCGCGCGCGACGGCCGCGCTCACGTGCGCGTGTCGGACACGGGCCGCGGCATCCCGGCCGAGGTCCTCGCCCACATCTTCAAGCCCGTCCAGACCGCCGACTCGTCGAGCGGGCGCCCGCGCGTCGGCCTCGGCCTCGCGATCGCCCACAAGCTCGTCACGCTCCTCGGCGGCTCGATCGCCGTCGAGAGCTCGGCGGGGAAGGGGACCACGTTCTCGTTCCAGATACCGCTGGCAGCGCCACGGTAACCCTGAGTACTTGGGACCGCGCGCCGCGCGGCTTGACCTTGAATCCCTGCGCGCCCGGCTTGTCCGGCTGCGCGACGCGGCCGATCTCCGGCTTGTAGTCGGCGGCGTCGGCGCGTTCCTCGGCCAGCGCCGCGCGCGAATCGACGCGGCGCACGCCGCCGA
>CAZYLP010000172.1:2499-3412 GCA_964648345.1 uncultured Planctomycetota bacterium
GCTTAAATTTGGCCGCGCCGAGAGCCGCCGATCTTCGATCGGCGCTCTCGGCGCGATTGACCTCGGTTGGCAGTTCGACCGCGATACGGTGGCAACGCCAACCAAGGTCGGTCGCCGCGAGAGTTGAAAACGGTTCTCGCGATCACGTCACTCGATGAATGCGTCAGCGATCGGCGACCTGGATGAAGCGGTAGGTCAGGCCGTTCTTCCCGTTCGCGCCGCGGACGACGACGGGGCCCGTGAAGAGGGATGCCGCGTTCGCGGGGACCGTGAGCTGGCGGCCCGTGATGCCCTGGATGCCACCGAAGATCTCGATCGAGTTGACCGAGGCGATCGAGAGACCGTCCGCGACGACGACGCCGTTCGCGACGTTCGCCCCCGAGAGAAAGACGGGCGCGCCCGCCGTCGAGCGGACGAGCGTCCCCGACGAGAGCTTCGCGACGCTCGCGCGGAGGTCGAAGACGAGCGGCCCGATCGATGAGACCGTCGTGTTCGCGCTGTTGATGAGCGAGACGGCGAGGTCGCCCGCGGGCTCGAGCACCGGCGGCAGGAAGAGAACCTCGGTCGCCGTCTCCTGGCGGATCGTCCCGTTGCTCGCGCCGACGCGCACCGCGGAGCCGCCCGGGTAGTTGCGCCCGGGGAGCGTGACCTCGGTCTGCGCGGTCCCGATGATCGGCGTCATGCCGAAGATCTTCTGGTCCGTCGGCGGCGGCGGCGGCGTCACGTTCTGCGTCGTGAACTTGAAGAGGAGCTTCGTGTCGTCGACGAGGTTGCCCGAGAGGTCCGTCGTGTCGGGGTCGACGACGATCGAGTAGGTGTCCGCGGGCCGCAGGTTGACGGCCGGCACGAAGACCGCCGTGAAGGAGTTCGCGAGGAACGTCCGTCCGGTGACCGGACCGAGGAGGCCCGTCAG
>CAZYLP010000172.1:3422-12364 GCA_964648345.1 uncultured Planctomycetota bacterium
TTGGAAGCGCGGTGGGCAATCCGGTGATCGGCGGGATCGCTCACGGCGCGGGGTATCGCGCGAGGTACGCGGTGGTGGCTTCGGGAGCGGTGATGATGGCGATGGTGTTCCCGTGGCTCGAGCGTCCTGTGTCCGGTAAGAGGTCGCCCGTGCGGTTGAACGCGCCGGTGAGCGGGTCGATCGCGCCGCTGAACTGGATCGTCGCCGCGGTCTGGAGCGAGACGTCGATCGCCTTGTCCGCGGGCTGCGTCGAGAGGACCTTCGGGCGGATGTTGTTCGGCGCCTGCGCGACGACGGCGAGGTCCCCCACGTCGTTCCCGTTCGCCGCGCCGAGGAGCGTGACGACCTCGGGCGCGAAGTCGATGCCCGGCCGCGCGGGGTAGATCCTGAGGAGGAACCCGCCGTAGGACGTGGGCACGTTCGCGAGCGTGAAGCGGCCGTCCGTGCCGGTGACCGTGCTCACCTGGCCCCAGCACGAGACGCGGTAGCCCGCGATGGCGCGCGCGCCCGACGTGACCCGCCCCGTGAGCGTGACCGTGCCCGGGGCCGTGCGCGGGACGGGCGCGTAGAACGAGCCCTCGTCCACCGTCGCCGTGAGCGTCCCCTGGCCCGTGTCGGTCATCGCGATCGCGATGCTCCACACGCCGTCGTCGCCGAGGCGCCAGAGGTCCCAGCCCGCCGGGCTGTCCTCGAGCTTCGGCACCGTGAACGTCGCGCCGGGCAGGAAGCGGACGCCGCGCGGCTCGATGCAGTACGCGGCCTTCGTCGCGAGACCGCTCGGGAGGCGCACGGGGAGGCGCGACGGCGCGACGCCGACGATCGTGATCGCCTGCGGCGCGTTGAGCGGGTACTGGACCGCGGTCGAGGAGTTGATCGCGAGCGAGACGTCGCCCAGCTCGGGCCCCGCGACCGTGATCGCGAAGCCGACCGTCGGCGGGACGCTCGCCTTGACGCCGCTCTCGAGGAGCGGCAGGAAGATCGGCTGGGAGAGGAACGAGTTCGTCTCGTTGACCGTGAGCGGGACGAAGAAGCGCGGCGTCCTGACCGAGTCGCCGAAGCGGAGGACGTGCGTCCCCTGGCTCACGGGCGACAGGAAGAAGCGGCCGTCGGCCCTCACCGCCGTGAAGGGGCCCGCGCTCGCCGGGTCGAGCGACACCGTCTCGCCGCGCGCGGGGTTGCCCGTGTACTCGTACACGACACCCGCGAGACCCGATGCCCCGGCGCCGCCGCGACGGCTGCTCCCGTCGCCGCAGGCGGCGGCGAGTCCGAGAGCGACGAGCAGGAGCGGGGCGAGCCGTCTCATGGGGAGGGGGAGTCTAACGACTCCCGGCCTCGAGGGCACGCGCCTCGAGGACTCGCACCTCACGGACACGCGCAGGGCGTCGCCCGGCAGCGCGGGCAACCGTGGTCGTACTTGCGCGCGGCCTGCGCGAGGTCGATCCCCGAGAGCGAGGCGAGCGACGCGAGCCACGCGAAGCAGTCGCCGAACTCCTCCTCGAGGTTCTGCCGGTCCTTCTTGCGGAAGAGGGCGCGGGAGAGCTCGCCCATCTCCTCGACGTACCACGCGAACGTCCCGTGGACGCCGCGGGCGCTGTCCTTCTTGTAGTAGATCGCCTCGATGCGCTTCTGAAAGTCTTCCACTTCCATGGCGCGGAATTCTACCGATGCAGTGTCCTCATCGCTCCCTTGCCCTTGCCCTTGCCCGTCCGAAGGACGGAGACGGGCATGGGCATGGGCATGGGCATGGGCATGGGAGAACGGGCATAGGCATGGGCATGGGAGAACGGGCATGGGCATGGGCATGGGAGAACGAGCATGGGCATGGGCATGGGAAACGAGGTCAGTCGCTTCGGCTCTTCAAGACGACATGCACCGCGACCGGATTGCAGTCGGCCTTCACGACCTTGACCACCGAGCGGCGCGGGAACTCGAGGCGGAGCGGCTTCGCCGCCGCCGAAGGCGCACCGGTCGAGGTCGCCGTCGCGAGGACGACGCGCGCCTTGTTGTCCTCGATGAGCTTGCCGCCGTACGTCTCGCCCGAGCGGAGCTGGACCTTGTCGAGGGGCGGCGGCACGACGCGCGCGAAGGCGGCCGGATCCTCGAGGGAGACCTCGCCGCCGCGCACCGCGAGGACCTGGAGCGAGGCCGGCGGTCCGCTCACGGTCCAGGTGGGCGCCGACTGCTGCGGCACCTGGGTCGCCGCGAAGCCGTTCGCGTTGCCGAGGTTCACGAGCGTCGTCGGCGCCGTGTCCACGTTCGCGCAGAGGAGCGCGAACGTCCGGTCTTGATCGATCCGCGGCTTCGGCGGCGGAGGCGGCTTCGGACCCTCGCGAGGGCCCTGAGGAGCATGCCCGACCACTCTGTACTCGTCGCCCGGACCGTAGATCATCGGCTCCGACGAGGTGTTCGGCGTCGCGAAGGCGATCGAGCCGAGGGCGAGGAGGAGGACGCTCGCCGCGGAGAGGAACCGCTTCGCCCCCGGGCCGAGCTCGAACGGCCGCACCGGACTCGCCGCGCGGAGCGGTGTCGTGCTCTGAGCTCCCTGAGCGTCCGGGGCGGTGCGATCCGCGGCGAGCCGCGCCGTGCGCGGACGCGCCGCTCTCTGCACGGCCGCCTCGGCGGCTTCCGCGGCGGCCTCCGCGGCGCGCGCGGCCTTCACCTGCGGCGTGATGATCTGCGGCCCGATCCGCTCGAGGATGCGGCCGACGAGCTCGCCCGGCGCGCTCTTCCGCGGCAGGGTCCGCACGCGTCCGACGAGGTCGTCGAGCGCGACGAGCGCCTCGGAGCAGACGTCGCAGCTCCCGATGTGCTCGCGCATCGTGTCGCGCTCCGCGGGCTCGAGCTCGTTGTCGAGGAACGCGGAGAGGCCCTCCGTGGGATGATGGGAGGCGTGATGGTCCGGCTTCGCGGCCGGAGCCGAGCCGTCGGCACGAACGCCGATCCGCGCGGCGACGCCCGCGGCGAGCGCGGCCGGCGCCTTCTCGCGCGGGAGCGACGCGATCCGGTCGCGGCCCTGCTTCATGGCCACGTGGTCCACCTGGCACGCGAGGCAGCCGTCGAGGTGGACGGTGATGGCGTCGGCGTCGGCCGCGGGGAGCTCCCCGTCGACGAAGGCCGCGAGCTGCTCGTGCACTTCTTCGCAGCGCATCAGGTCACCTGGTTGGGCAAGGCCGCCTTGACGGCCGACTCGGTGAGCGGCGGCGCCAGGACGGAGGACGTGAGGACGCGCTCGAGGGTCGCCCGGAGACGGGCGCGCGCGCGGTTGAGGCCGGACTTGACGCTGCCGAGCGGGACGCCGAGCACCTCGGCGATCTCGAGGTAGGAGAGGTTCTCGAGGTCGCGGAGGAGGATGAGCTTGGCATCCTCTTCGTCGGCCTGCTGGAGCGCCCGCTGGACGAGGGCCACCTCGTCCCTGGTCTCGACGTCCGCGGTGGGCGAGGGCCCGCGGTCCGCGAGAGAAGCGGCGACGCCGTCCTGGCCGTCGAGGCTCCCGGCGCGGTGCTTCTTCTTCGCGCGGCGCTGGTTCTCGGCCTCGTTGAGCGCGATGGAGAGGAGCCACGTCTTGAAGGAGCTCTCGCCCTTGAAGCTGGCGAGCTGCGCGAACGCCTTGACGAAGGTCTCCTGCGCGGCGTCGAGGGCCGAGTCCGCGTCGCCGAGGCGCTGGTAGATCATGTTGTAGACGACGTCCTGGAACTGGATGACGAGCGCCGAGAACGCCTCGCGGTCTCCGGTCCGACTCTTCTTGACGAGAACCGGGACGTCGTCCTGACCCATCGCGCGCTCTCCCCGGAAATGGCGCGCACCTTGGACGCGAGCCGTGGCCCGCGGGTTCCAAGGAGCTGCCTTTTTCCCCGCCGGAGCCTACCAGATGCCTCGAAGGGCTGCTCGTTTCGAGCGTTGCGCCCGGCCCGACCGGACCTTAAACTCGGAACTCATCCCCCGATAAGAGGTGACGGTGACGATGACGACTCCCGCGAAGCTCGTGCTCGAGGATGGCCGCGTCTTCCAGGGCCTCGCGTTCGGCGCGCCCGGGGAGACCCTCGCGGAGATCGTCTTCAACACGAGCCACACGGGCTACCAGGAGGTCCTCTCGGACCCCTCGTACTGCGGCCAGGCCATCACCTTCACGGTGCCGATCCTCGGGATCTACGGCGTGGCCCCCGTCCGCGACGACGAGTCCGACGGCCCGAAGGCCGCGGCGATCATCTGCCGCGAGGCGAGCCGCACGACATCGAACCATCGCTCGCAGATCGGACTGGGCGACTACCTGAAGAAGCACGGGATCTTCGGCCTCGAGGGGATCGACACCCGCGCTCTCGTCCAGCACCTCCGCGAGAACGGCGCCAAGAACGGCGTCCTCTCGACCGAGGACATGGACGACGCGTCTCTCCTCGCGAAGGCGAAGAAGGCCCCGAACATGAACGGGCTCGACCTCGCGAAGGTCGTCACGACGAAGCAGCCCTACGCGTGGAAGGAGCCCTACGGGGAGGAGGGGCCGTGGCGTCCCACCCAGGCTCGGTTCACGCACGCGCCGGGCTCCGCGGGCCGGATCATCGTCGTCGACTACGGCATCAAGCGCGGGATCCTGCGCCACCTCGTCGACCGCGGCTTCACGGTCAACGTCGTGCCGGCGCAGACGCCCGCCGAGGCGATCCTCGAGCAGCAGCCCGACGGCGTCATGCTCTCGAACGGCCCCGGCGACCCGGCCGCCGTGGCGTACGGCATCGAGTGCGCGCGGCGCCTCCTCGGGAAGCTGCCGCTCTACGGCGTGTGCCTCGGCCACCAGATTCTGGGGCTTGCGCTCGGAGGCACGACGCGCAAGCTCAAGTTCGGCCACCGCGGCGGCAACCATCCCGTGCGCGAGATCGAGACCGGCCGCGTCCTCATCACGTCGCACAACCACGGCTTCGCGGTGGACCCGACGAACCTCCACCGGACGCCGCTCGTCGCGACGTACGAGAGCCTCTTCGACGGCACGCTCGAGGGGATCCGTCACCGCGAGCTCGCCTGCGCCGCGGTCCAGTTCCACCCCGAGGCCTCTCCGGGCCCGCACGAGGCGGAGAGCTTCTTCGACGGGTTCGCGCGCGCCGTCGCCGAGCACCGGAAGTCTCCGCGCCCGGTCCCGGCGCGCGTTTGACGCGACTCGGCTCCTACGAGGTCGGGAGCCGGATCGGAGTCGGCGGCATGGGCGTCGTCCTCCGCGCGCGCGCGGCGGACGGACGCGACGTCGCGATCAAGGTCCTGAAGCGCCCGTCGCCCGCGGCGCTCGCGCGCTTCCAGCGCGAGCGCGCGCTCCTCGAGTCGCTCGGCGAGAGCGCGGGGTTCGTGCCGCTCCTCGACGCGGGCGAGTCGCACGAGGGTCCGTTCCTCGTCATGCCCTTCGTGCCGGGAGGCACGCTCGAGGCCCGGCTCAAGAACGGGCCGCTCCCGGTCGCGGAGACGGTCACGCTCGCGCGAAGTCTGGCCGTCGCGCTCGGCGCGGCCCACGAGCGCGGCATCGTCCACCGCGACGTGAAGCCGTCGAACGTGATCTTCACCCGCCGTGGAGCGGAGTCCGGAGACTGGGGCCGGCCGCTCGTCGCGGACCTCGGCGTCGCGCGCTGGTTCGGATCCGACACGCCCGCCGCGTCGCTCACGAAGACGGGCGAGCTCACGGGGACGCTCGCTTACATGGCGCCCGAGCAGATCTTCGACCCGCGGACCGTCCTCCCGTCGGCCGACGTCTACTCGCTCGGAGCGCTCCTCTACGAGTGCCTCTGCGGCCGGCCGCCGATCGTCGCGGCGACCGCGGTCGAGCTGATCGCGGAGAAGCAGACGCACCGGATCGCGCCCGTCCGCACATTCCGCGCCGATGCGCCGTCCTGGCTCGCCCGGGCGGTGGAGCGCGCCCTGTCGCCCGCGCCCGCGGACCGCCACGCGGACGGCGGCGCCTTCGCGCGCGAGATCGACGCGGCGTCGAAGCCGGGCTCGTCCGGGCGCCGGCCGCTCTTCGCGGCCGCCTTCGTCGCGACCTTCCTCGCCGCCGCCGCGCTCACCTCCTTCGCGATGAAGGGCGCCCGCCGCGACGAGCCCTCGCCGTCACGCCCGCCCGCCGCTCCTTCGCGCCCCGCGCCGCCGCCCCCGCCGGCGCCGCGGCCGGCGCCGCCGTCTCCGCCTCCTCCGACCGCTCCTCCGAAGCAGAGCCCCGACGCGGCCGCCGGCGAGGACGCCATCGCGCAGTCGGCGCTCGAGCAGGTCGCCAAGGGCAACGTGGACGGCGCGATCCAGCTCCTCGACATCTCGATCGCGGTGCGACCGAGGAGCGCCGTGCTCCTCGCGCGGCGAGCGTCGCTCGCGGTGCGCGTCGGCCAGCTCGCGGCCGCCGTGGACTACGCTTCGCGCGCCCTCGAGGTCGACGCGGCGAACCTCGAGGCGCTCGTCGTCCGCGGGCGCTCGCGCGCGCGGCTCAAGGACTACAAGGAGTCGCTGCCCGACCTCGACGCGGCGGTCGAGCAACGGCCCGGCGACCACGACCTGGTCTTCGAGCGCGCGCACTCGCGGCAGCAGGTGAAGGACTGGAAGGGGGCGAGCGACGACTACTCGCTCCTCATCGAGCGCGCGGCCGACCGCCAGCCGCTCGCGTTCTGCAACCGGAGCTACTGCCGCGGCAAGCTCGGCGAGTACCAGGGCGCGCTCGCCGACGGCGACGAGGCCGTGAAGCGCACGCCGGCGGTCTCCTGGTCGTGGGTCAACCGGGCCCTCGCGAGGCTCGAGACCGGCGACCTCGACGGTGCGATCGAGGACGCGACCAAGGGCTCCGAGCTCGAGCCGACGCTCTACGTCGCGTGGCGGATCCGCGGCGAGGCCCGGGCGCGAAAGGGCGAGCGCGACGCCGCGATCGCCGACATCGACCTCGCCGTACAGAAGTGCTGGGAGCCCGGCGACAAGCCGGAGCTCGAGCGGCGGCTCGCCCAGCTCCGCTCGGGCGGTTAGCGCGCGAGCGTGAAGCGGTCGAGGACTCTGGGCACCGCGGTGCTCCCTCCGGTCGCCCTGGCGCCGCTCGCGCCGCGCGCGCTCGACGCCGGAGCGATCGCCGCGATGGTCAGCGCGGCGCGCTCGACGACGACGCGGACGAGGTGGTGCTCCTTCGCGAAGGCGGCCGTCTCGCGCTGCGGCTCGCCGTCGTAGAGAGCGGCTCCGCCGCCGCCCGTCGTCACGTGGACGACGCCGTCGATGGGACGCGTCCGGTGGTAGTGATGGTCGTGGCCCGCGATGACGAGCGCGACGCGACCCCGGGCGAGGAGCGGCGCGAGCGTCTCGCGGAGCCCGCTCGAGCCCGCGCGCGCGCGCTTCGCCGAGTAGAGCGGGTGGTGGAGCACGCAGACGCGCGTGCGCGCGGTGCTCGCGGCGAGGTCCGTCTCGAGCCACCGCCCCTGCTTCGTCGCGCGAAAGCCGCTCGCGTCGCCGTCGGGGATCGCGTTCGAGTCGAGCACGGCGAAGTGCACGTCGCCCACGTCGAACGAGAACCAGGCGCCGGCGGTCGGCCGCGGCGGCCGCGCCGCGGCGCGCCTCAGCTCCGGCGCGTCGGTGGACTCGAACAGGTCGTGGTTGCCGATCGCGACGAAGAGGGGGACGCGCGCGAGCGTCGCGCGGTGCGGGGTCGAGAAGTACGGCTCCATCGCCCACGCCTTGTCGTCGTCGTAGACGACGTCGCCCGCGTGGAGGACGAGGTCCGGCGCGAGGTCGTCGAGGAGCCTCGCGACCGCGAGCTGGTCCGGCCCCGGCCCCTTCGCGGCGAAGGAGCGGCCGCTGTCGCCGAGCGCGGCGAACGACCACCGCGCCGCGTCCCTCTCGGGGAGCGTCCGCAGCGTCCACGGCCCCGAGGCTCGCTCGCCGCGCACCTCGTAGCGCACGTCCGCGCCGCGCGGCGCTCCCTCGAGGCGCGCGACCCCGTCCGGCCCCGAGCGCTCGAGCGCGAAGGTCCGCTCCGCGCCGCCCCAGCTCGCGAGGATCGACGCGTCCTCCGGGGCGTCGAGGAGCGTGACCGTCGGCGTCCCTTGCTCGTCGAAGGACACGATCGGCCCCGACGTCGCCTTCGCGCGCGGACGCATCGTCGCGGTGGCGGCGCAGCCCAGGAGGAGCGCGGCGAGGAGGACGAGACGCAGGGGAGCGCGGCGGGAGCTCATGAGCGCGCGGATGCTAACCTCGTCGCGGGGGGTCGCTCGGGAATTCAGACGAGCGGCAGCGAGGCGCGGTGAACAGGTCGCAGTTCGGCGACTGGGTCGTGGAGTGGAGGATCGGAGCCGGCGCCACCGGGACCGTCTTCCGGGCACGGAACGCCGCCGTCCCCACCACGGTGTGCGCCCTCAAGGTCCTGAGCGAGGCGCCGACGCCGCGCACGGTCGCGCGCTTCCGGCGCGAGGTCGAGGTCCTCGCCTCGCTGCCGCCCCACCCGAACGTCGTGCGCATCCTCGGCGGCGACGCGAGCGCCGAGCGGCCCTGGTTCGTCATGGAGCTCGTCCTAGGCTCGTCGATCGCGGCCCTCGCCGGCGCGGGAGGGCTCGACCCGCGGCGCGCCGCGGCGCTCGTGCGCGACGCGGCCGCCGGCGTCGCGCACGCCCACGCGGGCGGCGTCCTCCACCGGGACTTGAAGCCCGAGAACATCCTCGTGGACGGGGCGTCCGTCGCGCGCGTGTGCGACTTCGGCCTCGCGCGCGCCGAGGACTCGGAGCAGCTCACGCGCACGGGCGCGTTCGTCGGGACGCCGCAGTTCGCGTCGCCCGAGCAGCTCACGAAGGGCCGCGCCGACGAGCGGAGCGACGTCTACGGCCTCGGCGGCGTCCTCTGGTACGCGCTCGTCGGCCGCGCGCCGTTCCTCGCCGAGGATCTCCCGAGCCTCATCGCGAAGGTCCTCCGCAGCGAGGTCGAGCCGCCGGGCCAGCACCGGCCCGGGGTCCCGCCCG
>CAZYLP010000173.1:0-12325 GCA_964648345.1 uncultured Planctomycetota bacterium
CCTCGCCGCGCGCGGCGCCGGCGAGGCGGACCTCGCGGCCGTGACGCGCATGATCGTCGCGCACTCGGCCGACCTCCTCGCGCGCGACGACCTGACGCCCGGCGAGATCGACGACGCCGTCTCGCGCATCGAGCGGAACGAGCCGCAGCCCGACCGGACGGCCGGCCCCGTGCTCGGTCTCCTCCGCGCCGCGTCCGACGAGTGGGCGATCGCGCCGCCGAAGCAGCGCGTCCTCCTCCGGCACAAGCTCGTGCGCCTCGCGCGCACCCTCCCCGCGCACGTGAGCCTCGTCGGCGAGGAGGGAGGCTACGTGAAGGGAGGCCTCGCGGACGCCGTGCTCGCTCCGCTCGACCGCGACGTCGCGGACCGCGCGGCGTCCGTCGCCACGGAGAGGCTCAAGGCGAACCCGTCCGACGCCGCGGCGCGCGCGCTCCGCGCGTACGCGGCCCTCTCGCGGATCGGCGCCCCCGTCCGCGCGCTCGGGCCGGGCCGGCTCGGGACGTCGCTCGGCGACCTCGAGCCGATCCTCGCGGACCTCGAGGTCGCCTCGACGCTCCCGGGAGCGCTCGGCGCGCGCGCGGCGTGGCTCCGCGTCGATCTCCTCGCCGGGGCCGGCTCGTCGGGCTTCGCGCGCGCGAAGGACGCGTTCGATGCGGCGAAGGGCCGCGAGTCCGAGCCGGAGCGCGCCGCGTTCGAGGCGCTCCTCGCGGTCCCGCCGCCCGACGAGATCGGCGCCGCGATCCTCTTCGGCAAGCTCGTGCGGGAGATCGGCGAGGGCTCGGCGCCCGCTCCCTTCGTGCTCTCGCGGCTCCTCGCGCTCTGGGACGCGCCCGACGCGATCGAGCACGCCGAGCTCGCGCGCGGCGACGAGGCCGCGGTCAAGGCGGCCCTCCTCGCGGACGCCGCGGACCGATTCGCGCCCACGGCCCCGCCTTCCGTGAACGACGACGGCGCCGAGGCCGACGACGCCGCCGCGGGCGAGCGCACCGCGGGCCTGAAGAAGGCCTACAAGCGCTCCGCGAAGCGCCTCGCCGAGATCCGGCTCGAGCTCCAGCAGCTCCTCGAGGTGAAGCCGCGCGATCCGGCGCTCCTCTGGAAGGCCGGCTCCAGGATCTTCGAGAAGCTCACGCGCTGCGTGTTCCTCTGGCTCGCCGCCCCGTCGAACCTGCGCGTCTACCACGTGAACCAGTGCTTCTCGAGCGCCGAGCGCGACGTCGAGAACGTCGCCGACAAGAAGGGCCTCGGCCCGGAGTGGGCGCTCGAGCCCGCGGCGTTCGACGCGAGGCTCGCGACCGACGTGCGCGACGACGACCTCCTCCAGACCTGCATCGCGAAGGGGATCCCCCGCTCCGAGACGGACGCCATCGTCCGCGGCATGGGGGGCCTCAGGCGGCTCGCCGTCCTCCTCGAGACGCCCGACCTCGCGGAGGAGAAGCGGAGCCAACTCGCCTTCGCGACGCTCGTCCGCATGGAGCAGCTCGCGCGCTCGCCCGGCCCGGCCGTCCTCCCGTTCCGCGCGCGCGCGCGCTCGCTGCTCCTCGGTGAAGGGCTCGGCGACCGGCTCGCGACGCTCGACCTCGACCGCGCGCGCCGCGCCGCCTCCCGCGTCACGACGACCGGGCCGGACACCGCGCCCTTCCTGTTCCTCTGCGCGGCCTTCGCCGCCTCGGCGCCCGAGAAGTCGCTCGCGCGGAGTCGCGCGCTCCCGCTCCACGAGATGGGCGTCTCCTGGCACCGCGAGTACGCCCACAACCATCCCGAGCTCGCCGACCTGACGCAGCTCCTCTCGGTCCGGGAGAAGCTCCTCGTCGATCGCCTCTCCTCGATGCGCGACCTCGTCGCCTACGCGCCGACGGCGCAGGACCTCGTCTCGCTCCGCGGACGCGAGAAGATCGTCGAGGACTTCGCCCACGGCGCCGCCGACAAGGAGCGGCTCTCGAAGCCTCGCCCCTTCTCGCCGCCGCGCTGAACCGTATCCCCGAGCGAGGGGCCTCAGTGCTTCCACCTGAGCTTCGGCGCCGCGAGGTCCGCGGCGTCCCACAGCTCGAGCTTCGCCCCGCGCGCGACGATCACCCACGGCGCGTTCGCGACGAAGCCCACGGCGCGCACGGGTTGGCCCGGGACGGCCGCTCCGAGCTCGGCGCTCCGCGTCTCCTTCTCGCCGACCGTGAACACGCGCGCCGTCCCGTCGTCCGAGCCCGACGCGCCGAGCTTCCCGTCCGTCGAGAGCGCGGTCGCGCGCACCGCCTTCGCGTGCTTGAAGGTCGCGCCGCGCCGCTCCGGCTCCTCGCTCAGGACCCGCCACACCGAGACGGTGCCGTCGAGCGAGCCCGAGAGCGCGTGCTCGCCGTCGGGCCGCCACGCGACCGAGAGGATCGCGCCGTTCTTCCCGGGCTCGCGCCACTTCACGCCGGCGAAGTCCTGGAGCGAGACCGACCCGTCGCGGCCCCCGACGAGCGCGTTGATCGCCTTGGAGAGGAAGTGGTACGCGACGGCGGACGGGCTCTTGAGCGCCATGATCTCCTCGTACCCGGTCCCCGCGCCGCTGAAGATCCAGTGGTAGAGCGGGCTGTCCTCCGTCGCCACGACGAGGCTGTCCGTCTCGCCCGCCCCGGAGTGGACGAAGTTGAGCATGAGCACGTTCTTGAAGACCTTCGACGCGATCGCTTGCTTCTTCTCCACGTCCCAGACGGTGACGGTCGTCGCGTCCGCGACGGCGAGGAGGCGCCGCTGCCTCACCTGCGCGAGCTCCACGCAGCGCACCCCCGACGGCGACGTGACGGTGTGCTCGAGCGCGCCCGTCGTCACGTTCCAGAGCTTCGCCGTGCCGTCCTCGCTGCCGGTCGCGATCCACGTCTGGTGGAAGCCCGCGGCCATCGCCGCGATGGGCGCTCGGTGGAGCGAGCGCGGATCGACGGGCGCGAGAGGGACCGGGGCCGGGCCCCCCCCTTGCCCCCCGCGCGGAGCGGGGAGGGGAGGGGGGGGCCCACCCGCCACCGCGCGGTGGGGGACGGCGGGCCCGCCCGGCCTGAGAGCGACCGCGACGGCGACGAGGGCGAGGAGGAGGAGCGCGACGAGACCGGCTCCGAGCGCGACGCGGGACTTCGCGGACTTCGAAGACTTCGGGTCCTCGAGGGCGCGGAGGAGCTCGCCCGCGTCCTGCGGCCGCTCCTCGGGCTCGCGCTCGAGGCACCGCGCGACGACGGCCTCGAGCCACCCGGGCACCTCGGGCCTGAGGACGCGGAGCGCGATCGCGGGCCGCTGCGTGACGGCCGCGATGATCTCGACGACGCTCTCGCCCGAGTAGGCGGGCCTCCCCGCGAGGCACTCGTACAGGATCGCTCCGAGCGCGAAGACGTCGGCCGCGGGGCCGACGTTCTTCGCGTCGATCATCTGCTCGTGCGGCATGTAGCCGGGCGTCCCGCGCACCGCGCCCGACCGCGAGATCCCGGCGAGGCTCTGGCTCGCCCCGGGCACATCGGACGCGAAGTGCTTCGCGAGGCCGAGGTCCGCGATGAGCGGGCGCCCGTCCGCGGCGAGGAGGACGTTCTCGGGCTTGAGGTCCCGGTGCACGATCCCCCGCTCGTGGGCTCGCGCGAGCGCCGCGGCGAGCGAGCGCGCGAGGCCGAGCGACTCCGCGACGCCGAGCGGCCCCTGCGCGAGCTTCGCGCGGAGCGTGCCGCCGGGCACGAACGGCATGACGAGGAACGGTCCGTGCGGCGTCGAGCCGGCGTCGAGGAGCGGCACGAAGCCCTCCGCCTCGCCGAACGACGCGAGGAGCCGCCGCTCCCGCTCGAAGCGCGCGACGCGCTCGGCGTCCGTGCGGAGGAGGACCTTGAGCGCGACGTCGCGTCCGTCCGCGGATCGGGCACGGTGGACCGCGCCGACGCCGCCGCGACCGATCTCCCCGAGGAGCTCGTAGCTCCCGATCCTCACGGACCGAGTGTGGCAAGCCTCGCGGGCCCGTGCTCGAATGGCTCTCCGATAGGGGAAGAACGATGAACACGGAAGCGAAGCAGGGCGGCGGCAAGGGAGGACTCATCGTCCTCGTTCTCATCATCGCGGGCGCGGTCTTCGGGATCATGCAGCTCCAGAAGAAGGCCGCGGCCGACGCCGCGAAGGCGCTCGTGGACGGCAAGGCAGCCTTCGAGGCCAAGAAGTGGGAAGAGTCCTACACGCTCCTCGAGCGCGGCCTGAAGCTCGTCCCGGACGACGCCGACGCGAAGACGAAGGCCGCGGAGGCCCGCAAGAACCACAAGGACGCCGTCGTCGCCGAGGCCGACAAGGCTCCCGACGCGGACTCGAAGCTCGCGACGCTCGAGAAGGCCCAGTCGATCAGCGCCGACCCCGCGGTCGCGGCGAAGATCATCGAGGCTCAGGTCGCGGTCGGCAAGGCCGCCCTCGAGGCCAAGAAGTACGAGCGCGCGGTCGCCGTGCTGACGAGCGCGTCGTCTCACCCGGACGCCAAGGCGCCGCTCGAGGCCGCTCAGACGCAGCTCTACGGCCAGGCGAAGGACGCGCTCAACCGGAACGACCTGCCGAAGGCGAAGTCGCTCCTCTCCCTCCTCGGCGACTACAAGGACTCGAAGAAGCTCCTCTCCGAGGCGGGCGCGCGCGCCGGGACGCCGAAGGCGACCTGGACCATGGTCGGGAAGCAGGGCGACTACAAGGGGACGAAGCTCGTCGTCGCGCTCGACGGCTGCTGCTGGAGCGTGGACGGCGGCGGCACCCTCTGGAAGACGACCGACAAGGGCGAGAAGTCGAAGGTCGGGAAGGGCGGCACCTGGCAGGCGACCACCTCCGTCGTCGTCATGGACGGGGTGCTCTACAGCGTCGAGAAGGACGGCTCCGTCTACAAGACCGACAAGACCGGCAAGTACGACGAGGTCGGCAAGGGCTCGTTCGGCAACGTGCGCGCGCTCGTCGCGCTCGACGGCTCGCTCTACTCGCTCGAGGGAGCGGACCTCTACAAGACCGAGGTCGCGACGTGGAAGTGGAACCTCGTCGGCGCCAAGGGCGACTGGAAGGACACGCGGATCCTCTGCGGCTTCAAGGGCAAGATCTGGAGCGTCGAGGCGTCGAGCGGCTCGCTCTACCGGACGAAGCCGAGCGGCGCGTCGGAGAAGCTCGGCAAGGACGGCGACTGGAAGGAGACGCAGTGGATGGTCGCCGCGGGCGACTTCATCTACAGCGTCGAGAAGAACGGCACCCTCTACCGGACGGACGCGACCGGCGCGTACAAGCAGGTCGGCGAGGAGGGCGGCTTCAAGGACACCGTCGGCATCGCCGCCGAGGGCGACGCGGTCTGGACCATCGAGGCAGACGGCTCGCTCTACCGCACGGTGGTCAGGGCTGAATGATGATTGGGGCCGAATAGCGAAGTGCACGAGCTCGGCGATTACCTCCTCGAGACCGAGCTCGGCCGCGGCGCCATGGGCGTCGTGTGGCGCGCGCGGCACCGTCCCACGGGGACGGTCCGCGCCGTCAAGGTCCTCGCCGCGACGATCGACCACGACCGCCTCCTCCGCTTCCGCCGCGAGGCCGAGACGCTCGCGCGCGCGGGCGGCGACGGCGTCGTGCCGGTCCACGAGATCGGCTTCGACAAGGGCCGCGCGTTCCTCGCCATGGCGCTCATGCCGGGCGGCTCGCTCAGGACCCGCCTCGAGAAGGCGGGGCGCCTCCCCTGGCGCGAGGCCGCGGCGATCGCCGCGACGATCGCGCGCGCGCTCGACCGCTGTCACTCGGAGGGCGTGATCCACCGCGACGTGAAGCCCGACAACGTGCTCTTCGACGAGCTCGGCCGCCCGAGGCTCGCCGACTTCGGGATCGCGAGCGAGGTCGGCGGCGTCTCCCTCACGCAGACCGGCGTCTCGCTCGGGACCCCGGTCTACATGGCCCCGGAGCAGTTCGCGCCGCACGTGCCCGCGCCCGCGATCGACGTCTACGCGCTCGGCATCGTCCTCCACGAGCTCGTGACCGGCGCCGTGCCGCACGCGGCGGTGACGCCGATCGAGCTCCTCCGCGTGAAGACCAAGGGCGAGCGGCCTCCCCTCCCCGCGGGCACGCCGGCCGCGTTCGACGCCGTCGTCGCTTGCGCGCTCGCCCCGAACGCGGCGGACCGCTTCGCGACCGCGGCCGAGCTCGCCGACGCGCTCGACGCGGCCCTCGCGGGGAAGGCGGCCGCCGGCTCGTCGCGCCGCACGGCGCTCGCCGGCGCCGCCATCGCGGCGCTCGGCGCGGCCGTCATCCTCGGCGCGCTCGCGCTCCTCATGCCCGGGACTCCACCGGTGGATCCGAAGCCGGTCACGCCGCCCGGGCCGCCATCCGTCACTCAGCGCAAGGACGACCCCGCGACGGCGAGCAGGGAGCTCAAGGAGGCCGCGAGCTTCCTCCGCGCGCGAGAGCCGATCGCCCGCGCCCGCACCCGCGTCGAGAAGGCCCGCGAGGCGTCCCCGAGCGGCCGCTTCCCGGAGGAGGGGTCCCGCGACGTGGTCGCCGCGGCCCTCGAACGCATCGAGCGGATCGCCGACAAGGCCGAGCACTTCGCTCTCGCCGCCGAGACGAAGGCCGCGTGGGACGAGGCCCTGATCGCCCTCGAGATCGCGCGCCTCCTCGCGCCCGCGACGAAGCTCCCGATCCGCGCGGTGGGCCTCGCCTGCGCGCACGCCCGGGCCGTCCGGCTCACGTCGCCCGGATCGGCCGAGGCCCTCGAGGCGCTCCTCCTCGCCGTCGAGTCGGACCCGAAGATCTCGGTCGAGCTCGCCGACGCGTGCACCGGATACGTCAAGGTCCACACCGACCCCGAGTCCATCGACCGCGCCTGCCGGACCGCCGACATCGCCGCCGCGGCCGCTCCCCGCGAGCTCCGCGCCGACGCGCTGCGACTCGGAGTCCTCGTCCGGTGCCTCGCCGGCCGCTGGAACGACATGTACCGCCTCGCCGTCGCCGCGGTACGCGAGGACCCGTCGCGCCCTTACACGCTCGACATCATGGACGCGCTCCTCCTCCGCCGCCCCGATCCCTCGCAGGTGGACCCCGCCCTCCTCGAGGCCCTCGCGACCGCGGCCCCCTCCTGCCCCGAGGTCACTCTCCCTCGCGCGCTCATGAATCCCGGATACTCGGAGGACGTGCCGCGGTGCTTCACGTCGGGCTTCCCGCTCCCCGAGGACCGGGCCCGGATCATCGCCGCCGCCGCGCGCGAGCCCGAGACGGCGCGCACCGTCGCCCAGCAAATCCTCCTCGTGGGCCGTGTCGTGGACGCGGCCCAGATCCTCGCCCAGTCGCCCTCGCCCGAGCTGAGGGCCATGGCGCACAAGGTCGTCGTCGCGACCACCGAGGACCGGAAGGAGAAGGTCGCGAAGGAGCTCGCGGCCCTCAAGCTCTCGCGGTGATCCACGCCTCGGCGAGGTCCGTTTTGCCGACCCTTCTCGAACCGAGCGAGGCCCGCCAAGCTGTCTTCGGCAGGCCGGATATTTGAAGGGAATGTGAAAGTCGGAGGTGGGCGTCATGAATCCGACGACTAGCTTCCGGGTCTTCAACGAGAAGGGTGGAAAGTTCCGAGTCGCGATCACCAACGTCTGCAACCTGGACTGCTTCTTCTGCCACAACGAGGCCATGCCGAACCCGCGGCGGGCCGAGACGGCCTGGGCGCGCAAGGCGCCGAACAAGCTCTCCCGCGACGACTTCATCGCCATGATCGACGCGTTCTCGGGTCTCGGCGGCAAGCAGGTCAACATCACCGGCGGCGAGCCCCTCGCGAGCCCCGACCTGATCCCGATCCTCGAGGGGATCGAGCGGCGCGAGACGCGCAACGTCCTCAACACGAACGCGCTCCTCGCCGAGCGCCTCCTCGACCGGCCGAAGCTCGAGAACCTCGACGCGATCTACGCGAGCCTCCACACGACCGACGACGCGATCTTCGCGCGCGAGCTCGGGGGCGGCTCGGCGACGCGCGTCATGGCGAACATCGTCGCGCTCCGCAAGAAGGGCTACCGGGTCCAGATCAACTTCTCGCTCGGCCCCTACAACAAGAACGAGCTCGACCCCGTGCTCGACTTCGCGATCGCGAACGACATCGACTTGAAGACGATCGCCTTCGTGCGTCCGAACGAGAGCGAAGGCTTCTACCACGGCCAGTGGGTGGACCCCGTCTGGGTCACCTCGCGCCTCGAGGCCCGCGGCGCCGAGCGGACCGGGCGCCGCGAGGGCCTCGGCGGTCGCGTCACGGCCTACACGCTCGGGACCTCGAAGATCGAGGTCAAGAACATCGCCACGGGCCGCCTCGCGACCGACTTCTGCTCGGGCTGCCCGCACGCGGAGAAGTGCGGCGAGGGGATCTACGCCCTCCGCGTCGGCGTGGACGGCCTGTGGAAGCCGTGCCTCCTCAACCGCGAGAAGTTCATCCCCGTCACGCCCGGCGTCCCGTGGGAGGAGCAGATCCTCGCGGCGATCGACTCCATGATCGGCGACTACGCGCACGCCGAGTTCCGGACGGGCGCCCCGGCCTGACCCGAGTCGCCCCCCGAGTCTTGAGCAGATTCCTACAAGAATGTATGGTGTCCATGATTCTCGAAGAGGAGCTCTGCCTTGGCCAAGGAGACCCAGATCTCGGCGCTCGTCTCGGAGTCGACGCGAGAGCTGCTGGAGAAGCACGTGCGGATGACCGGGGTGAAGAAGGGTCATCTCGTCGAGCAGGCGCTGCGGCAGCGCCTGCAGGCGCTCCAGGAGCTGCCGGCCGATGTGATCGTGCACCCCAAGCTCGTCGTGAGCCGCGACACGGGGAAGAAGATCCTGAAGCAGCTTCGTGACGCCAAACCGACCAAGGCGCTGCGCGATCTCCTTCGGGGCGAATAGCCCTTGGAGATCCGCGTGCTGCGCGAGAGCGACGACCGATCGGGCTTCGACTCCGGCGACCCCGAGCTCGATCGGTTCTTCAGACGTTTCGCGGGGCAGAACCAGTTCCGCCACCACATCGGTGTCACGTACGTCGCCGTCGACGGACCCAGGATCCTGGGGTACGCAACGATCGCGCCGGGCCAGATCGAAGTCGAGGACCTCCCGGCCAAGGAGCGCAAGAAGTTCCCGCAATATCCCCTCCCCGTGTTGCGACTGGCACGCCTCGCCGTCGCTGCATCGGCGAGGGGCAAGGGCCTCGGAGCGCAGCTCCTTCGTTTCGTTCTCGGGTTGGCGGTGAGGATGGCCGGAGACTACGGCTGCGTCGGAGTGGTCGTCGATGCGAAGCCCGCCGCGGTCGACTTCTACACGAAGTACGGCTTCGCGCCCTTTGAGCTCATCGAAGGGCAAGGCGAGTCCCGACCGTCGCCGATGCCCATGCTGCTCGGGATGCGCGCGATTCAGGAGGGCTTGGAGTAGGTAGGTCGCGGATGTCGGACCCATCACTATGATGGTCGGCCATGATCCCGGGGCCGATCATCGAGACCAAGCCTCGCGCGCCATCGGGGCCGGTCATCATCCAGAGCGACTACTCGATCCTCCTCGAGATGGCCGCGCCCGGAGCGGACGTGGCGCGCGATGACCTCCTCCGCTTCGCCGAGCTGATCCGGTCGCCGGAACACGTCCACACCTACCGTCTCACTCCGCTTTCGCTCTGGAACGCGGCCTCCGCCGGTCACGACGCACACGCGGTGCTCGCGGCCCTCGAGAGGCACGCGCGCTTCCCCGTCCCGCAGAACGTGCGCGCCTTCGTGCTCGAGCAGGGGACGCGCTACGGACGGATCGGACTCCGCTCGAGGGACGCGGGGCTCATCCTCGACGTCGCGACGGCCGACCTCGCCGAGCACCTCTGGAAGCAGGACTCGATCCGCAAGTTCGTGATCGCGCGCATCGATGATGTCAGCTTCCTCGTCCAGCCCGGGCTCCGGGGCAACCTCAAGCAGGCGCTCATCAGGATCGGCTGGCCCGTCGCCGACACGGCGGGCTACGTCGACGGAGCGCCGCTCGACGTGGCGCTCCGCGAGACGACGCTCGCGGGGGCGAAGCTCGAGCTCAGGCCCTACCAGCTCGAGGCGGCGAACGCGTTCTACGACGAGGGCTCGGCGCGCGGCGGGACGGGCGTCATCGTCCTCCCGTGCGGCGCGGGCAAGACGATCGTCGGGATCGCGGCGATCTGCGCGGCGCGGACGCGCACGCTCGTCGTCACGACGGGCACGGCCGCGGCGCGGCAGTGGCGGAGCGAGCTCCTCGACAAGACGACCCTCGCGCCCGAGCAGGTGCTCGAGCTCACGGGCGAGACGACCGCTCGGCGCAAGAAAGCGGCCGCGAGCGGCGCGCCGGTCTCCTTCGCGCCGGTCACGGTCACGACCTATCAACTCCTCGCCCACAAAGACGGCGAGACCTACCCCCACATGGATGCCGTCAAGACGGGCGACTTCGGCCTGATCGTCTACGACGAGGTCCACCTCCTCCCCGCGCCCGTTTTCAGGCTCACGGCCGAGCTCCAGTCGCGGCGCCGGCTCGGTCTCACGGCGACTCTCCTGCGCGAGGACGGCTGCGAGGACGACGTCTTCTCGCTCGTCGGACCGAAGCGCCACGACGTGCCGTGGAAGGTGCTCGAGCGCTCGGGCTGGATCGCCGAGGCGCTCTGCACCGAGGTTCGCGTGCCGCTCCACCCGGACCACAAGAGCGAGTACGTCAACGGGAAGAAGAAGGACCTGCCGCGAATCGCGGCGGAGAACCGGGCCAAGCTCACCGTGCTCGCGCGACTCCTCGCCGCGCACGCGGACGAGCCTGTCCTCGTCCTCGGGACGTACGTGGACCAGCTCCACGAGGCCGGCTTGCTGCTCGATGCGCCCGTGATCACGGGCGCGACGAAGGCGGCCGATCGCGACGTGCTCTACCAGGACTTCCGCGAGGGCCGACTCTCCGTGCTCGTCCTCTCGCGCGTCGGGAACTACGCGATCGACCTCCCCGAGGCCGCGGTCGCGATCCAGATCTCGGGCACGTTCGGCTCGCGGCAGGAAGAAGCGCAGCGCCTCGGCCGCGTGCTCCGGCCGAAGAAGGGCGGCAAGCGCGCGCGCTTCTACACGCTCGTGACGAAGGAGACGGTGGAGGAGGACTTCGCCATGAAGCGGCAGCTCTTCCTCACCGAGCAGGGTTACCGCTACGAGGTGACCGACGCGGGAGAGGCTCGATGAGTCCGAAGCCGAGATTCGTGACGCAGCGCGCGCCGTGGTGGCGCCTCGGTCCGACCGAGGCCGCGTGGCACGCGCTCGACGTGGACCGACGGCGCGCGATCGTCACCGCCACGGCGGGTGGGCCGATCCCCGCCTCCGCGAGGGATGCCGTGGCCTCGCTCGGCCGCGACCTCGCGGACGAGCTCATGGACCTGGCCGTGGAGAGGCCCCTCGACGCCGAGCCGGAGCTCGGGAGCTACGTACGACATCTGTTTCCGTCGTTCGGCGACGCGCAGGCACTCGCCCAGAGCGCCGGGTCACGAGGCAACTTCCAGGCCGGCGACCCGTACTACACCCTCGCCACGTACGCGCCGAGCGGCGAGTGGCCCGACTGGAGCCTCCCCGAGAAGAAGCGCTCTCCCGCCGAGCGACGCCTCCTCGAGGCCGTCACGCGAGCGGGCGGCCGGGTGAAGACGCGCGAGCTCGCGTCGTTGCTCCCGGGCCTCGACGAGGAGTCGATCGACGCCGCTCGCGAGCGTCTCGCCGCGAAGCTCATCCTGTTCCACGGCCTCGCCACCGACACGCTCGACCTCGAGGTCGGGTTCCTCGCCTCGACCCGCGACCGTCTCCGCGGTCCGGCCGCGCCCGTCGTCTCGCTCGTGCACGATCCCGAGGTGCGGTACGCGGGGCCGATCCTGGCGCGCGACGCCGTCGCGCTCCTCCTCGATCTTGCGCGCGAGCCCGCGAAGGTGAAGCGCGACGGGGGCCTCTACGCCAAGGCGTCGGAGCGGCTCAGGTCCATCCTCCCGCCGCTCCCGGGCTGGACGTCCCGGTTCCCGGGCCTGGACGACATCCGGTTCGCGACGGCGCTCCGGACGCTCCAGGAACAGGGGCTGATCGCAGAGAATCCGACGGGCCTGGCGCAGAGCGCGGAAGGCCGCGACCTCCTCGCGCGCCCGGCTCACGAGCGGACGCTCTCGCTCATCCCCGGCCGTGGGCGAGCGGTCGTGAGCGTCGAGGAGTCCTTCTTCGGTGTCGCTGCGACCTCGACCGTGAGCCCGAAGCCCGTCGGCCATCGCTGGTACGGGAACCCGTATACCTCACCCGCGGATCGGGCGGCGCTCAAGAAGGCGGTCGTCGCCTGCTTCGCCCCTCTCGAGGTCGGACGCTTCTACGGCGCGCGCGCCTTCATC
>CAZYLP010000174.1:0-12315 GCA_964648345.1 uncultured Planctomycetota bacterium
GTCACGCCGCACTTCGGGAGCTCGTGGGTCGAGGCGGCCGCGTGGTCGCCCGACGAGAGCCGGATCGCGATCGGGCGCGCGACGGAGGACCTGCGCGTCGTCGAGGCGAAGACGGGCCGGGAAGTCTGGCGGAAGCCTCTCCAGGGGACGAACGCGCTCGCGTGGTCGCCGGACGGAAAGCTCGTCGTCGCCGCGGACAGCTACGCGCGCGTCCGCCTCCACGACGCGGCGACCGGCGACATCGAGCGCGAGCTGCGCGGGCCGGCGACGCCGGTCCACACCTTCGCCTTCTCCGCCGACGGGACGCAGCTCGCGACCGCGGCGTGGGGGCGCGACTGGACGCGCTTCCGCGACTCGCAGAGCTCGGACTTCGGGCCGATCGAGGTCTTCGAGGACCCGAAGGTCCGCCTCTACGATCCGTCGAGCGGCCGCGAGGTCTGCGACCTCTTCACGACGGCGCCGGGGGCGCACCACCTCCGCCGCACGAAGAAGGGCTTCGCCTGGGCCGTGGGGCAGTCCGTGGTCTTCTGGGAGCTCGGCCAGGAGAACCGGCATCGCCCGCACTCCTCCGGCTCGTTCATCCGCTGATGCCCATCCGGTCTCAGCGCCCGAACTCCTTCGCGACCGCCTCGAACGCGGCCTGGAGGCGCCTCGGGAGCTCCTCCTTCGGCCCGAGCGCCTCGAGGACCTTCGCGAGGTAGGGCTCGGCGGCGGCCTTCTCGCCGACGACGACCTCGAGTGCCGCGTCGAGCTCGGCCGCGGGCGCGCTCGTGCGGCCGAGGAGGAGGGTCGCGAACGGCGCGAGCCCGTGCTTCTCGACGAGCTCCTTCGCGCGTGCGGCGCGCTTCGTGCCGGCCTCGAGGGCCGCGTAGGACGCGAGCGAGTCCTTGACCGCGGCCATCTCGGCGGCGGACGCGAGGTGGGGCGCGCGGGCCGCGGCCGTCGCCTTGGTGGAGACGGGCGCGGTCGCGGGCGGGAGGGGCTCCTCGAGCGACTTCACGGCGTCCTTGCGCAGGACCGCCGAGCCGCCGCCCTTGGTCTTCACGATGTAGGCGTCGCCTTTCTCCTCGACGATCTCGCCCACGAGCGTGCGGCCGTTCTTCAGGCGGAAGACCTTCTCGCCCGCGAGCGCGCTGCCGCACCCGAGGAGGACGAGCACCAGGACCACCACCGGAACGTTCCGTGCCTTCACGACACCTCTCCCGCCACGCACGTGAAGGCAACCGGCGAGCCGTGCGTAAGTCCCTGTCCGGGACGGGAGGCCCTCGACGTCACTGCCGGTGCCCGGCCAACTTGTCCGGCCGGAACTCGCCGACAGTTACAATTCGCATCCATGCCGCTCCTCGGCCTGCGCGTGGACGTGGACAGCTACGACGGCGCCCTCGAAGGGGTGCCGACGCTCATCGAGCTCTTCGCGCGCCACGAGGTCCGCGCGACGTTCTTCGTCTCCGTCGGCCCCGACCGCTGGGGGCTCGCGGCGCTCCGCGCCTTCACGAAGAAGGGCTTCCTCGCGAAGGCGCTGAGGACGCGCGGGCTCTACCCGGCGCGCACCATGCTCCGCGGGACGCTCCTCCCGTCGCGGCACGTGAGCGAGCTCGCGCCGCTCCTCCGCGAGATCGAGGCCGCGGGCCACGAGGTCGGCCTCCACGCGTGGGACCACGTGCGGTGGCAGGACGCGCTCCCTCGCATGACGCCCGCGCAGGTGAAGGAGGAGCTCTTCCAGGGCTTCTCCGCCTTCGAGCGGGTCTACGGCCGGAAGCCTCGCTCGATCGCCGCGCCGGGCTGGGTGTGCTCGGACGAGCACCTCCTCGCGCAGGACGGCCTCGGGCTCGACTACGCGAGCGATGGCCGCGGCGCGGAGCCCTTCGTGGCCTTGGCGGGCGAGAAGGAGCTGACGACCCTCCAGGTCGCGACGACGCTGCCGACGGTGGACGAGCTCCTCGGGCGCGACGGAACGACGGCCGACACGATCAACGAGAAGATCCTCGCCGCCGCGCCGGGCGGCCGCGACGAGGTCTACGTCCTCCACACCGAGGTCGAGGGGCGGGGCTTCGCGCCGACCTTCGAGCAGCTCCTCGGCAAGTTTCGCGATCGCGGCTACGAGCCGTGCCGCCTCGACCGGATCGCCTCCCTCGCGAACGCGCGCCGCGCCGAGCTCCCGCGGCGGCGGCTCGTCGGGAAGACCGTGCCGGGCCGGAGCGGTCTCGTCGGGGTGGCCGGGTGAGCGAGGATCCGCAGGACAGCTATCACGCGCACCAGAACCGGCGGCAGGTGTACGTCGTCCTTCGAGTCGAGGAGAGCGACGCGCCGCTCGCGAGCCGCTTCACCGTCGTCAAGATCCTCCGCCGCTACGAGGACGCGCAGCGCGAAGTGGACGCCCGCAACACCTCCGGGCCGGCACGCCACGTCTGGCAGGTCGGCTGGCTCACGCAGGACGACGGCCCCGCCGAGCCGCCGCGCGCCCTCGACGAGCTCGAGCGTCTCCGCGCCGAGCGGGACTCGCTCAAAGAGGAGCTCCGCCGCCTCGCCCCTTGACGGCCGGGCGCAATCTGCCCGTCACGGTAGTGCAAGCAGGGCGCATCTCCTCCTCCGAGCGATGAGCGGTCCTTGGCACGCCCCGCGCCCTCCGCGCTCCGCCATGAGCCACTCCGTGAGACGATCTCTCCTCGTCGGCGCCGCGATCGCGAGCCTCGCGGCGCCCCTCCTCGCGAACCCTCCTCAGGCCGACGACGCGCAGGTCGTCTCCTCCGACTTCCCGGCCTCGCTCGCCGCCGGCGAGACGGGCACGGCGCGCGTGACCGTCCGCAACAGCGGGACGGCGACGTGGACGACCGACTACCGGCTCGGAGCGGTGGACGACTCGGACCCGTTCGCCGAGGGGCGGATCTACTTCCCGGACGGGACGCGGATCGCTCCGGGCGGCGAGCACACCTTCACGATCGCGCTCACCGCGCCCTCGAACCCCGGTGACCACAGGACCGACTGGCGCATGGTCCATGAGGGCGTCCGCTGGTTCGGCGCGAGCGTCGTGAAGACGATCACCGTCACGCAGCCGCAGGAGGACGGCGCGGCGATCGTCTCCGCCGACCTGCCCTCCGTGCTCGACGCGGGCCAGACCTTCGACGCGCAGGTGACCGTCAAGAACACGGGCACCGCGACCTGGACGCGCGACACGCACAAGCTCGGAGCGGTGGACGACTCGGACCCGCTCCACGGCCCCGACGCGCGCGTCTATCTCCCGCAGGGCGTCAACGTCGCGCCCGGCGACTCGTGGACTTTCCGGATCCCGATGCGCGCGCCCCAGGGCAAGGGCACCTACAAGACGGACTGGCGCATGGTCCACGAGGGCGTGCGCTGGTTCGGCGGCCTCGCCGAGCGCGACGTGACCGTCGTGAGCGACCAGGTGGACAACACGACGCTCGAGAAGAAGCTCGTCATGGGCTACCAGGGCTGGTTCGCGTGCCGCGGCGACAACTCGGCCGTGAACGACTGGGTCCACTGGTCGCGCGGCTCTCCGGGCGCGACGACCATGACGGTGGACATGTGGCCCGACGTGCGCGAGCTCGATCCGGATGAGCTCTTCGACTCGGGGCTCAAGCTCCCCGACGGGAGCGCGGCGCGGCTCTTCTCCTCGCAGCACCCGAAGACGGTCATGCGCCACTTCAAGTGGATGAAGGATGCGGGCGTGGACGGCGTCATGCTCCAGCGCTTCACGGTCGGGCTCGGCGACCGCCGCCTCAAAGAGATGAACGACAAGGTCACGCAGAACGTCCGCGCGGGCGCCGAGGCGCACGGCCGGATCTGGTGCGTGATGTACGACATCTCCTCTCACCGCGAGTCCACGCTCGTGGACGACATCAAGGCGGACTTCGACCACCTCGTGAACACGGTGAGGATCCTCGACAGCGGCCGGTACATCCACCACCGGGGGCGGCCGCTCATCGCGCTCTGGGGCGTGGGCGTCGAGGATCGCCCCGGCACCGCGCAGCAGGTGCGCGAGCTCGTGGACTTCTTCCACGCGCGGAACGTGAGCGTGAAGCTCGGCGTCGGCTCGGGCTGGCGCACGCTCGAGGGCGTGAAGAAGGACCCCGCGTGGCACGACGTCTACCGCTCCGCCGAGGTCATCAGTCCGTGGTACGTCGGCGCCTTCGCGAACGAAGTGGATGCGACCTCGCACGCTCGCGGCCGCATGCTCCCCGACCTCCAGGAGTGCAAGGCGCGGAACATCGACTACATGCCCGTCGTGTGGCCCGGCTTCTCGTGGCACAACCTCCAGCGCGGTGCCTCGCCGTACAACGCGATCCCGCGCAACGGAGGCCGTTTCTACTGGAAGCAGGTCGCGAACGTGATCGAGATCGGGTGCTCCATGGTCTACAACGCGATGTTCGACGAGGTGGATGAGGGCACGGCCATGCTCAAGATCGCGCCCACTCGCGCGGAGGCGCCCGTCACTCCCGGCTTCGTCACGGCCGATGCCGATGGCGAGGCGTTGCCTTCCGATTGGTATCTCCGGCTCGCGGGGGAGGCGAGCAAGATGCTGAGAGGTGACAGACCGTTCACTGCGTCAATCCCCATCAAGCCCTGAGTCGTGACGTGGATGAGCGTTCTCATCGTTTGAAACGCAGAGGCGCAGAGGCGCGGAGACGCAGAGGGGTGGTCGAAACCTCTCTGCGTCCTCTGCGACTCTGCGCCTCTGCGTCATTCAACGAGAAGAACGCTCCTCCACGTCAGGACTCGGCGACGACTTTTCTCTTCTCCTTCGCGTTGATCGCATTCCGCGCGTCCCTGATCCGGATGCGCGCGTCGAGGAGGATCCGATCCACTTCCTTCCCCTTCATCGAGTCGCCCTGTAGGAGATGCCACTTCCTGAACGCCAGCTCGAGCTGCGCGCGGCGGAGCTCCTTCCTGAGCTTGTAGGTCCCTCTCGGGATGCCCGCGAACACGAACTTCTCCCGCCCGAAGAGCTGCTCGAAGCTCGCGAGCTCGTCCTTCTCGATGAACCCCTTCTCGACCTCGTCCGCGAGGTGCCCCTTCAGGATCCGGCGCTCGCGGGCGAGGGAGTAAGCGAGGACCGCGATGAAGAACGCGGCGCAGGAGCCGCCGACGAAGAGCGCGAGGAGGACCTCCGTCTTCACGCCGCGACCGAGCCAGCGCGGCACGAAGACGCTCGCGGCGTTCCAGGCCGTGTGCATGAGCACCGCGACGAGCCAGCCGAAGATCGGGAGCGCGCTGCGCCAGGGGCGCTTCCGGTCGAGCTCGCGGGCGAGGCCGAAGCCGAGGCCGGTCATGGCCGTGTAGACGGGGTGGCCGACGAGCGCGCACGTGAGCGCGCGGTAGGTGCCGTTCCAGAGGAACACGTCCTGCTGCATGCCGCGGACGAGGAAGCGGGCGTCGTAGATCAGGTTCTCCACGAGCGCGAAGCCGAGGCCGGAGGCGGCGCCGAGGAGCATGCCCTCGACGGCGTTGTCGAACTCGTCGTGGAGGACGTAGAAGACCGCGAGGACCGCGAGGCCCTTCGTCGTCTCCTCGAAGATCGGCGCCGCGAAGATCGTCGTGAGGAGCGAGCCGGTCTTCGGGTCCTCGACGAAGGCCGAGAAGAAGTCGATCGCGAGCGTCGAGAGGACCGCGCTCGCCGAGCATCCGACGGTCGCGCCCCAGAAGAAGCAGGCGAGGTAGTTCCGGAGCGGGATCTGCGCGTTCCGGTCGAGGAGCTTGAACGCGGCGAGGTAAGGGATCGTCGGCACGATCGCGAGGAGCGACGCGATCGCGAGGAGGCGCGGCGTGTCGCGCCAGAGCTGACCGAGGAGCGTCGCGTGGAGGACGATCGTCCCGACGATCGCGGCGATCGTCACGATCGCGAAGAACTGGAAGGGCTTCTTCGCGACCTTCGCCGGCCCGCCCGCGGCGACGAGCGGGATCGAGAGGACGCTCGAGTTCGAGCGCTCGAGCGCCGCCGACATGAAGCTCCAGCCCATGTGGAAGACGCCCTGCGAGTCGTACCCCGCCTTCTCGGGCGGGCCGTGCGAGACGGGCGGCCGCGGGGTCACGGGTCCTCCGCCTGGCACCGCGGTGCTCTCTCCGGTCGCCCTGTCGGCTCCCTGCGTCGGGTCCTTCTCGAAGATGAAGCGCGTCGCGCCGATCGTGATCTCGTCGCCGCCCCGGAGGAGGCGCTCGCCGTCGATCTTCACGGCCCCGACGTAGGTCCCCTGCTTCGACTTGTTCCTGAGGACCCACGCGTCGCCCACGAGCGCGAGCTCGGCGTGGACCCGCGACATGGTCGCGTCCTCGCCGAAGCGGATGCGCGCGTCGTAGCCGCGGCCGACGACGTGGACCTCACCGGCTGCGAGCGGGAAGGTCTCGCCGGAACGTTCCCCTCCCTGCACCCGAAGCCGGAACAATGAGACCTCGTGTCAGCGCATGCCCCTGATCATCGGGAGGAGGAAGAACCAGAAGACGTTGCCGAAGCAGCAGCAGCCGAACAGCAGCGCGATGATCCCGATGATCATCTTGTTGTTGCTCTTCTTCCCGCCCGGAGCGGCCGGCTTGGCGCCCGCCGGCGTGGCGCCGGGCTTGCCGGGAGGCGTGGCGCCGGGCTTCGCGCCGCCCGGAGCGTCGGTCGCCTTGCCCGGGTCGCCGCCGGCGGCCGCTGCGCCGGCGTTGGGCCGCGGCATGGGAGGCGGCGTGTTCCCGCCCGGGCTCGCCCCGGCCATGATCGCGGCGGGCGAGGCCTGCGGCGCGAGCGTCGGCGCGCCCGACGGGTCCGCCTCGTAGGTGAGCTTCGTCCCGCCCAGGACGAGCGTGTCGCCGGGCGTGAGGACCTTGTTCGTGTCCACGCGCGCGCCACCGACGAGCGTGCCGTGCTGCGACTTGTTGTGGAGGGTCCAGGCCGTGCCGTCGAAGGTCATCTCTGCCTGGACGCGCGACATGGTCGCGTCCTCGGGGAAGCGGAGGTCGCACTCGCGCCCGCGGCCCAGCACGAGCGTCTTGCCCGCGGTGAGCGAGATCGCCTCGCCGTTGCGCGGACCGCCCTCGATCCTGACACGGAACATGGGGAACCCGAGACCTCCCTGAGGGAAAGGAGTCTAGGGTGAGTCCGCCCCCGGGGCAAGGGTATGCCGCTCACCGCGCTCCGGAAAGGGATGCAGGCGCGTGGTTTCGGACACGCGCCTGCCAGATTGGGGGATTTCTAGACCTTCGCGGTGGCCTCCGCGCCGTGATCCGCACGAGGGCCGCCGGAGGATCCTTACGACGCGGACCCGCATCGCAGGAAAGGTCAGCTTGGTTCGTGGGGGGCCGCGCCCACCGGCCCCCCGCGGCCCCCCCCACGAAACGGTATCCTTGCCCCATGGCGCGGCGGATATCGATCCCCCACCTCGCTTTGGCTGGCCACGCGGCCCCCCAGGACGCCACGACGTACGAGGGGATCGTGAAGCGGCACGGGCGCGAGCGCGCGGCCGTCGCCCACGTGAAGTCGAAGACGGTCGCTCGCCGGGACCTCGAGCAGCTCCTCGAGCGCCAGGCCGCCGAGCTCCGCGACTACGCCTCGAGCGCGCCCGTGGGCTCGGCGAAGCTCGCCCGCGAGCGAGCGTCCGACCTCGGCCTCGAGCGCGCGCGGCTCCTCCTCGAGCGCGACCCTGCCGCGGAGAAGGACCTCGCCGGCCACGAAGACGACCGGGTCCACGCGCTCGTCGTCGAGCTCGCCGCCTGCGAGAGCCAGGAGAAGCTCGTCCAGGTCCTCGACGCGCGCGCGAAGGCGAAGAAGGTCGTGCTCCCCGGCCCGGGCGCCGTCGTCCTCGACGGCGAGAAGGCGCGCGCGCTCGGCGTCCGCTGGGGCAAGGTCGAGCTCCTCGTCGATGCGAACGGGGCGATCCGAGGGGTCGACCTTGTCGGAGACGAGAGGCAGAATCTCCTCCACGCTCTCAAGAAAGAGGTGCCCAGGTGACCGCGACGCTGTCCGCGCCGGTTGACGTCGAGAAGGCCGAGGCGGTGAAGAAGATCGTCAAGGTCGAGCTCCACCAGCACGTGGACGGCTCGATCCCGATCGACGTCACGTGGCGGCTCATGAAGGAGCACAAGCTCAACCCGGTCGAGACCGAGGACGAGATGCGGAAGCTCCTCCAGCTCCAGCCCGAGGAGGAGGGCGCCGGTCTCCTCAAGTACCTCGACAAGTTCCACTACCCGCTCTGGGTGACGCAGTTCTACGAGAACATCGCCGAGGTCAGCTACCGGATCGCCAAGGCGGCCTACGAGGAGAACGTCCGCCTCTTCGAGCTCCGCTACTCCCCGATCATCCACACCTACGCCGGCATGACGGTGCGCCAGGCGATCGTGTCCGTGCTCGAGGGGCTCAACCAGGCGGAGCGCGAGTTCCCCGATCTCCGCTGCGGTCTCATCGTCATCGCCATGCGCCACCTCGGCCCGCACATCGCCAAGATCCTCGCGCGCCAGTCGATCGCCGAGGCGCAGCACCTCCACGACCGGGTCGGCGTCGTCGGCTTCGACATCGCCGGCGCCGAGCGCGGCAACCCGCCGCGGCTCTTCCGCGAGGCCTTCGAGATCGCGAAGAAGGGCGGCCTCGGCCTCACCTGCCACGCGGGCGAGGACGAGGGGCCCAAGTTCATCTGGGAGGCGATCGACGAGCTCGGCGTGCGGCGGATCGGCCACGGCTGCTCGGCCGTGCAGGACAAGGCGCTCATGCGCCGGCTCGCGCGCGACCAGATCCTCGTCGAGTGCTGCCAGACCTCGAACTACCAGACGGGCGCGGTCAAGCGCGGCATCAAGCACCCGCTCCCCCAGTTCCTCGAGGCGGGCGTCCCGGTCGCGATCTGCACGGACAACACGACGGTCTCGAACACGAGCCAGAACCGCGAGAACTCGATCGCGGCGAGCCTCCTCTCGCTCGACGTGATCGCGGGGATCCACGACCGCGCGCGCTCGCACTCGTTCATCCCCGGCAACCGCAGGATCGACCTCGGGAAATAGGGCGACCGGAGGGAGCACCGCGGTGAAGAAGTGAAGCGTCGCATGCCGTTCCTGGCCTTCGTTCTCGTTCTCGTTCTCGTTCTCGTTCTCGGTCTTCGCACGACGGCGCGGAAGGCCGTCTACCACCCCTATCCGGACGAGGGCGTCCCGTGCCCGCACGGGAGCGAGGAGCTCGTCTTCGCCTCCGAGGACGGGACGAAGCTCCACGGCTGGCTCGCGCGCAGGCCGAACGCGACGAGCGCCGTCCTCCTCGCTCACGGGAACGCGGGGAACCTCTCGAACCACTCGTGGCTCCTCACGCAGGTCGCGCGCGTCACGAGCGCGCACGTCCTCCTCTTCGACTACCGCGGCTTCGGCAAGTCCGAGGGCTCGCCCCACGAGGCGGGCGTCGCGGCCGACGCGCGGGCCGCGCTCGCCGCGCTCTCGAAGGCGACGGGCGTCCCCTCGTCGCGCACCGTGGCGTTCGGGCACTCGCTCGGCGGCGCGGTCGCGGTGGACCTCGCGTCGCGCACGCCCGACCTCGCGGGCCTCGTCGTCATGTCGAGCTTCACGTCGATCTCCGACATGGCGCGGCACGCGACCGGGATGCCGCTCGGGTTCATCGTCCCCGAGACGTGGGACTCGGCGACGAAGATCGCCGTGATCAAGTGCCCGAAGCTCATCGTCCACGGCGACGCGGACCACATCGTCCCCTTCGCGCTCGGGACGCAGCTCTACCAGGTGGCGGCCGAGCCGAAGCGCTTCATGCGGATCCAGGGCGCGGACCACGAGCCGCTCGAGGCCGCGCTCGGCGAGATCGCGCGCTTCATAGGGACCTGCACGCCATGAAGCGGGCCCCGCTCGCCGCGCTCGCGCTCGGGCTCCCGCTCATCTGGGCCGGCTGCGTGACGACGAAGCCGATGTCGGAGGAGGAGATCGAGCGCTGGCCCAAGGTCACGCTCGACACCGTGACCGTCCGCTACAAGGAGCCCGACATCGAGCGCGCCGCCGCGGAGCGCGTCGCGCGCGAGGTCGAGAAGGTGCACGCCGCGGTCACGGCCGAGCTCGACCTCGCGAAGCCCGGCGCCTCGAAGCCGCCCTTCGCCGAGGTGCTCCTCTACCGCGACGCGGGCTGGGGCCAGGACCGGTGGCTCGTCACGCACGCCGTGATCATCGACCGTCCGCTCCGCGTCCGGATCCCGTGCGCGCTCCCCGAGGAGGACAAGGACGGCGAGGCGATCGCCGCGCGGATCCGCGGCACGATCGCGCACGAGGTCGCGGAGGCGACCGTCCTCACGAGCGTGCCGATCCTCGACCCGTACCTGCGCTGGATGCACGACGGGATCGCCGAGAGCGTCGAGTACCGCGTCCTCAAGAAGATCGACCCGCGCGCCGCGGGCGAGACGCTCACGCGCTACGACCAGTACGCCCGCGAGGCGCGGCGCGCCGGGATCTCGTGGGTGGACCTCACGCGGTGGCGGCAGCTCCCCGAGTGGGTCGTCCACTCGGACGCGCTCCTGAAGGAGGTGCTCCGCCTCGATGATCTCCCGGGGGCGTTCAAGCTCCTCGCGAAGAAGCGCGTCTCGTTCCAGGAGAAGGACTCGGAGCAGGTCACCGCGCTCTCCGCGCTCCTCGACATGCTCGGGGAGGCGTGGGCCCGCGAGCAGCTCCCCTTCGGCGCCGGCGAGTGCGACCCGCGCCCGCGCCCGGGCCAGTTCCTGTGCTATGACGCGAGCTTCTGCTTCTGGCTGGAGCTCGAGCGCGCTCGTCCGGGCCTGACCGCGACCGTGCTCGCGACGATCACCGCGCGCGGGAAGAACGAGCCCGTCCTCCGCTCGGACGATGTCGTGAAGATCCTCTCGGAGGTCGCGGGAGCGGATGTCACGGCGAGGTTGGAGAGGTTCACGCTCGATCGGCTGGAAGGAGTGCTCGCCGCGGAGAGGAAACGCTAGACGCTCCTCCACGTCAGGTTCTCAATCGCCTCTTTCGATCTCTCCGATCAACTCCCGGATGATCTTGGCATCGGCCGACTCTCCGGCGAGCTCGAGCGCCTTCTTGGCATCGGCCAGCGCCCCTGCGCGATCCCCGAGGTGTTTCTTGACCACCGCCCGCCGCACGAAGGCCCTTCGGTTGTTGGGCTCGAGCTGGAGCGCGCGGTCGAAGCACGCGATCGCGGCCGGATGACGCTCGAGCCCGATGAGCGCATCGCCGCGGGCGATGTGTGCGCGCGCGGAGCGCTCGTGGGCATCGAGCGCGACCTGCGCGATCGTGGCCGCCGCCTCGAAGTCGCCGCGCGCGACGAGGATCTCGGCCTCGAGCTCCGTCACGTTCGCGAGCTTCGGCGCGATCTGGCCGGCGCGCCTCACCGACGTCAGGGCCGCATCGAGGCGGCCGAGCTTGAGGAGACACTCCGCGCGGAGACGGTGCGCGTTCGCGTTCCTCGCGTCGAGCTCGATCGCGCGATCGTTCGCGGCGAGCGCGTCGGTGTACTCTCCGCGCGTGATGTGGACCTCGGCGAGCGCGAAGTAAGGGAACTTCGACGCGTCGATCGCGACCGCCTTCTTCGCGTCCGCGAGCGATTCGTCCGGGTGCTGATGCTTGCGGCTGAGCGCGCGCGTCGCGAGCGCCTGCGCGTGGTCCGGGTTCTGCTCGATCGCCCGGTCGAGCGCTTCCATGCCCTCGGCGTTGCGGCCGACGAGCATGAGGATCTGCGACCGCTCGAAGTGCGCGTCGGCACACGTCGGGTCGAGCGCGACGGCCTCCTCGATGAGAGCGAGCGCCTGCTGGCGGTGATCGACCTTGTTCTTCTTCGCGGCCTCGACCTTCGCGAGGCACTTCGCGCGGGCGTCGTCCTTCGCGGGCTGAGGAGGAGGAGGAGGAGGCGCGGGCAGCGGCGGCGGAGGAGCCTTCGGCGGAGCGGGCGACACCGCCGGTGGAGCAGCCGCCGGCGGAGGAGGCTTCGAGCTCGTGGTGACGAGGATGGTGGCCGCCCAGCCCAAGAGTGCCCCGGCGAAGACGCCCACTCCGAGGAGAAGACCGCCCCGGCTCGCCGGCGCCTCCGTGACGGCGAGGAGCTGCGCGAAGGCGAGCCCGTCCCGCGGCCGCTGCGCCGGGTCCTTCGCGAGCGCCGCCTCGATCGCCGCGACGAGCGGCCCCGGCGCTCCGGGGCACGCCGCGCGCACGGCCCGCCGCTTCCCGAGGCGGAACTTCTCGAGGACGGCGAACGCCGTGTCGCCCGAGAAGGTCGGCTCCCCCGAGAGCGCCTCGAAGAGGATCGCTCCGAGCGCGAAGACGTCCGAGGGCGGCCCCACTCCGCGCGCGTCCTCGAGCTGCTCGGGCGCCACGTAGCCGGCC
>CAZYLP010000175.1:0-12265 GCA_964648345.1 uncultured Planctomycetota bacterium
CTTCGCGGGGGGGGGTTGGGGGGGGGCCCGCCGGAGCCTCGGCCACGGGCGGCGCCTTCGCGGCCGGGGTCTCGGCGGTGGGCTCCGTCGGGACGGCGCCGTTGCAGCCCCAGAGGAGGAGCGCGAGGGACGCGACGAGCAGATGGGAGCGGGCGATCTTCATGGCGGTCCCTCAGTACTGGACGCAGCGGCCGGTCGCCGTGACCGAGAACCAGTCCGGGCTCAGCTTCTCGCGGTAACGGTCGAGCGGCATGTCCACCGGGAGGCGCTCGACCCGGCTCTCGATCGTCCACGGCGCCGGGCCGTCGTCCACCGCGAGGCAGGCGTCATGGACCGTCGCGCCGTTCGAGACCGTCCCGACGGCGTGGTAGGAGAACGTGTCGCCGCCCCAGATGAAGATGTCCTTCTTCCACAGGGAGCTTCCGATCCCCTTGATGTAGTTCAGGCGGAAGTTGCTCTCGAGGATCGCGATCTTCATGTCGACGCCGATCGACCGCGAGTAGGTCGAGACGATGTTCGCGCAGTCGCTGCAGTTGACGGTCCGCCCGCGCGAGAGGTTCGTGAGGAAGTCCGCGAAGGCGAAGTCGTTCGACTGGAGGTCGCCGCCGTCCCAGTAAGCGGACGAGCCCATCTCGACGTCGTAGGTGAGGTTCTTCTTCGAGTAGACGGCACGCGTGATCCCGTCGAGCGCGGTCGCCGAGGTCGTCGCGCCCCACGCGAAGGAGACCGTCGCCTCGTCCACCGCGGCCACGAACGGAAGCTCGCGCGTCTCGTTCGATGCCGTGCCCCAGGGCGAGAGCTTGGACGTCCCGAGGAGCGTGTAGATCTGGTGCCGCGTCGCCTGGCGGCCGGGCACCGAGTACCACGAGGCGCCGCCGTCCGTCGAGTACTCGAAGCGGATCTCGACGTACTTGTCCTGACGCCCGAGCCCCGCGGGGAGCGCGGCGAGGTCCACCGTCACGGTGCCGCCGGGCGAGATCGACGAGCTGACCCCACCGCCCGCGCGGAGCCGGATCGAGACGCCCGGGATCGGATACCCGCACCCGACCGCCGCGCCCTTGGAGACCGCGCGGTCGCCGAGCGTGAGCTGGATGTTCGGCCGCGAGCCGACCTTGTAGGCGACGGGGAGGCTACGCCCGCGCGCGACGACGAACCCGTTCGAGCCGAGCGGCGGCGCCCAGGAGTTCGTCCACGGCGCGGGCCCGGCGAGCGCGCGGCCGGTCGAGTCGTCGAGGGCGCCCGCGCCGAGGCTCGACTGCGCGAGCGTCCAGTGAGCGCCGGCCGAGTCGATCGCGAAGTAGCTGCGCGAGGTCCCGTCGGCCGCGTGATACGCCATCGGGATGCGCGTCGTGCCCGCGTCGAGGAACTTGAGAGCGCGCGCGCCGAGACGCACGATGTTGATGGCGCGCGTGTTCGTCCCCGTCGCCTCGCCCGACGCCGTGAGCCGCACCGTGTAGCGGCCGGGCGCGACGAGCGTGCCCTGGTCGTTCGCGCCGTTCCACGAGGTCCACCAGGTGGTGTTCGTCGTGCGGCTGGTCGTGGGCAGGCGCCGGACGACGGAGCCGTTCGCGTCGGTGATCGTGAGCTCGGCGGAGTAAGTGCGCGTGCTCGCCGTCTCGACGCGGCCTCCGATCGAGGCGGTCGTGGCGCTCCCGTCGGTGTTGACGAGCTTCGGGTCGAATACGGCGGTCGTGCCGATGAGTACGTTGCCCGCGACCGAGTCGGCGGACGCGTGTCGGGATGCTCCCGCGGAGGCGGCGAGCACTGCGACGAGGGCCAGGGCCCTCTTCGATCTCAGCTGCACGGTCTCCCTCTTCCGGCCCTTCCCGTGGCCAGTCGGCGACGGCCCTTAAATGCACCGACCATGCCGGGGGGAGACGGTCGAAACTTCGTTGTCGCGAAACGTCTTAGGGCGATGACGTTCGCTTGACGCACACATTCTTTCCGAAAACGGTGCCGCCGCGTCAACGAGTGGCGACACCTCGGACGGCGCTACTTCCTCAGAAGCTTGAACGCATGGTTCCAGGTGCCGGTCTTGATGCCGTAGTCCACCCAGAGGATGCAGAGCGGCTCGAGGAGCCGGGACGCCTCGATCCCGCCCGCGTCGATGACGCCCCAACCGAAGGCCTTCGTGATCGAGGCGACCGTCCGCTTCGCGTCGGCGTCGTCGCCGCAGATGAACATGTCCGGCTGACCCTCGGTGAAGCCCGGGTCGACCATGTGCGCGTGGCCGACCGTGTTGAACGCCTTCACGACCTTCGCGCCCGGGAGCCAGCGCTGGACCTGCTCGCCGCCCGAGTTCGTGTGGCCGAGCGCGAGCCGCGCGCCCTTCCCCTCCTCGAACTCGAGGGGGTTCGTCACGTCCATGACGACCTTCCCGCGGAAGCTCTCCTTCCCCGCGAGGTCGAGCGCGTTCTTGGTGCCGCTCCAGAGCGTCGCGACCACGAGGAGCTCGCCCCACTTCGCGACCTCCGCGAACGGGCTCCCCTTCGTCGCGTCGCGCGAGCCGATCTTCACCTCGTGGCCGCGCGACTTGAAGCCCGCCGCGAGCGCCTGCCCCACGTCGCCGCTGCCGAGGATGCCGACCTTCATGGTTCTCTCCGGGGCGCCAGTCTACGATGCTCGCCCGGAGACCTACCGCTTGCTCTGCTCGTAGCGCCGGTGGAGGTCCTGCCGCTCGGTCTCGAGCTGCGCCCGCTCCTTGCGGATGCCATCGAGCTGCCGCTGGATGTCCTGGAGCGCGTACTGCGACGGGTTCTTCGAGCGCTTGATGTCGGTCTCCCTCTCGTGGAGGGCGAACTCCCGGTCGTGGAGCGCCTTCGCCCGAGCCGCGAACGACGTGAGGCCGGCGCGATACGTCGCCTCGTCCACCCTCCCGTAGGAGGACTGCCCGTACGAGGAGCCTTCGCTCGAGTAGGTCGGCTTCCCGCCCGACATCGTCTTCTGCTGGCTCGCGGCCCGGTCGCGGTTCCGGTGCTCGAGCTCCTCCCGGCCCTCGATGCCCGCCCGCTCGAGGGCGCGCCTCTCGCGCGCCTTCTGCTCCTCGCGCCGGAGCTCTTCCGGGTCGTTCGTGAAGATCGGCGGGTCGCTCGACGGCGTGAACTCGGTGCTCGGCTTCGCGGGGGGCGCCGCCTCGATCGGCCGCGGAGCGGGAGGCTTCCGGTTCGTCATGCCGTACATCACGGCGCCGAGGACGAGGACCGAGCCGCCGACCGCGAGGAGGAGCGCCCAGTCGGTCTGCGACCGCCCGGGCCTCCCCGCCACGACGACGCGCCCGGACGGCGTGCCGAGAGCCGGCAGCGAGACCGACGAGGACGGCCGGGGCTGCGGCTGCGGCTGCGCCTGCGCCGCGGGCGGCGCCGGCGGGGCGGACACGGAGGGCTCGACGATCCCCGACACCATCGAGGGGTTGACGCTCCCGCTCGAGAGACCCTCGAGGAGCTTGATCGCCGCGTCCGCGTTCGCCGGACGCGCGAAGCGGTCCCGCGCCATGAGCGTGAGGACGGCGTTCTCGACGGCCTCCGGGATCGTCGGGATCACCATGCGCGGCGGCGTCACGGGGTCGTTCAGCATAGCCGCGATCATCTTGAGCGGCGTCGTCCCCTTGAAGGGGAGCTCGCCCGTCAGGAGCTCGTAGTACGTGACCCCGAGGGCGTAGAGGTCCGCGCGCGCGTCCAGCGGCTTCGCGTCCGCCTGCTCCGGGGCCATGTAGGCCGGCGTCCCGAGGATCTGTCCCTCCATGGAGAGGCTCGCGCTCTTCTGGACGCCCGGGTCGCTCCCCGCGGGCGCGAGCTTGGCGAGGCCGAAGTCGGCGACCTTCACGCGGCCGTCCTTCGCCATGAGGAGGTTCGCCGGCTTCATGTCGCGGTGGAGCACGCCCACGTCGTGCGCCGCCTTGAGGCCCTTCGCCGCCTGGAGGACGATCCGCGTCGCCTCGCCGGGCGAGAGGCGGTAGCTCTTCTCGAGGTGGTCGTCGACCGACGTGCCCTCGACGTACTCCATCACGATGAACGGGACTCCGTCCACCGTGTCGCAGTCGAAGACCTGCACGACGTGGTCGGAGCCGATCTTCGCCGCGGCCTTCGCCTCGCGGTGGAGGCGGCCCACGATCTCGGGCTGCGAGGCGAGGTGCGGCGCGATCACCTTCACGACGACGAGGCGGTCGAGCTTGACCTGCTTCGCGAGGTAGACCGCGCCCATGCCGCCTCGTCCGAGGAGGCGGATGACCTCGTAGCCGCCGAGCATCTGCCCGATCTTCAGGTCGCCCGCGGCGGGCGTGCTCGTGGGCGCGATGATCTTCGCGGTCGGGGCCGCGATCTCCCGCGGGGAGGGCTCTATCGGCCCCGTGCCGGCACCGGTTCCGGGAGGGGTCTGGGTGACGGTCTTTCGATCGTCCATGGCGAGCACCTCGAGGGGTGGCGTTGGACCGGTCTCAGGTTGGCGGCTCCGAGCGTCCCCGTCAACCCGGGCCGTCACCTCGAGAAGGGCTGCCCGGGCCGTTCCTTCCACGCCTCGGGCCAGCCACAATCTGGGCCGTGAGCGACCACGTCATCGCGGACCTGATGCACGCCCTCCGCGGGTCCCCGGAGGACGCCGCGCTCAGGATCCACCTGGCCTCCGAGCTCTCCCGGAGCGCCCGCCGCGGCGAGGCGCTCGACGTTCTCGACTTCTCGAAGATCCCCTTCGCGCACTTTCCGGCCGCCAAGGAGCTCTCCGAGCGTCTCTGGCGCGAGGAGGTCGCGGCCATGAAGGTCGTCTTCGACTTCGGGCGACCGCGCAACGTCGGGGCTCCTCCGATCACTCTCGACGACTCGGGCCGACTCGCGGTCCGGGATGACTTCGATCGGCGCGAGCTGATCGATGTGGAGCGCGGCGAGGTGGTGCTGAGTTTCGGGTCGAGGATCACCTTCGCGGTCGGTCGGGGCGCAGTGGTGGTCTCAGACGAGGGCGTCTTGCACCGCGTGGTCGTTGGTTCCGATGGCGCCGTGGCGATCTCGCAGCAGCCCTCCTCTCTCAAGGTCCTCCGCCTCTCGCCTCGGGGCGATCGTGTCCTCGGGTTCGGGCCCGAAGGGTTCGTCATCGCGGCGCTGCCGTCGCTCGACGTCGTGAAGCTCGAGCGGATCGTGAAGCACCAGTCAGGCGTGATCTGGGACATACCGCAGATCATCGCCTGGCCACGCACTCTTCTCGGCGACTCGATGTTCGGCAACTACCGCGAGGATGGCGTTCGCGTCGAGCACCGAGCACTCGGCTGGTCTCGCTTCGTCGAGTTCAAGGACGTCTCGTACTCCCAGCTCGTCGGCGATGGCAGGACGCTCCGCGTCTTCAGTCGCACCGACATGGCCGTCTTCGATCTCGATCCGCTCACCGGTGCTATCACGACGCTCCGGCCCCGGGCCTGGAACGGAAGCAACGGCTGGCATCCTCACGCGGCGATCGCGCTCATGGGCGTCGGGAGCTCGGAGTACGGGCGGTTCATCCAGGACGAGGACCGGAACACGATCCTCGAGCTTTCGAACGGCTACAGCCTCATTCGCTGGGAGAAGAACGGGAGAGGATTCCTCGCTCGAAGTCCGAGCGGGGCGATCGAGCTGCACAGCGTCGTCGCGTGAACGGAAGACAACGCCGAAGGCGCCGAGATTGGCCGCGCCGAGAGCGCGCCGAACTGTCGTTCGGGCGCTCTCGACGCGACTGACCTCGGTTGGCGGTTCGACCGCGACGTGCTCTGAATCGCCAGCCGAGGCCGGTCGCAGCGAGAGGCGCCGATCGAAGATCGGCGGCCTCTCGCTGCGGCCTACATTCAGCGCCTTCGGCGTTGAAAAATGGAATCGTGCATCCACGCCCGCTCTCTGCCTCTCGCCCCCTGGCGCGACGACATTCATCGAGGATGATGGTCCGCGGAGAAAACGAGCTTTGAACACGCCCCCGCCGCAGCAAGTGGCGCCTCCCCCCTCGAAGCCGGACGCGCCGCCCCTCGCGCGGATCCTGGTCGTGGAGGACGAGAAGCTGCTCCGCGATCTCCTCGAGCGGCAGCTCTCGCGGCGCGGTTACGAGGTGGTCGCCTGCGGCTCGGGCGAGGAGGCGGTGGCCCGCGCGGCGGAGAGCGACGTGGACCTCGCCCTCCTCGACCTCGCGCTGCCCGGGATCTCGGGCATGGAGACCTTCAAGAAGCTCCGCGAGCTGCGCCCCTCGATCGAGGCGATCATGCTCACGGGCCACGGGAGCCTCGAGACGGCGATCGAGGCCATGAAGGCGGGCGCGTTCCACTACTTCTCGAAGCCCGTGAAGATGGCCGAGCTCGAGGTCTACATCGGGAACGCCTGCGAGAAGCGCCGCCTCGCCCGCGAGAACCGCGATCTCAAGGAGGAGCTCGCCCGGACCGGCTGGCGCGAGGGCGCGCTCATCGTCGGCGACCACCCCGCGATCGCGCGCGTCCGCGAGCTCATCAACAAGGTCGCGGCGTCGCCCTCGCCGGTCCTCGTCGAGGGCGAGAGCGGCACGGGCAAGGACCTCGCCGCGCGCGCGATCCACGCCTCCTCTCCGCGGCGCGAGCGGCCGTATGTCGCGATCAACTGCGGCGCGCTCTCGGAGTCGCTCCTCGAGAACGAGCTCTTCGGCCACGTCGCGGGCGCGTTCACGGGCGCGACGAAGGACGGGCGCGGCCTCTTCGAGGTCGCGGACGGCGGGACGCTCTTCATCGACGAGGTCTGCGAGATGTCCCTCGAGATCCAGAAGAAGTTCCTCCGGGTCCTCGAGAACGGCGAGTTCCGCCGCCTCGGCGAGGCGCGCGTCCGCAAGGCCGACGTGCGCGTCGTCGCGGCGACGAACCGGGTCATGAAGGAGGAGGTCGCGAACGGCCGCTTCCGCGAGGACCTCTCCTACCGCCTGAACGTCCTCTCCGTCCGCATGCCGCCGCTCAGGGAGCGGCTCTCGGACGTGCCGCAGCTCGTCGACCACTTCATCCGCCGCGACGCGCACCGCTACCCGAAGGGCGCGCGCGTGACGCCCGAGGCGCTCGACCTCTTCACGAAGTACCGCTGGCCCGGGAACGTCCGCGAGCTCCAGAACGTCCTCGAGCGCGGCGTGATCCTCTCGCCCGACGGCGTCGTCCGGCCCGACGACTGCCCGGGTCTCACCGCCGACGCCCCGGCGCCGGCGCCCACGCCGTCCTCCGACCGCCTCCGCTCGAGCGGCGCGCACGCGCCGGTCGGGGCGGCCGCTCCGAGCGCGCCCTCGATCCCCGAGGCGGACGTCAGCCTCTCCGAGGTCGAGAAGCGCCACATCCTCTCGACGCTCGAGCGCTGCCAGGGCAACAAGACGCTCGCCGCGAAGAAGCTCGGCGTCTCGCTGCGCAGCCTCTACCGCAAGCTCGAGAAGCTGGGGATAAAGTGAGACCGAAGAACGCCCTCCTCCTCGTCCTCGTCCTCCTCGGCGCGGCGCAGGCCCACGACGGCGACGCGGCTCACAACCGGAAGGACGACCTCATCGCCAAGCTCACCGAGGCGCTCCAGGAGTCCCCCGACGACGAGAAGGCGCTCAGGACGCGGGGCTACCTCTTCCTCGAGCAGAACGAGTACGAGAACGCGCTCGCGGACTTCGACCACGTCCTCCGGCTGAAGGTGGGCCCCAAGTTCACCGAGAGCTGCCGCGTCGGCCGCGCCTGGACGCGCCTCAAGATGGCGGACTACAAGGCGGCGCTCGCCGACGTGGACCCGCTCTGCTCGCAGGCCGATGCGATCTCGGGTGCGTGGTTCGTCCGCGGCGAGCTCCGCCACGAGGTCGGCGACCACGCGGGCGCGAAGGTGGACCTCGACCACGCGCTCGGCATGGCGCCGAGCCAGTTCCCGCACGGGCGCGTCACGCGCGCGCTCGTCCTCGCGGCGCTCGGCGACGCGAAGGGCGCGCGCGCGGACCTCGACCGCGTCCTCGAGGGGAACCCGCGCGACAAGGAGGCCCTCCTCGCGCGGGCGCAGCTCCTCGTCGACTCCGACTGGGAGCAGACGAAGCACGACCTCGAGGCGGTGTTCTCGATCCCGTTCGCGGGCGACGACCCGACGGTCCGCGCCGCGGAGGCGCGGATCCAGCTCCGCCGGAACGGCATGATCACCGAGGTCTACAAGAAGGCGCTCGAGCTCTACGAGCGGGACACGAAGGCGGCGCGCTCGCGGAACCGGCGCGCCGCGATCGCCCTCGAGGCCGCGCGGCTCCGCTACGACATGAACGACAAGTGGGGGGCGCTCAAGATGCTCCAGGACGCGGTCGAGGATCAGCCGTCGCGCGTGGACTCGCATCGCGTCTTCGTCTCGCTCCTCGAGAAGACGGACGGCGTCACGCCGGAGCGGCTCGCCGCCGCGCGCCGCGACCTCGCGGCCGTCGAGTCGTCCCACGGCGTGGCGGCCCCGGCGTCCGGCTCGCGCTGAGCACGGCGCCTCGCTGCCGCTCGTCCGTCAGGCCGCCTCGCTCGCCGCGTCGCTCGGGACACCCGGGATCGTGAAGCCGAGCTTGACGCTCCCGTCGCGCGCGCTCCCGAACAGGGTGCCGCCGTGCTCGCGGACGACGTGCGTCGCGATCGCGAGCGCGAAGCCCGTCCCGGGCGTCTTGCCCGACGCGCCGATGATGTCCACCTCGTCGAGGAGGTGAGGCGAGGGCGCGTCGAGCTCGAAGGAGACGCCGCCGTCGTCCGTTCGCGACACGTCGAGCTCCAGCGTCGAGCCGCGGGGCGCGGAGCGCGCCGCGTGCTCGATGAGGCGCGCGAGCGTGCGGAGGAGCCGCTCGCGGTCCACGAGCACCGCGGGCAGGCCGCGGTCGACGCGGGCGACGAGCTCGAGCGAGCGGTGCGCCAGCACGGGCGAGCGGGAAGCGCCCGTCGCCTCGGCGACGAGCGTCGCCACGTCCTGGTGGTGGCGGTCGAGGACGAGGAGGCCGTTCTCGATGCGCCGGAGCTCGACGAGGTCCTCGATGAAGCGGTCGATGTCCTGCGCAGCGCCGCGGATCGAGCGGGTGTCGCGCGCGACGGTCGGATCGCCCTTCCGCGACCGCTCGAGGAGGCCGAGCCCGAGGAAGATCGTCCCGAGCGGCGAGCGGAGGTCGTGGCAGACGATCGCGAGGATCTCCTCGATGCGCCGGCGCCCCGCGCCCGCGCCCTAGCGCGCCACGTAGGCGGCGAGCGCGAGGCCGAGCCCGCCCGCGAAGGCTTACATGAACGCGGGGCCGGGCGGGTCGAGCGGCTCCCTCGCCTCGACCTCGAGGACCGCGTCCGGGCCGGCGGGGAATCGCTCGGGCTCGCGGCCGTGCTCGCCCCAGCGGGCGCGTACCCTCGCGTCCACGACGAGCCGGGCGCCGCTCACGGAGCGGTGCTCGTTCACGACCTCGAGCACGGAAGCGAAGATGCGGCGGGGATCCTCCCCGGACGCGAGGAGCTCCTGGATTCTCTGCAAGGCGCGGAGCGCGGCGGCCACGGAGGGCTCCGCGCACGGACCGTGCCATCTAGTCCGCGCGGAGAGCGTCCGCGGGCGGGATCAGGCTCGCCTGTCGCGCCGGCCAGATCCCGGCCGCGACTCCGAGGACGACGCTCACGGCCGACGCGAGGAGGAGCACCCACGCCGGCGTCGGCGCCGGCTCGCCGAGGGCCGCCGTGCCGAGCGGTCGCGCGATGAGCACGGCGCCCGCGAGGCCCGTGAAGGCCCCGACGCCGGCGATCACGACGGCCTCGAGGAGGAACTCGACGAGGACGACGCCGCGCGTCGCGCCGAGCGCGAGCTTGAGGCCGACCTCGCTCCGGCGCTCGCTGACCGTCACGAGCATCGTGTTCGCGATCCCGACGCCCGAGACGATGAGCGAGATCGCGGCGATCGCGACGAGCCCCGTCGTGATCGCGGACAGGACGCCCGAGAGGGCATCGAGCATGTCGTCCTGCGAGACGACCATGAAGTCCTGGTGTCCGCGGTGCCGCTGCTTGAGCGCCGCGGTGAGGTCGTTCTTGATCGCGCGCGAGTCGGCGCCGGTGCCGCCCGAGGTCTCGAGCGACGTGAGGCCCTTCAGGTCGAAGAGCTTCATGGCCCGGTCGAGCGGCACGTAGGCCATGTCGTCGAGGTCGATCCCGAGCGAGCGGCCCTTGTAGACGACGCCGACGACGCGGAAGCGCGTCCCGCCGATCCGCACGAAGCGGCCGAGCGGGTTCTCGCCCGGGAAGAGCTCGCGCGCGAGCCTCATGCCGAGCACCGCGACGCGCGGCCCGCCCTTCGGATCGCACTCGGGGAGCCAGGTCCCCGCGACGACCTGGACGTTCCAGATGTTGATCCAGTCGTGCTGGAGGCCCGCGACCATGACGTGGCGCCCGCGCGGCTTCGCCTCGACGCGCGCGGAGCCGCCCGCCGTGCCCGTCCAGTTGCGGATCGCCGGGATCGCGCGCGTCACGGCCTGCGCGTCCTCGATCGAGATCGGCATGTTGTTGCCGGCGAAGCTCGGCGAGAAGCCCATGGTCTCGGTGTGGCCCGGCGTCGCGACGACGATCCCGGAGCCGAGGGCCGTGAACTCGTGGAGGACGGAGTCGCGCGCGCCCGTCCCGAGGGCGACGAGGAGGACGACGGCGCCGGTCCCGATCGCCGCGCCGAGCATGTTGAGGAGGACGCGCGCCTTCCTGTCGAGGAGCGAGTTCCAGATCGACGAGGCCAGCTCTCGGGGGTCCATGATTACTTGCGGGCCCCCCCACCCGAGCGGAGAGCGACGACCGGGTCGAGCGCCGCGGCGCGCGCCGCGGGGAGCGCGCCGGCCGCGAGGCCGACGAGCCCGCACGCCGAGACCGCGAGCGCGATGCTCCAGCCCGGGGTCTCGAGCGGGAGGCCCTTGCCGAAGGTGAGCTTGACGACCTCGCAGATCGTCCAGGCGAGGACGGAGCCCACGAGGCCGCCCCCCGCTCCGAGCGCGGCGCTCTCGAGGATGAACTGGGCGAGGATCCATCCGGGCGCGGCGCCGAGCGCCTTCTTGATCCCGACCTCCTCGGTCCGGGCCGTCGTCGCGACGAGCGCCGTGTTCGCGATCCCGATCCCGCCCACGACGAGGCTCACGGCCGCGATCCCCGCGAGCGCGCCCGTGAGGACGCCGACGATCTTGTGCAGGCTGTCGAGGATCTGGCCCGGCGTGAGGACGGTGAAGTCCTCGACGCCCTTGTGCCGCTGGAGGAGGACGCGGCGGACCTCCTCGATGCTCACCTTCTCGTCCTCGATCCCCTGCAGCTGGACGAGGCACCGCGAGAGGCCGTTCATGTTGAACAGCCGCCGCGCCACGGGCTCCGAGACGAAGACGAGCTCGTCGAGGTCGAGGCCCTGCTGGCGGCCCTTCGCCTCCATGACGCCCTGGACGCGGAAGCGGATCCCGCCGATCCGCACCTGCTCCCCGATCGGGTTCGCGCCCGAGAAGAGCTCGCGCGCGACCGTGTTGCCGAGCGCGCAGACGCGGTCGCCGCGGCTCGCCTCCCCGTCGGGCGGCAGGAAGCGGCCGACCGACGGATGGTGGCGCCGTACTTCCGCGAACTCGGCGGTCGCTCCGAGGACGAGGCAGTCGCGCGTGCGCGGGCCCGCCTCGACGCGGCTCGTGCCGACCGCGAGCGGGGCGATGTCCTTCACGGTCCGCACGGAGCGCTTCACGGCCCGGGCGTCGTCGATCGTGATCGGACGCGGCGTGCCCTGGACCAGGCCGGGGACCGCGCCCGTCGTCTCGACGCGGCCCGGGATGAGGATGAGCACGTCGGCGCCGATGCCGCCGAACTGCTCCTTCACGTAGCTCCGCGCGCCGGTGCCGATCGAGATGAGGAGGACGATCGACGTGACGCCGATGACCACTCCGAGGGCCGAGAGGCCCATGCGCCGGCGCTCGTCCCAGAGCGCCTCGGCGACGAGGCGGGTGAGGGCGAGCGGGCTCATCGAGCACCGCGCCTCGCGGCCGCTCGTCTCATAGCGGCCCGACCGTCGAGACGGTGCGGGGGACGCCGTCGTGGATCACGGAGCCGTCGCGGATCGCGATCTCGCGGTCGGTCGCGAGCGCGACCGAGCGGTCGTGCGTGACGATGACGACGGTGATCCCGCGGTCCCGGTTGGCGCGGCGGAAGAGGTCGAGCACCGCGGCGCCCGACTTCGTGTCGAGGTTCCCCGTCGGCTCGTCCGCGAGGAGGATCCGCGGCTTCGTCACGAGCGCGCGCGCGACGGCCACGCGCTGGCGCTCGCCGCCCGAGAGCTCGGAGGGGCGGTGCTCGACGCGCTCGCCGAGC
>CAZYLP010000176.1:0-12262 GCA_964648345.1 uncultured Planctomycetota bacterium
GGCGACACCGAGCGCGGAGACACGGGCCCTTCCGACGCGGGTGCGGGCGCCGGCGCGGGCGGCGACGCGGGCGCGGCGGCCGTCGCCGGCGGCTCGGGGGCCGGAGCGGGGACGGGTTCCGGCGCGCGCCGGAGGACGAGCGAGAGCGCGACGACGACGAGCGCGACGAGCACCGCGGCGAGGCCCGCGACGACGACGGTGCCCTCGCGGCCTCGCGGCGCCTCGCCGCTCCTCGCGGAGAGCGCGTCCACGAACGCCTGACCGTCGGCGGGCCGTTGCTTCGGGTCGAGCGCGAGCGACCGCTCGACGAGGGTCGCGAGCCAGGGGGGACAGTCGCGCCGCTGCTCCGCGAGGGGCGTGAAGATGCCCTGCGCGCTCTTCGCGACGACCTCGATCAGGTTCTCGCCCTCGAACGCCGGCTTGCCCGCGAGGCACTCGTAGGCGATCGCGCCGAGGGCGTACACGTCGGCCGTGGGCCCGAGGTCCTTGATCCCCGTGAGCTGCTCGGGCGGCATGTAGCCCGGCGTCCCCTTCGACTGGTCGGTGACGGTGAGGAACTGCGTGCCGCGCGCGCCGGCCACGTCGCGCCGGTAGTGCTTCGCGAGGCCGAGGTCGGCGATGAGCGGGCGCCCCGCGTCGTCGAAGATGACGTTCTCGGGCTTCAGGTCGCGGTGGACGATCCCGCGCTTGTGGGCGCGCCCGATCGAGAGGGCGAGGCTGCGGAGGATCGCGACCGTGTCGCCGATCGGCTGCGTGCCGCGGAGGAGGCGCATCCGGAGCGTGCCTCCTCCGAGGAAGGGCATGACGAAGTAGGGCCCCTCGGGGCTGTCTCCCGCGTCGAGGAGCGGCACGAAGCCGTTCCCGCCCTCGATCGTCCGGAGGAGCCGCTGCTCGCGCTCGAACCGGGCGAGCGCGTCCGCGTTGAGCCGGTCGCGGCGGACCAGCTTGATCGCGACGTCGTCGCCCTCGGGGGAGCGCCCGCGCAGCACGACGCCGGCTCCCCCGCGGCCGATCTCCCCCGTCACTTCGTAGCGGCCGATCTGCCTCTTCATCGAAGCCGGCACCGAGTATGGCATCGAGGTGACCCTCCTCGTTACTTTGTGAGCGGGAGGTGAGGTCCATGACGCTCGAGCTGAAGCTCCTCGACGCCGAGATCGACTCCGCGGACGCGATCGTCCTCAGCGCGAAGGGAGCGATCGACCTCGCTCACGCGCCGCTCCTCGACCAGGCCTTCGAGAGGCTCCATGCGCGCGGAGCGCGCCACGTCGCGGTGGACCTCGCGGGCGTGAAGTACGTGAGCTCGAGCGGGATCGCCGTGCTCGTGAAGCACGCGCAGGCCCTCGAGGCCGCGGGCGGGGGCCTCTCGCTCCTCGGCGTGACCGACAAGGTCCGCGTCGTCCTCGAGATGCTCGGCGTCGAGCCGGTCTTCTCGGTCGTCTGCAACAGGCGCCCGCTCGCGGCCGCCTTCGCGTGACGGCTCCGCTCGTCGCGTCACCGATCACCGCGCTCGACGCTTCGCTCTACGACCTCATCGAGACGAGCGAGGAAGACATCCCACTGTGGCTCGAGCTCGCGCGCGCGGCCCAGGGCCCCGTGCTCGAGCTCGGCTGCGGCACCGGCCGCGTCATGGCGCCGCTCGCGCGAGCCGGCGTCCGCGTCGTCGGCGTGGACCGCTCGGAGGCCATGCTCGACCGCGCGCGCGCCCGAGGGCTCCGCGACCTCGTGCGCGCGGACCTCGAGTCCTTCGCGGTCGAGGAGCGCTTCGCGCTCGCGATCGGACCGGCGCGCGTCCTCGAGCACGTCGCCGACGCCGGCGCCGCCCTCCGCGCGGTGCGGCGGCACCTCCTCCCGGGAGGCCGGCTCGCGCTCCACGTCGCGGGGCCGCCGTCGGACACGCAGCCCGAGGTGTCGGCCGTCCGCGTGCGGCGCGCGCGCGCGGGCGAGGTCGTCCTCCACGAGCGGCTCGACCGGCAAGCGCGGGTGCGGACGATCACGCTCGTGCTCCACGCATCGAGCGGGCCGCGCGCGTTCGGGCCGCTCCGCCTCCACTGGCACGACTCCTCCGAGCTCGACGCTCTCCTCCACGCCTCCGGCTTCGAACCGATCCGGGACCCCGAGCCCGAGCCGAGGGGGGGTCTGCGGCTCGTCGTCGCTCGCGCTCTCGAGGTCTGAGATGCCCGTCATCGTCTACAAGAGCATGGACGTGAGCGTCGTCTGGGTGCAGGCGCGCACGATCCGCTGCCAGGGCTGCAAGGAGCGCTTCGTCTACATAGCGTCCGGGAGCACGACCGCGCGCACGACGGGTCTGCCGATCTTCTCGAGCGACGAGGGCATGCGCGAGGAGATCTCGAAGCAGATCCAGAAGGCCTGCGAGGCGATCCAGTTCAAGCCGCGCCAGGGCGAGGCGCTCTGCCCTCACTGCAAGCGCTACCAGTCGTGGATGGTCTCGGCGAACCGTCAGAGCCGCGGCGGCTGGGGCTTCGGCTGCGGCGGGGCGCTCGGCGCCGTGGCGGGTGGCGCTCTCTACTTCTACATCGGCGAGCGCACGGCTCCCTGGTGGCTCTGGATCGCGGGCGCCGTCCTCTTCGCCGCCGCGGGCGTCGCGTACGGGCTCAAGACCGCGCTCGCCGAAGGACCGCATCCCCAGCTGAGCGACGCGCGCGGCATGAAGGAGCCCGAGTTCGACGAGTTCGTGATCGCGGCCCAGGAGAAGGAGCTCGAACCGACGCTCGCGTGGTGGGCGATGATCGGCGGCAAGTTCGAAGACAAGGTACCGGTCATCCCCCTGAAGCCTTACGAGGACGAGTGAGAGCCGCGCCGAAGGCGGCACTCTTCGTCTCAGGCGACGGCTTCGGCGACCGGCTCCGTGGCGGCAGGCGGCGGAGCCATGCGGTCGCCGAGCACGATCTCGGGGAGATCCCACCCGAGGCCGAGGCGAACCTGCGTGTCCACGAGGCCGCGGAACCAGGTGGTCTCGGTGTAGGGGAGCCCGTTGCGCGCGCAGAAGGACTTCACGATCGGCGCCGCCTTCTTGAGGTCGAAGCTCGAGAGGCGCGGGACGAGGTGGTGCTCGATCTGGTAGTCGAGGCCGATGAGGTTGAAGCTGAAGACGGGGTTCGTCTTGAAGTTCCTCGTCGTCGCGAGCTGGAGGAGGAGCGGGTCCCTGAACTCCTTCACGAGCGGCGTCGTCATGTGAGCCGGCGCGAAGATCATGGTCAGGTAGACGCCGCCCATGGCCGTCGTGAGGGCGTAGATCGCGAGCGTCATGGGGAGCGAGACGCCGAGGGCGAGCGGCAGCGCGAACCAGAGCGCGGCGTGCGCGGCGAGGGCGAGGATGTCCACCGCGGCCTTCGGACGGCTGAACGCGTTCCTGAAGGAGTGCATGAGGCCGGCCCAGCGCATGAGAGGCGTCATGAAGATGAAGACGATCGGGTAGAAGGTCCACGCCTGGATCTTGTGGAACGCGCGCCAGAGGAACATCGAGCGCTCGTGCTGGCGCGTCGAGAAGGCGAAGGGCCACTGGTCGACGTCGGGGTCGCGGTCGGCGACGTTGCAGAAGGGGTGGTGCTTCAGGTTGTGCTTGACGCGCCAGTAGTCGCACGCGAGCCCGCCGAGGACCGTGAAGCAGAACCATCCGATCGCATCGTTCAGCCAGCGCTTCGGGCTCACCGCCTGGTGGACGCCGTCGTGGCCGCACATCGTGGCGCCGACGTGGAACCACGAACCGGCGATGATGAGGAGCGTCTTCGCCCAGAGCGGCTCGACCAGGACCGCGGCCGCGAGGAAGGAGACCGCGATCGCCATCAGGAACACGATCTTCGCGAGCATCTTGCCGGTCGCGGGACCGCCGAGACCCGCGGCGGCGAGCTCGGCCTGGAGGTCATGGATGGTCTGCATGCGGACAGAATTTAGGGCGCAACCTGGTCGGACGCACGAACTTTCGCCACAAGGCGCGGGCGTCGTCCATTTGTGACACTCTTGACGGGGAGATGACCGACATGGGGCCCGTACGACGCGGCGCGTCCAGGTTCGGCGCGGCGTTTCTCGCGTTCGCGGGCCTGCTCGGCGCGCCATCAAAAGGGCGCGCGGACCCCATCCACGTCCGGGTCGTCACCTTCAACGCGTGGGACATGCCCGCCGGCATGTCGGATGCGAACGGCCCGAGGATCGAGAAGATCGGCGCGGCGCTCGGCGCCTTGAAGCCCGACGTCGTCTGCTTCCAGGAGCTCTGGATCGACCAGGACGCGGAGCGCGTCGTCGCGGACCTCGCCGCCGCGGGGCTCGTCCACGCGCGGCGCTACCCGTCGGGGCTCGTCGGCTCGGGTCTCCAGATCTGCTCGCGCTTCCCGATCAAGGAGAGCTCGTTCCTCCGCTACCGCTGCGGCGGCCAGGCGTGGAAGCTCTGGCACTGCGACTTCTACGGCGGGAAGGGCATCGCGCGCGTGCGCGTCGAGACGCCGCTCGGCCCGCTCGACGTTGCGGACACGCACATGCACGCGGTCTATGGCGACGAGGCGGAGTACCTCGCGACTCGCACCGCCGAGGCCCTCGAGGCCGCGGAGTTCCTCGTCGAGAAGGACGGTGTCCCGCTCGTCCTCGCGGGCGACCTGAACGCCCGGAAGGGTTCGCTCCCCTTCGAGCTCCTCGCGCACGGAGCGCGCTTCACCGAGCTCCCGGCGGAGGACCGGATCGACTGGGTCATCGCACGGAGCGGCGCGACGCTGAGCGCGAAGGTGACGTCTTACGAGCGCGCGCTCGCGGGCCCCGTCGCGCTGAGCGACGGCCAGACTCGAACGCTCTCCGACCACGAGGCTCGCCTCGCGGTCGTGACTCTGGAGCGGGCCCCCCGCGTGCCCCCCCGCGAAGCGGGTGGGCACGCTCCGTATCCGCGCGCCGACGAGGCCTTCTCGGTCCTCGAGAGCGCGCTCGCGGCGAGCTCGACGCGCTCGCTCGGCGAGGTCCTGCCCGCGCTCATCCTCGTCTCGCTCATCGGGATGGCCACCCGCCGGAAGAAGCCCGAGCGCGTCTGGCTGCGGCGTCCCCTGCTCCTCTGTGCTCTCGCCGCCACGGGGGTGCTCCTTGCGCTCGCCTTCCTCTTCGAACCCCGGGAGCGAGATGGGCTCCGCGACGCCCAGAGGCGAGCGCGGGCCGCGCCGTTATAGCTTGCAGCACTTGATCTTACGCGATCTCACGGCGAGTCTTGAAAGAATGCTCGTGGTTGACGGTGCCATCCTGCATCATGTCGCCGGGGAGCGTGAACGAACATCCATGATCCATCCAGATACCGAGTTGAGGTTGATCTCGAAGGAGATCGGCCTCGGCCCAGTGGCGACGAAGTTCATCCCGAAGGGGACGATCGCCTGGGTGCTCGATAGGTTCGACATCATCATGTCGGCGAACGAGGTCGCGGCGCTGGCGCCACCTTACGCCGAGATCGCATCGCGTTACTCCTACGTGGATCCGAGCGGCAGCTCGATCCTCTGCTGGGACCACGCGCGCTACATGAACCACCACTGCGAGCCCGCCGTGCGCGGCGTGACTCCGCAGTTCCAGATCACCGTGCGCGATGTGCACCCGGGTGAGGAGCTCACCTGCGAGTACGCCGAGTGCAACATCGACTTCCTCGCGTGCCGCTGCGGCTCGAAGAAGTGCCGCGGCCCGATCAAGGGCGAGGACCTCATCAACTTCGGCGCGAGCTGGGATCAGGAGGTCGTCTCGGCCCTCGCGCGGTCGCGCGACGTGCCCCAGCCTCTCTGGCGGTACATCCTCGACCCGGCGCCGATCAAGAGCGTCATCGACGGGCGCACGCCGCCCATGCCGATGCGCGACTTCTTTCACGCCGCGTCGGCGCCCGTGATCGCGGGCAAGAACGGCAACGGGACTCACTGACCACTCGTTCTCGTTCTCGTTCTCGTTCTCGTTCTCGTTCTACGCGAGAACGAGGACGACGCCGAGAACGAGAACGAACGAATGGCGCTCTACTTCTTCAATGTGAAGTGATCACGATGGCTCCACGCGCGCGCGGAGGCGGCGGCGCCTCCGTCGCCTCCAGAGAGCGATCCGCAGCATCGAGAGGAGCCACCGGAACGTCGTCCGGCGCTTCGCGCGTCGGACGACCTCGGGGGCGATCGACTCGATCGTCTTCGCCGCGTCGGGCTCGCGCCAGCCGCGGAGGACCTCGATCTGCCGCTCGATCCGGTCGCCGTCGCGGCGGAGGCGAGCGTTCCAGCGGCGGAGCGCGGGCAGCACGACGGCGATCGGGAGCGAGGCGACGAGGAGCGCGGCGAGGAACGCGAGCGCGTGCGCCCCGCTCTTCCTGAGCTCGTTCTGCGAGATCGCCGCGAGGAAGCCGACCGTCCCGAGCCACGCCCACGCGTAGTCGCCCGCGATGACGCCCCGGTCGCGGACGCCCGCCTGCGAGGCGCGGAGGAGCTGCCCGTCGTTCCAGAGTCCGACGCGGAGGAACTTGAGCATCGCGCCCGCGTCCGCGAAGCGCTCGCGCGGGTCGAGCGCGAGCGCGCCCGCGAGCGTCCGGTCCACGAGCGGCGGGAGGCCCGGGTCCTTCTTGCCCGGCAGGTCGAAGACGCCCTGCGGCCGCTCGCCGGTCACGAGCTCGTGGAGGATGACTCCGAGCGCGTAGACGTCGCAGCGTGGCGTGGGCTTCGCTCCCTCGCGCTGCTCGGGCGCCATGTACTCGATCGTGCCCGCGAGACGCGCGTCGGCGAGCGAGAGGCTGACCGAGAGGGTCGCCGACCGCTGAGCGATCCTCCGGGAGAGCCCGAAGTCCGCGAGGAAGGGCTCGGCCCAGCTTCCGGATGCCGCTCCATGGAGGGTGAAGAGCACGTTCTCCGGCTTCAGGTCGCCGTGGACGACGCCCTCGCGGTGGACGCGCCCGAGGATCTCGAGGAGCCGCTCGACGAGGCGGAGGGCCTCCGAGCAGCCGAGCTTCCCTTCGCTCTCTCTCAACCGCGCGCGGAGGTCTCCTCCCTCGAGGAGCGCGAGCGCGATGAACGGCGGCTCGTGCTCGAGGTCCGTCTCGAAGGTCCGGACGATCCCCTCGCCGCGGACGATCGCGAGCGCGCTCGCCTCCTTCCTGAGCTCGACCACGTGCTCGGGGTGGACGAGGAGCTTGAGCGCGACGGGCATGCCGGGCCCCATGCCCGCGAGCGGCTCGCACGGGATCGCGTGGCGCGCGTGCCACACCTCGGAGAAGCCGCCCTTCCCGAGGGGGGCGATGAGCTCCCAGCGGCCGACGCGCTCGTGCGCGCGGTGAGCGTACTTCACCGCGGTGCTCCCTCCGGTCGCCCTGGCTTCGCTCATGTCGCGTCCTCGGGCTTGGAGAGAGCGACCCTCACGAGCGCCCCCGTGACGAGGAGGAGCGCGCCCGCGAAGGCGGCGGCGCGGAGCTCGAGCGGCACCGAGGGCGCGCGGAGCCCGGTCGCGACGAGGCCGAAGAGGACGAGCGGAGTCACGACCGCGCTGTAGATGTGGACCGCGAAGAGGACGTCGTTCACGGGCTCGACGCGCGCGAGCTTCGGCGCGCGCTCGCCGCCGCTCCCCTCGTGGGCCCACTGGATGCCGTCGTCCCCCGAGCGCAGGTCGGCGAGCATGAGCGACGCGTCCGGGTAGCGCTCGCTCGTGTCGTTCGCGAGCGCGCGCGCGACGGCGCGGTCGAGCGCCTTCGGGACCTCGATGCCCTCCTTCGCGAGGAGCGCGCGCGGGAGCGGGAAGACTCCGAGCGGCCGCTTCCCGACGAGGAGCTCGTAGCAGAGCACGCCCAGCGCGAAGACGTCGCTCGCGGGCGAGATCTCCTCGCCCTTCCGCGTCTCGGGCGCGAGGTAGTCGAAGGTGCCGCGGATCCTGTTCTCGTCCCTCGTCGCGAGCGACTGCTCGAGCGCGGCGCGGCCCGCGAGGAGCTGCTGGCGGTGAGCGCGCGAGAGGCCGAGGTCCGCGATCTTGGGCTCGAGGGGTGCGCCCTCCGCGGGGCGCGCGAGGAGGATGTTCTCCGGCTTGAGATCACCGTGGACGACGCCCTCGTCGTGCGCGAAGGCGCAGCCCTCGAGGATCCCCTCCATGAGGCGCGCGACGTCCGCGGGCGGGAGGCGCTTGAGCGGCGCGCGGTCCACGTGAGCGCGTAGGTCGCCCGCCTCGCAGAGCTCGAGCACGAAGTAGGGCGGGTCCTCCTCGAGGTGCTCCTCGAGGATCTTCACGAAGCGCGGGCCCTGGAGGCGCCGCAGCACGGCCCCCTCGGCGCGGAGCGCCTGGACGAGCTCGCCGCGCACGGCGACCTTGATCGCGACCGCGGGGCCGCCGCTCACGGGCTCGGCGCGGAAGACGCGCGAGAAGCCGCCGGCGCCGATCTCCGCGGAGAGGAGATGCCCCGAGAGGCGCACTCCGGGCTCGAGCGAGGTCCCCACGGCCTGGAGTCTGGTCGCGGAGGCGCGGTCCGGCAACTCGCTTTCCACCGCGAGCCGCTCCCTGCGGCGATCCGTCGCGCGCGCGCGACGCTCCCGGGTCAACGCGGCCGGCTTGTGCCCCTTCGGTCGAGGGAACGCTCCGTGCTCGGCATCGCGCGACACCGCTCAACGCGGTCTAGGGAGTCAACGAACATGCTCGCGCGTCCGATCGGCCTCGCCGTCGTACTCCTCGTCGCTTCACCGTCGGTCCTCCTCGCTCAGCCGGGCGCGAAGCTCTCGAAGCTCGAGGGCCGCCTCCAGAAGAACGGGGAGAGCTTCGCGGTCAACGGCGTGCGCCTCGAGAAGGGGCCGCTCCTCGACCTCCTCGCTCCGTCCGCGGGGAAGTTCGTGACCGTGCTGGGCACGGTCGCAAAGGACGGCGAGAAGGACTGCCTGACTCTCGCGCGGATCACGTCACGGAACGGCTCCGAGACGGCGGTGCCCATCCTCCAGGGCCCGGAGCAGGGCGCGCTCGTCATGACGACCGTCGAGCCCGGCCACCGGATCGACGTGATCGGCCGCAGCCGGAACGGCCAGTGGCTCAAGGTCCGGATCGAGGAGAACGACGGCGAGTCGGAGCCCGGCTGGGTGACGATGGGCTCGCTCCTCCTCGGGACCGACACGGCGCCGCAGCTCATGAAGAAAGTCACGGGCATGGTCGCGGTGATCGGGGAGACCGTCACCGTGAACGGCGTCCGCGTGACGAACGAGCCGTTCCTCCGGCTCCTCCGCGGTGCGGACCGGCACCACGTGCTCGTCGAGGGCTACGTCACGCGGCCGGCCACGGGCGCCGAGATCGAGGTCACGAGCCTCCGCGCCGTGAACGCGCAGACCCGGAACGTCACGATCCGCGAGCGCGCCGCCGACGACGCCCCGCGGATGGGCGCGCTCGTCGCCGCGGGTCAGCGGCTCTCGATCACGGGCGTCACTCCGGACGGGGAGTGGCTCACGACGGTCGTCGCCGAGGGCGACATGCGCGAGACCGGCTACGTGAAGGCGAGCGACCTCGTCCTCTCGGTCGCGGCCCCGTCCGAGCCCTCGAAGACCCCCGGCGTGAACGGGACCATCAAGCTCCCCTGATCTTGGGGGCTTCGCCCCCAAACCCCGAGACCGGTCCTCGCGGCACCGCAAACGGCGCGGTGCCGCTGCGGCGGGGGCTGCGCCCCCTACCCCCCCCGAGCCGGTTGCGTCTCACCGTCGTGCGCCGAAAGACGGATTTTGGCCCACGACGGCTGCAGGGGCATCCCGTCGATCCGACGGACGCGCCGCGAGTTCCACGTCGGACCCGCAGTTGCACTGGAGCCCGGCAACGAGCGATTCGCTCATCGAGAGAGCAAAGACAACATGCGCCACCTGAGAACCTTCGCCCTCGGCACGGCCGTCGTCCTCGGAGCCACCGCCCCGCTCTTCGCGGATGCGGTCGGCCCCGACACCGACCCGGTCGACATCACCGCGGGCAAGCTCGCCGGCTACTACAAGGGCACCCTCACGGTCGGCTCCCAGGCCGCCAAGGAGGTGAAGGGGAAGCTCACCTCCTCCGCGCCCAACTCGGCCGTCCTGACGCTCGGGTGGAACGAGCTCACGCTCACCCGCAAGATCGCGAACGGCGAGAACCACCTCGTCGGCAACAAGGGCTTCCTCGGGAGCCTCGGCCAGACGAAGTCGAAGATCGACCTCAAGGTCGTGGACTGGCTCACGCTCGAGGGCACGATCGTCGACCAGGGCACGTCGAGCAGCAAGACGACGAAGGTCCGGCTCGTCCGCACGCCTAACCCGCCGCGCACGGCCGCCGAGCTCGAGGAGTTCGACGCGGGTCCGCCCGCCGAGGTCCAGGCGCTCTTCGACCAGATCCCGAAGGCGTACGAGAAGTACTTCCCCTACATGTGGTGGCGCTTCGGGCCGGTCTTCTACCGCGGCCGCCTCGACAAGAGCGCGCGCCTCATGATCATCGGCTCCGACCCCGGCCCGACCGAGTGCCTCCCCTACGTGCGGCGCGGCTTCATCGGCGACTCCGGCCAGCGCGTCCAGGGCCTCCTCACGAAGATCGGCCTCACGAAGTCCTACGTGACCATGAACTCGTTCGCCTACGCGTTGTTCCCGTCGGCCTCGAACGAGGGCAAGGGCGAGGAGGTCAACAACGACCCCGAGATCGTCGCGTGGCGGAACAAGGTCTACTCGGCGGCGGTCGGGCCGAACCTCCAGGCGATCGTGATCTTCGGCTTCCAGGGCAAGAGGGCCTACGACCTCTGGACGAACAAGCCGAACGTCCCGATGCTCTACCTGCCTCACCCGAGCCGCTTCGACGGGGAGCCGGACTCGAACCTCATCCCGCGGTGGCGCGACGCCGTGACCAGGCTCCGCAAGATCGTGACGCCCGACGACGCCAACCTCGCCAAGGCGCCGAACTACGGCGAGGAGTTCACCGAGCTCGACTTCTCCCCGATCCCGCGCCGCGACCTCCCGAAGGGCGCGACGATCAACGGCGAGTTCGTGAAGACGCCCGATCACGTGGGCGACGACTCGTGGACGCGCATCGTCCCGATCCACAACATCGCGTCGCGGCCGAAGCCGGACAACGGCAAGGACCTCATCGTCACGGCGCCCGACGGAACGAAGACGCGTGTCCGCGCGACGCCGAACACGTCCGGCAAGCAGAGCGATCCGCCCACCTGGACGTCCACGCCGTTCTGAGGCGGCCCCTTCTAGTTGGGCCGATCGGCGGCGAGCTCGAGGCCGGGGATCGGGAGACCGTCCCGATCCACGACCCTGAGCGAGAACCCGAACTCGGCCTGGTAGGTGACGACCTTCGCGAGGACGCAGTGCCAGCCCGCGGAGAGCTCGACCTTCGCGTCGAGCTCGTCGAGCTTGCGTGACGTGGGGAGCTGCTCGAGGACGACCGCGTCGTCGAGGAGGACCCGGGTGCCGAGCGCGCTCCCGACGAGCAGCCGCCCGTGGACCGGCCTCGGGACCCTGAAGCAGGTGCGCACGAGGGCGGCGCGGTTGGTGGTCTTCGGCGGGTAGACGACCTCGAGGTTCAGGAACCGGTTCGCGCTCCTCACGAGCGCGCCCTCGGAGAAGTTGAAGCTGTCCGAGTCCTCGCTCGGCCCCGTCCGCCCGAGGACGGTCTCGAACTCGCCCGCGAACTCGACGGGGCCGATGACGCGCCACGCGTGGACGTCGCCCGTGTTCCAGGGGTTCTTTGTGACCCGGAGCGTCGAGGCCGCGCGCCACATGCGCGGCGTCACGTGCTCGCGCGCGAAGTGCTCGAGGAGGCCGAGGCGCGACGCCGCCCCGACGCCGGGGCACTCGCACGGCTTCGCCTCGTCGAGCACGCTGCCCGGATCGGCGAAGAGGTCGCGCGGGAGACCCTGGTAGCTCGCGAACGCGACGCGCACGTGGTGGAGCCACGAGAAGAGGAGGTCCTCCGCGGGTCCTCCGCGCAGGTCCGCGGCGCGGAAGTGGAGCATGCCCCACGCGTTCGCGAAGCGGCCCGCCTCCTTGACGAACCACGCGCGCGGCCCGTCCGACTCGACGCCCATGTACGCGCAGGTGAGCACGGAGTCGTGCGAGTCGTGGAGCTTGCGCGCGGGCACGTCGAGCGGGAGGTCGCCCGGGTAGATCGCGACGCCCGCGTTGTCGTCGAGCGTGGACTGCTTCACGATCGGCTCGGCGAGCGTCTCCACGTCGAGCTCGACGCGGAGCTCGCCGCGCGTCCAGTCGAGGACCGTCCGGCGGAACGTCTCGATCGAGGCGTCGAGGTCGGCGCGGACCTCCTCTGGGATCGGCGCGCGGCCGGCGACGAAGAC
>CAZYLP010000177.1:0-12212 GCA_964648345.1 uncultured Planctomycetota bacterium
CGGCGACCGACGCGCTCGGCCAGGCGCGCACCGTCCTCACCGTCGGACCGACCGCCGGCCCGAACACGGTCACGGCGAGCGCGAACGGCGCGGACAGCACGCCCCTCCAGGGCTCGCCGATCACGTTCAGCGCGACGGCGACGGACACGCCGCCGCCGCCGCCGCCGCCGCCGCCGCCGCCTTTGATCACCTACGTGGCGCACGTCGCGCCGCTCCTCGCTGCGAAGTGCACCCACTGCCACGCGCCGGGGCTCTCGGCCCAGACCATGCCGCTCGACACCTACGCGGCCGTGACGCAGGGCACCTCGAAGCTCGGCTACGTGCCGGCGCCGTACGTGGCTGCGGGGCAGCCGGCCCGGAGCCTCCTCTACGTCAAGTGCTCGAACCCGTCCGCGGCGCAGGGGACGAGGATGCCCGTGGGCGGCAGCCTGACGGCGGCCCAGCTCCAGACGGTCTTCGACTGGATCACGGCCGGCGCGCCGCTCGGGACCGCTGGTCTTGCCCCGGCGAGTCAGCTCGCGGTCGTCTCGGGCAACAACCAGACGGGCGTCGCGGGCGTGGCGCTCGCCGGCAACTTCGTCGTCGTGGTGCGCGACGCGGCCGGCACCGCCGTGCCCGGGGTCGCCGTCACGTTCGCGGTCGGCGCGGGCGGTGGCACGCTCTCCGCGTCCGCGGCGACGACGGGCCCGACGGGCCAGGCGGCGGTCAGGCTCACGCTCGGCAAGAAGGCCGGGTCGAACACCGTGACGGCGACGAGCGCCGGCCTCGCGGGCTCGCCGATCACGTTCACGGCGACGGGCGGCGCCGGCGCGCCGGCGACGATCGTCAAGACCGCGGGCGACAACCAGACGCAGGTCGCGGGCTCGACGCTCGCGAACCCGCTCGTCGTCGCGATCCGCGATGCGAACGGGAACAACGTCGCGAGCACGGCGATCACCTTCGCGGTCACGACGGGCGGCGGCACGCTCTCGGGCGTGAGCGCGACGACGGCCGCGAACGGCCATGCGCAGGCGACCTGCAGGCTCGGCGCCACGGCGGGCGCGAACACGGTCACGGTCTCGAGGGCGGGCCTCACCCCGGTCGTCTTCACCGAGACCGGCACGGCGGCGACGGCGCCGACCATGACGATCGTCTCGGGCAACAACCAGGCGGGTGTGATCGGCGCGACGCTCCCGAACCCGCTCGTGATCGAGATCAAGGACTCGGCGGGCGCGGCCGTCGCGAACCGCGCGGTGACTTTCGCGGTCACGGCTGGCGGCGGCACGCTCTCGGCCGTGAGCGCGACGACGAACGCCCAGGGCCGCGCGCAGGCGACGCTCAAGCTCGGCACGACGGCCGGCGCGAACACGGTCACGGGCACGTCGGCGGGCGTGAACATGTCGCCCCGGACGTTCACGGCGACGGCGACGGCCGGCGCGGCGACGAAGCTCACGAAGCTCTCGGGCGACGCGCAGACGGCCGTCGCGGGCGCGGCGCTCGCGAGCCCGCTCGTCGTCCGGGTCCTCGACGCGAGCAACAATCCCGTCCCGAACGTGCGCGTGAGCTTCACGACGACATCGGGCACGCTCTCGGCCGCGAGCGGCACGTCGGCCGCGGACGGCAAGGCGTCGGTCACCCTCACGACGAGCAAGACCGCCGGCCCGGCGACGATCACGGCCGCCGCGATGGGGCTCGCGTCGATCACCTTCACGGCGACGGGCCGAGCCGGCGCGCCGGCCTCGCTCGCGATCGCGTCCGGCGACGGCCAGACGGGCTCTGCGGGGCAGCCGCTCACGAACCCTCTCATCGTCGTGGTGAAGGACGCGAACGCGAACGGCGTCCCGGGCGCCGCGGTGACCTTCGCGGTCACGGCCGGCGCCGGCTCGCTCTCGGCGACGACGGCGAACACCGCCGCGAACGGTCGAGCCTCGACGATCCTCACTCTCGGCGCCGCGGCGGGCGCGAACGCGGTCCGCGCGTCCCTCGGCACGCTCGCGCCGGTCACCTTCACGGCGTCGGGGACGGCGGCGACGACGAAGCGCTACTTCACGACGGACATCCAGCCCCTCCTCGCGGCCAAGTGCACGCTCTGCCACTCGCCGACGGGCACGCTCCCCGCGGCTCCGCTCCACACCTTCACGGCCGTGACCACGGGCACGACGAGGTACGGCTACACGCCGTCGAGCTACGTCGTCGCGGGCAACGCGGCCATGAGCCTCCTCATGGTCAAGATCTCGGGCTCGACGCAGGGCGGGAAGATGCCGCAGGGCGGCTCCCTCACCGCGGCCGAGATCCAGATCGTCCGCGACTGGATCGACCAGGGCGCGAAGCAGTCGAGCGCGGGCGCGCCGGCGACCGTCGCGAAGTCGGCAGGCGACGCGCAGACGGGCCCCGCGGGCGCCGTCCTCCCGGTCAAGCTCACCGTCCTCGTGAAGGACGCGGCGGGCAACCCGGTGCCGGGCGTCGCGGTCGCCTTCGCGGTCGTGACGGGGGGAGGCTCCGTGTCGGCGTCGAGCGTCATGACCGATGCGACCGGCCGCGCAGGCGTGAGCCATACGCTCGGCGCGACGGCGGGTGCAAGCTCGGTGCGCGCGACCGTCGGCGCCCTTCCGCCGGTCACGTTCACGGCGACGGGCACGGCCTCCACGTACTCGGGCGCGCCGCTCACCGGCTCGACGAACGTCCTCGACATCGAGGCGCTCAAGGTCCTCAAGGCGGCGAACGTGGAGCCGGCGGCGCTCGCGTCCGACCGGGAGTTCATCCGCCGCGTCTACGCCGACCTCGCGGGCCGGCTCCCCTCCGAGTCCGAGGTCCAGACGTTCGTCGCCGGCACGAGCCCCTCGAAGCGCTCGACGGCGATCGACTCGCTCCTCGCGTCGAACGACTTCGCGGCGCACTGGGCGAACGACATCTTCGCGAGCTGGGCGTGCATCTCGACGAACACGGCGGCGGTCGCCGAGTTCAACCGCGTCACCCAGTCCGAGATCGCTCGCGACGTGCCCGTGTCCACCATGGTCCGCAACCTGATCAACGGCGCCGGCCCGACGACGACGATCACCGACGCCGCGGGTCGCGCTCTCGAGTGGGGCGACATCTGGCTCTCGACCTTCCGGGCCTACGCCGACGGGGCCCAGGTGGACCAGCTCTTCGAGTCGTTCGCCGGTCAGTCGGTCCAGTGCGGCCGCTGCCACGACCACAAGCTCACGGTCTCGGGCCAGGACGACCCCATGTGGACGCAGGACGACGCCTACGGCCTCTACGCCTACGTCGCCTCCAGCCCGACCGGCGCGACCAAGCTCAACGTCGCGGGCAGCTACTTCGGAACGGCCGTCCCGGCACACTTCGTGGCGGACGGCTACACGAAGCGCGTGGACTCGGTCGCGCCCGGGACGACGAACCCCATGACCGTCGCGAACACGCCGATCGCGGCGCGGCGCGCGGCGCTGGCCGCTCTCTTCGGCGACAGCAAGGCCTTCGTGCGCGGCACCGCACACCGGATCTTCGCCGAGGTCATGGACCCGCTCCTCGACCCGAACCAGTTCCTCGCGACGAACCTCGCTTCCGTGAAACAGCCGGGACTCCTCGCCGTCCTCGAGAAGCAGTTCCGCTCGGGCAACACGTCGCTCAAGAGCCTGCTCCGGCTGATCTGCAACTCGAAGCTCTACCAGCTCACGACGGCGGGCACGACCGTCGCGAACGACGAGCTCCTCGCCCGCCGCTCCGTGCGCCGGCACCACGGCGAGGTGATCGAGCGAGGCCTCCACTCCGTGACCGCCGTCCCGTTCGTCGGCATGAACGCCGCGATCCAGCAGCAGTTCGGCTATCCCCTCCGGCGCCGCGAGATCCTCGACCGGAGCGACGAGGTGGGGATCGGCCAGGCGTTCATGCTCCTCAACAGCCGCAGCGCCACGAGCGGCCTCATGAAGCAGGCGAGCGCGCGGCCGATCACGCTCGCGAACCAGGTGAAGGCCGGGACGATCACCATGAACCAGGCGATCACCACTCTCTTTCGAGAGGCGCTCGCTCGCGATCCGTCGGCCACCGAGCTCACGAAGATCAACGCGGCGATCGCCGGAGTCCCGGCGCTCGAGGCTCTCGAGGACGTCGTCGTGACGATCTGTTCCACCTCCGAGTTCGTGAACCGCTAGGGACCGGGATAGGAGACACGTCTTGAGCCAGCACGACATGAGCGACGCGATCGGCGCCTCCCGGCGCGACATGATCAAGGCGGGCGCCGCCGCGGCGACGTGGGGCCTCTTCGGGCTCTCGTTGCCGAACCTGCTCTTCTCGCAGGAGGCGCTCGGCGCGGCCCCCGACCTCACCACGAAGAAGTACGATGCGGTGATCTCCTGCTTCATGACGGGCGGCCCCTCCCAGACGGACACGTGGGACCCGAAGGCGGACCCGAGTCCGGTCGCGGGAGCGACGGCGGGTCAGCCGGGTTACGTCTCCAAGAACAACGTCTTCAACACGCTGAGCCTCGGGAAGAACGACATCTACGGGAAGCCGATCTGGCTCTCGGACGTGCTCAGGAACCTCGCGAACCTGGTGAACACGGACCCGGCGAGCTACGGACTCGGCATCGTGAGGTCGCTGCACCACGGGAACGGCGCCCACACCGTCGCCGAAGGGTTCATGAACTGCTTCTGGCAGAGCCCCGTGGCGGACCTCTACCCGTCCACGTCGGCCTCCATGAACTTGCTCCTCCAGGATCAGGTCTCTCCGCCCAGCGGCATCGGCCTCCCCGCCGTCTCGATCGTCGACTCCCAGGGAGTCCGCTTCAACGACTCCAAGGGGAGCGCGACGCCGGTCGCGTTCCAGGTGAACGGCAGCAAGGCCAGCCCCGCGACTCAGATGCTCTCGCTGCCCCCGGGCGTGAGCGCGGCCCGCTACGATCGGCGAAGGGCGATCTTCGACGCGATCGAGCCCGGCTACGCGCCGACGCGCCCCGATCAGACCGTGAAGGCGTGGACGAAGGCGTGGCGCGACGCTCACGCGATCACGAAGCAAGGGAAGGCGGCTCAGGCGTTCGACCTGACGAGCGTGACGCTGCTTCCGGGCGGTCCGACGGCACGCGCGCGCGACCTCGAGAACCTCACCCTCGCGCAGCAGCTCGTCCTGAACGGCGTCCCCTACGTCTCGGTCGCGATCGGCGGCAACGACACGCACGCGAACAACAGGCGCGGCGTGCAGATGAACTGGGGCGACGCCGTGGACCCGGCCTTCGCGCAGATGGCAAAGAACCTCAAGACGGCCGGCAAGCGCGTCCTGTGCGTGTTCATGGGCGACTTCGGCCGGACGCCCGCCACGGTCGCGAGCGGGCGCGACGGGCGCGACCACCACCCGAGCGGCTTCTCCGCGGGCCTCCTCTCGATCGGGCAGCCGGCGTTCAAGACGACGGCCGTCGGCGACACCGGCCCGGACGGCGTCTGGACGGCGCGGAGCGCAACGCCTCTCAAGGACCTCGTCTACCCGTCGGCGCTCGGCGGCATGATCTACAGGGCCATGGGGTTCCCGCCGACGAAACCGGCGTACTTCATCCGCAACGCGGTCGGGAACCTCGCGCCGCCGGTCGATCCGACCTACCAGGGCACCGCGGCCGGGCAAGGTCTCTGGCTCTCGCAGCGATTCGGGCTCGCGTGAGGCGCGCTTCGCCTCGCTCGAGCTGCGCGCCATCTCCGGGTCACGATCCAACCGCAGACGGCGAGGGCGATCGCGACGAGCGGGTGACGGTCGGGCAGCGGCCCCGCGTCGCCGGTGAGCTCCGCGAGGACGCTCGGTCGTCGCGAGGCCGAGAGGTCGCCCATGGCCGCGAGCCGCTCGGCGAGCTCGGCGGTCGAGGGGACGGTCGACGCGACGGTGCGTCACCGGGGGCCGACCGCATCGTCGGGGCCGCGGTCCGCGGCTCCGCGAACGCAGACGTGTCGTCGTCCGTCGCTACATGACCGTCGAGCCGCGCGACGCGGCGATCAGGATGCAGTCGCCGACGGGGAGCGCCGTCGAGGCGTGGCAGGTCTCGCTCGCGAAGACGGCCTTGTCCCCGCGCCAGACCTGGGCTCCGTCGTGATCCACGAGCCCGCCCTGGAGGATGAACAGGCGCTCCTCGCCGTCGTGCCGGTGCATGGGGTACGTGACGCCGGGCTCGATGCGGATCGCGAACCCCTTCACGCCCCTCTCCCCGCACGCGAGGGGCAGGATCGAGATGCCGGCTCGCGGACCCTGCCCCCACTTCGCGCGGCCGCTCGCGAGCGACCGCAGGATCTTCCGGGCATCGTCCTCCGGGATCGACAGATGCTTCGCCACGTGTCCGGCGACGCGCGCGAAGGAGCCCTTCGCCTCGAGCTCGTGGGGCGAGATCTCGTGCATCTCCTCGAAGGAAGCGACCGGCGCGAGCTCGGCGCGCAGGCGGTCGAGCCGCACGCGCAGGTAGGTCGCCCGGACGGAGCAGTCGAAGCAGCCCGCGAGGTGAGCCCGGATCGGGGCGGCGGACGACTCCGCAAGACGCCCGACGACGTAGGCCGGCAGGTCGGGGACGACGTGGGCGGAGTCGGAGGAAGCCACGGTGCTATCCTGGTCCTTCGACCCACCGTATCACGGCGCGGGACGTCGTCACGGCCGAGCGCGCGGGCAGCGCGGGCGTCGTCCCGATCCACGAGACGGGCGAGCACGCGGGCCGCGTCAGTCCGGGTCGGCCACGTCGCCGAGGATCGCGAGCGACTCGGCGAGCTCGCCCTCGAGCGCGGGGAGGCAGCCCTCGGCGGCGGCGAGGTCGTGGTTCGCCGCCGACGCCTCGAGGCGCGCGGCGATCGTCGCCATGGCGTTCGCGGAGCAGTCGCTGGCGGAGCCCTTGAGCTCGCGCGCGGCGCGGCCGAGCGCGGCCTCGTCCTTCGAGGCGACCGCGGCGCGGATCCGTTCGACGAGGCCCGGGGCCGCCGCGACGAAGGCGCCCGCGATCTCGCGGAGGAGCTCGGTGTCGCCATCGAGGCGCGCGAGCACCTTCGAGCCGTCGAAGGCGCGCAGCGGGTCGCCGCGCTTCGCGGCGCGGCCGGACGCCGCGACGACGGCCTCGATCGTCGCGAAGAGGGCGCCGGGCTCGACGGGCTTGGACACGTAGTCGTCCATCCCGGCGGCCAGGCACCGGTGACGATCGCCTTCGCGGTCGTGGGCCGTGAGAGCGATGATCGGGAGGTGCGCGCCGCTCGCGCGCTCGCGCTCGCGGAGCGCAGCCGTCGCCTCGAAGCCGTCCATGCCCGGCATGTCGCCGTCCATGAGGACCACATCGAAACGCTGCGTCGCGACGCGCTCGATCGCCTCGGTGCCGCAGGAGGCGACGACGACCGAGTGACCCCACTTCTCGAGGAGCCGGCTCGTGAGGCGCTGGCTCACCATGTTGTCCTCGGCGAGCAGGACGCGGAGCGGCCGCGGCGCACGGAGCGGAGCGGTCGCCATCCCATCGAGGACTTCGATCACCTCGGCCGCGGACTGCGGGCGATCGGCGGCCGCCTTCGCGAGCATGCGGGCGACGAGCGCCTCGAGCTTCGCCGGGATGCCGGGCACGATCTTCGAGAGCCGGGGCGGCGCCTCGCGCACGTGGCGCATGAGGACGACGATCGAGACCGGACCCTCGAAGGGCGCCGAGCCCGAGAGGAGCTCGTGGAGGATGCAGCCCATGGAGTAGATGTCCGAGCGGTGGTCCACGGGCATGCCCTGCGCCTGCTCGGGGGACATGTAGAACGGCGTCCCGATCACGCTGTCGCCCGTGATCGTGAGGTTCGCCTTCCCGCCGTCGGTGTGCTTCGCGAGGCCGAAGTCGCAGATCCGCGCGACCTCGTTCGGCGTGCCCGCCTCCTCGACGAGGATGTTCTCGGGCTTCAGGTCGCGGTGGACGACGTGGTGCAGGTGCGCCTCGCGGAGCGCGAGGAGGCACTGGCGCACGATCGCGACGGCGCGCGGGACCGTGTAGCGCTTCTCCTCGGCGATGAGCGCGCGGAGGCTCCGCCCGCTCGAGAACCCGAGGGTCATGAAGAGGACGCCCTCGGCCGAGATGCCGAAGTCGCGCACCGGGATCGCGTTCGGATGCGAGACCTTGAGCGCGGCGCGCGCCTCGCGGAGGAAGCGCTCGCGGACCTTCGGGTCCTCCGCGAGCGACTCGTGGATCACCTTGAGGGCGACGATCTCGTCGAGGAGGACGTGGCGCGCCCTGTAGACGGCGCCCATGCCGCCCACGCCGATGAGGTCGAGGACTTCGTACTTGGAGTCGATCGTCAGCCCCGTGAGGTCGCGGGAGGGGCTGCGCTTCGGACGGCCGATGGGCTCGGGGCCGACGAGCGTCGTGTCGTGGACCTCCTCGCCCTGCGCCTCCGGCGCCTCTTCGCCGATGAGGCGGCACCAGCCATCGAGGCGCGCCGAGAGCTCGGAGGGGTCCACGGGCGTCGGGAGGTACTCGTCCACCCCCGCGTCGATGCCGTCGACGAGCGCGTCGCCCCGGTCGAACGAGGTGAGGAGGACGACGTGCGGCTGCTTCCCGCCGCGGACGCGGACGCGGCGGCAGACGTCGGGCCCGTCGTGGACGGGGGTGCGCCACTCGACGATCGCGAGGGGCGGAGCGCCGGGCTGCTCGAGGACGCTCAGCGCCTCGCCGCCGTCCGAGCACTCGACGACCTCGTGGCCCGCGCGGGCGACGAGACCGGCGAGCCGAGACCGGGACTCCGTGCTGGGGTCGGCGATGAGCACGCGCATGGTCTTCTCCCGCGATGCCCTCGCGCAAAGAGGAGGCCGTCGTCGGTCGCCGGTCTTGTCAGGGTTTGAGAGGCGATGGGGGCGCGCCCGCCCCTCCCGAGGGGCGAGGCCGCCCCTCCTCCTACGCGGCGCCGGTCTCGAGGATCCGGTCGATCTCGCGGACGAGCGCGTCCGCGTCGAGGGGCTTCGGCAGCCAGCCCGTGACCGCGAGGTCCTTGGCGACCTGGTCGGCGTCCGGGCTCCCCGAGACGATGAGGACCGGGATCTTCGAGTAACGGGCATGGAGCGCCTGGCGGCGGCGGAACTCGCGTCCGTCGACCGAGTCCATGACGAGGTCGAGGACGACGAGCGCGGGCGTCTCGACGGATGAGAGGAGCAGCCCGAACGCCTCGCGACCGTTCCACGCGGCGATCGTCCGGAAGCCCTCGTCCTCGAGGAAGCCGCACACGTCACGACGGAACATGGGGTCGTCGTCGACGACGAGGATGAGCTTGGAAGCGCGCTCTCCGCGGACGGTGTTCGAGCCACCGTTCGATCCAAGCTTACCCGAGTGCATTGACCGGTTTGACCCCGATGCTGGTAGCGCGACCGTGCCATCCCGTCCATGGACACCGAGTCGCGAGCCGTTGCAGAAAAGCAACTCTCAAACCGCACCTAAGCCCCTGGTCACCCGAGGAAAACGTGCGCTGCCGGCTCAGAGCGTGTCGATGGATCGTTCCGGGCGCCGCTCGAACCGTTCATCCCCCAGCCGCGCGGACCCGAGCTAAATCCGTGCGCAATCTGCGGTCACGCGAGAGCGCTTACGTCATAGCCGCGCGGTCCCTTCCATGCTGGGCCAAGGGTCCTACCAGCGGGGGTCGATCCGTCCATGAGCCGCGAGGAGCTCTCGGTCACTCCTCCTTCCGTGGAGGAGGCACGGTCCACGCCTCCGCCGGCCGCGGCCGCGCACCGCCGCGACGTCATCCTCACCATCACCGCGGGGCCCCATCGCGGACGCACGCTCGAGCTCTTCTCGCGGGAGCGAGTCATCCTCGGCCGCGACCCCGAGTGCGACGTCGAGCTCTCGGATGAGCGCGTCTCGCGCCGCCACTGCCTCATCTCGCTCGAAAAGGCCGCCGCGTACGTGAAGGACCTCGGCTCGGCGAACGGGATCTGGATCAACGGCCAGCCCGCGCGTCTCTCGCCGCTCGCCTCGGGCGACGTCATCCGCCTCGGCGTCACGGCGATCCGGGTCGAGCTCGCCGATTCGGACCGGACGATCAAGATCGGGCCCGACACACCGGCCCCGGCGCGCGCGGGGGAGACCACGTCCAGGCTCAAGGTCCGCGTGGCGGGCTACGAGCTCGGGCGCTGCCTCGGTGAGGGCGCGACGAGCGCGGTGTTCGTGGCCACCGCACCGGACGGCCGCGAGGTCGCGGTGAAGGTCCTCAAGACCTCGGCGAGCCTCTCCGAGGACGACCGGCTCCGGTTCCTCCGCGAGGCCGAGATCGCCCAGAAGCTCCACCACCCGAACGTGGTCTCGACCCTCGGACACGGTCAGGCAGGTCACCACCTTTACTCCGTGCTCGAGCTCGTCGAGGGCGAGACGGTGAAGACGCGCCTCAGGCGCGAGGGCCGGATCGCGCTCGCGCCGGCGCTCGAGATCGCGCGGCAGATCGCGACGGCCCTCGAGTACGCGCGAACGTGCGAGATCGTCCACCGCGACGTGAAGCCCGACAACGTGATCGTCGCCACGGACGGCACGGCCAAGCTCCTCGACTTCGGCCTCGCCAAGTCGATCGTCGATCGCGGCTCGCTCACCCGCGTCGGCGACGTGCTCGGCACGCTCGCCTACATGTCGCCCGAGCAGCTCCAGGACGGCACCCGCGCCGACCATCGCGCGGACATCTACTCGCTCGGCGCGACGCTCCACCACATGCTCGCGGGCTCGCCGCCCTTCGAGGCGAAGACGAACATCCTGTTCTTCGAGAAGATCCTGAACGAGCAGCCGCCGATCCTCGCCGTCCTGGACCGCGACATCCCCCCCGCCGTGAGCGCGCTCGTCTCGCGCTGCCTCCGCAAGGATCCGGACGACCGCTTCCAGACGGGGGCCGAGGTCGCGGACCGCATCGCTCGCCTCAGCGCTTGAGGCGCTGGATCTCCTGCCGCAGGATCGGCGCCGCCGGCGAGCTCGGGGCGAGGCGGAGCGACTCCTCGAAGTCCTCGACGGCCCCCTTCGTGTCCCCGGCGAGGCTCCGGACGAGACCGCGCTTCTGGTAGACGATCGCGTTCAGCGGCTCGAGCGCGACGGCCTTCGAGCAGTCCTCCAGGGCGCCCGTGCGGTCGCCCCGCTCGACGCGGGAGATCGCCCGCTCGACGAGGAAGATCACGTTCGCGGGCTCGAGCTCGACCGCGCGGTCGAGGTCCGCGCACGCGCCGTCGTGGTCTCCGAACGTCTCCTTCACGTGACCGCTGCAGAACCAGCCGCGCGCGAGCCGGGGGGCGAGCTCGGTCGCGCGCCGGCAGTCTTCGAGCGCCGCGCCGCGGTCGGTCTTGACGATGCTCTGCTCGAGACCGCGCTCGGCATACGCCAGCGCGAGCCTCGGGTCGATCGCGATCGCGCTCGAGAAGTCGCCGATCGCGCGGGCGTGGTCTCCCATGCCCGAGAAGAGGAGCCCGCGGGAGAGGTACGTCGTCGCGTCGCGGGCGCCGAGCTCGACCGCGCGGTCGAGCGCCTTCTGCGCGCGGAGGCAGTCGTCGTAGTTCGACTCCCCGCGCCGGCCCTTCGCGATCACGCGCTCGCGGAGCGCGTCGCCGAGACGCGCCAACGCCTCGGCGTGCGTGGAGCCGAGCTCGACCGCCTGCTCGTAGCGGTCGATCGCCTCATCGAGCAGCCCGGCCTTCCGCTTCGCGTCGGCGCGCTCGAGGGTCTTCGTGACCTCGTCCACCGGAGGAGGCGGCGGAGCGACGGGCCGCTTCACGACGGGCGCGGGGAGCGGCGGCGGCGGAGTCGCACGCCGCGACCAGGGCCGCGCGACCGCGAGGCCGGCGCCGCCGAGCGCGAGCGCGACCGCGAGCACGGGGACGAGGGCTCCGCGCCGCCCTCGCGCGCTCCTGGCGTCGAGCGCGCGGGCGAGCGCGGCGCCGTCCGCGAAGCGCTCCGAGGGGTCGAGGGCGAGCGCGCGATCCACGACCGCGACGAGCCACGGCGGGGCGTCGGCGCGGTGAGCGCGGAGCGACTCGCGGGTGCCCGCCTCGATGTTCGAGAGGACCTGGACGACGGAGCCGCCCGTGAAGGCGGGGCGGCCCGCGAGACACTCGAAGAGGATCGCTCCGAGCGCGAAGACGTCGGCGGCCGGGCCGGCGCCGTGCGGGTCCGCGATCTGCTCGGGCGCCATGTAGGCGAACGTCCCGACGAGCGCGCCCTCCTGCGTGAGCGTCGGGCTCCGGCTCGCGCCCGGCGCGTCGCCCCGGAAGTGCCGCGCGATCCCGAGGTCGGCGACGAGCGGCTCGCC
>CAZYLP010000178.1:0-12170 GCA_964648345.1 uncultured Planctomycetota bacterium
TCTTCATCAACCAGATCCGCGAGAAGATCGGCGTCATGTTCGGCAGCCCCGAGACGACCTCGGGCGGCCGCGCGCTCAAGTTCTACTCGTCGCTGCGGCTCGACATCCGCCGGATCGCGTCGATGAAGGATGGCGAGGTCGCCCAGGGCAACCGCGTCCGGGCCAAGGTCGTCAAGAACAAGTGCGCGCCGCCGTTCCGGCAGGCCGAGTTCGACATCATGTTCTCGAAGGGCATCTCGTGGGCGGCGGACGTCCTCGACCTCGCCGTCGAGCACGGGATCGTCGACAAGTCGGGCTCGTGGTTCAGCCGTGGCGACGACCGCCTCGGTCAGGGCCGCGAGCGGACGATCCAGCTCCTCGAGGAGAAGCCGGACCTCATGGCCGAGATCGAGGCCGCCGTCCTCGAGAAGGTCCTGCCGGTCGACGGGGTCGAAGCCCCCGTCCCGGGCGGGGCGGCCGTGGCCGAGGCGTCGGCCAACTAACTCTTGGGGGCTTCGGCCCGGCGCCCACCAAAATTCACCGCGGGCACAGGCGCCCGGCACCCGCCGCCACGGGAGCCGGGCGCCGGGGCCGGGGACGTTCCGGACGTGCGAAGCCCCTCGCTGGCGGGTCACTGTCGAGAGTGACGAGACCCCCGCGCGGAGCGCTCCTCGCCAGGCCGGCCGTCTCCGTCCCCGGTGCCTCCGGTGATGCCGTGCCTCAGTGAGCGCGGCCGGGCCGGGACGCTCAGCGACCCTTCCTCGCCTGAGCTCGCGTCATGCCATCCTTCGCGAGCCTGATGACCTTCTCGTCCTGGCTCGAGATCTGGGCCTCGGTGAAGGCAGACTCCGCCTCGTCGAGCCGCTTGAGCAGGAGCAGGCACTCCCCGCGGTAGTAATGAGCCCAGCCATCCGGCTCGAGCGCGAGGGCGTTGTTGAAGTCGGCGAGCCCCTGCTTCGGGTCCTTCTTGTGGACGAGGAAGCCGTGCCAGAAGATCGCGCGACGGTGCTTCGGGTCGAGAGCGAACGCCTTCTCCAGGTCCTCGCGGGCCGCGTTGTACCGATCGAGATCCACCTCGATGCGCCCTCGGATGTAGAAGGCGTCGGCGCTCTTCGGGTCGAGCTGCACGGCCCGCGAGGCATCGGGCAGAGCGTCCGACGCCTGGTGGAGGCCGTGTCTCGCCTGCGCCCGGAGGAGATGACCCTTGAAGGCCTCGTCGCGCGAGAGGCTGTCCTTGAGGTCGCGGAGGAGGCGGTCGAGCTCGGCGATGGCGACCTTGAAGTCGGCCTCGGTGTTCTTCCGCACCCGAGCATCCGCGAGGTTCAGACGGGCAGGGATGTCGGTCGTGCGCGTCCGGGTCGCGCTCGCGAGGTCCGCGATCGCGCCGTCCACCGCCCCGAGGTCGAGGCGGAGCTTCCCGCGAAGGACGAGGAGCGCGGTGTCCGAGGGCCGGGCCTTGAGGAGCTTGTCCACGTCCTGGAGGGCGCCCTTCCGCTCCTGCTCGATGTGGGCGAGGCGGATCGCGAGGCTCTGCTCCGTCGCGCGGAGGTCGTCGGGCTTGGCCCGGCGCTGCGCGCGCTCGAGGTCCTCGAGCGTCGTCTTCCACTCGTCGCTCTCGGCGAGCGAGGCCTTGAGGAGGTAGGTCTCGGTGTCGGGGGCGAGCTCGACGGAGGCGGCGACGTAGAGCTTCGCCTGAGCGCGGTCGCCCTGCTCGGCGCACGTCTTGGCGAGACCGTAGAAGCCCTTCGCGAGCGGGATCGTGTACGGATCCCACGAGCAGACGATGAGCGCTTCCTTGACGCCGTTTCGCCTCGGCTCGAAGAGCTTCTTGGCGGCGCCGGTCCAGTCTCCCTGGTCGATGTCGCGCTCGACGCCCAGGAGGGGGCCGCCCCAGTTGATCGCGGGCTTCTTCGGCCCGCGGCTGACGCTCGCGACGTTCGCGACCCCCGACTCCTCGTGCTGGGGTCCGAAGCCGAACACATCCTCGGGGAGACCCACCACCCGCGGCTCGCAGAAGACGAGCGCGGCGAGGGTGAGGACGACGCCGAGGACCATCTGACCGATGTAGTTCGCCCGGAGTCGTTCCCGCTTGAGCTCCCGGTGCTGGAAGAGGAGCTGGTAGACCCTGAACAGGACGAAGAGCGCCAGGACGATGAACGCGACACCACGTAAGCCATAGTGTGCCCATAGGTTCGGCATCTCGTGGGGCTCTCCTGAGCGACAGGGTGACTCTAGCCGACGGACGGATGTGCTGCAACCTGCACAATTTCCGGCTCGGGGACGTGGATTTTCGTCGTGCCGCGCCCATGCATGGACGGTCGAGGCGTCAACGGACGTATACACCCACACCTAAATCAGTTGCACATGCAAAATCCTGCCGCACTCCAACGTCAATCTCACGTAGCGACAGGGTTGGCGGCTCAAGGTTAGGATAACGGCCCCGCTCAGGACGGCGTGGGCCAACGGGTTCAGGGGACGGTCGGTCTCGAAGGCTCGCGTCGTGGAATGAGCCCGAGGGGTCGGCCGCGGAACCATCAGGTGGACTCCCACTCGACTGTCGGCCAGTCGGAGGTAACAGATGCGGACGCTTCGGGGGACGCAGCGACGGGACCAGGGCTCGATGCTGGTCATCGCGCTCGGTGTGCTCGCGCTGCTCTCGATCCTCGCCGTGACGTTCGTCTCGCTCATGAAGCTCGAGCTCCTCGCGTCCAAGAACTACGTGGACGGGGTGAAGGCTCGCCTCATCGCCGAAGGCGGCATGGAGGAGGCGATCACCGAGCTCAAGACTCGTGGCGGGCTCGATGGCATCACGAACATCAACGACGACTGGGTCTACGCGAACGGCGACTACTCGCTGCCGCTCGAGGACGCCAAGGTGCGGAACGGCGTCGCGCTCGTGGGCGCCGACCGCCTCCTCCGCACGTCCTACGACGGCAACCTGGGCGGCTCGTACGCCAAGAAGGGTGACCGCTACAAGATCCAGGTGATCGACGCCCAGTCGCAGTTCAACCTCAACAACCGCCTGTCGGGCGCGACCCTCGACCCGACCCAGCGCGAGGTGAACCTCTACACGCGCGAGCTCCGCGTCCTCGGCGAGGCGATCCGCCAGCTCGACCCGCGCGCCAAGAACGTCGACCCGGTCGCGCGCGCGGCGTTCCCGCGCAACGCGCCGAAGTTCTTCGGCGCCGACGCGATCTACGCGTTCCGCGACACGCTCGACGGGAAGGCGTTCAGCTCGAAGTACCAGCTGACGGAGATCCTCGCGAGCGAGGAGGACTACAAGATCCTCCGACCCTACGTCACGACGAAGTCGTGGATGGACCAGCAGGCGGTCGCGGCGCGCAACCACGACATCGGCAGCCTCAGGAACGGCGTCTTCTTCTCGAAGGAGCCGTTCACGGACGTCGTCCAGAACGCGCCGAACCCGGGCGATCCGCCGGAGCAGCGCGCGCCGATCAACATGAACCTCGCGTCGCTCGAGGTCCTCACCGCGAACCTCGCCGGCCTCGCGGGCCGCGCGACGTTCTTCTATTACGGCGACCGCAGCAAGACGAGCATCTTCCAGGCGATCGACGCCGGCACCAAGTACAGCTTCTCGGGCACGGGCGGCCTCACCGTCCAGGAAGAGCTCGAGTACAGCGTCGTCCCGGTCAACGTCTACTTCGACCCGCTCGGCTACAAGGCGCCGACGGGCACGGCGACGGGCGGCACGCCGGCGCCGCCGATGATCGACGGCGCGCTCGCGATCGCGCGGCTCATCGACACGCGCCGCCGTCAGTCGCCGCCCTCGGGCACGGTCTCGGGGCCGCTCCCCCCGAACCAGGGCCCCTTCAAGTCGCACGCGGACTTCGAGCGGTGGGTCGACCAGACGCTCAACGACCAGTTCTTCATGAACACGAAGAACAAGGACAACTCGCCCGCGTTCCCGCTCCCGAACACGGTCAAGATCCTCAACATCGACGACACGCCGCTCAAGGGGACGCCGGACGACAACGCGATCCGCGCTCACCCGCGCTTCCGGCCGTGGTTCTTCGACTGCCTCCGTTCGATCATCAAGGCGAACTTCAACCCGAACGGTCGCGTGTCGATGCAGAACCCGAACCAGGCGATCGCCATGGAAGTGGACAAGGGCAACCTTCTCTACTTCACGAACCCGACCCAGCCGACCGCGGCGAAGTTCAACGTCCAGACCTGCGAGTGGTGCTTCGGCTCGAAGGGCATCTTCGAGATCATCTCGCTCGGCGAGGTCCTCGGCGCGAACCCGAAGATCGCGAACGAGCTCGACGACAAGAACCCGATCGCCCAGGCGAAGATCCTGACGGTCATCCAGATCTTCGACCAGGTCTCGCACTCGAGCCAGCGCGACTTCGAGCGCAACGGCGACGCGGTCTCGCACAAGCGGCCGAACTCGAGCTCGGGCACGGGCGGCGGGTACGGCGGCTTCGGCGACGAGAAGAACCAGGTCCACGGCCAGGGTAACGGCCTCCGCGCCGGGATGATCAGCTACCCCTACCCGAAGCAGTTCTGGGACCCGCGCGTCGGCGGGTGGGGCAGCAAGGGCTCGCCGACCGACGCCGACCGGCAGCTCGCGCTCTGGGCGGGCGGCCCCGAGGAGGGGTGGCACGCGCACGACTGCGAGGGCCACATCGAGCTCGCGCCCATGATCAAGACCAAGAACCAGAACACGAACGTGATCGACATGGGTCTCCTCATGTTCGAGCTCCTGTTCCAGGACCGGCACGTGCGCGTCGCGGGCGACGTGAGCAAGCAGAACCCGTCCGACTCGTTCTGCCCCGACGTGGCGAACACGGACATCCAGAACAAGACCCCCGGCATGGGCGCGCCGTGGGAAGGCTTCACCACGACCAAGTTCGCGACCCCGCATCCGTTCCGCTCGCGCAACCAGGCGCCGCGGCCGGACGGGACCGCTCAGCCCTCGGCCGTCGCCGGCGTCTACAGCGGCGTCGACGAGGCCAAGCTCGACTTCATGTACAACCTGCTCATGACGCCGGACGGGTACTACTCGAACGCCCTCAGGAACCTGCCGCTCTACTACCGCGCCTCGGACCAGAAGAGCGGGCCCGCGGGCGCGATCAGCGCGACCGAGTTCCAGGACCAGGGCGACTCGGTCCCGAACATCGCGACCGGCGGCGGCGCCTGGAAGGGCGGCAACATCGAGGCGACCCCGACCGGCGGCGTCGAGTTCTGGTACAAGCCGGACTTCGACTGGTACCTCCGCCAGAAGACCTTCGGCGCGACGGGCACCGACCCCAACGTCGGCTTCGTCTCGGGCGGCTCGGGTGACCTCGTCGACGACCGCTTCTGCGGCTTCATCGTCACGTGCCACAACGTGGTCAACAAGCAGGTCAGCCAGGCGAACTGGGCCAAGGCGCTCGCGAACATCCCGGACAAGAAGCCGCGCGCGACGCGCGGCATCGAGTGCCACGTGATGCGCGACACGTCGGGCGACCTCCGCGTCACGCGCATCTACTTCGAGGTCTGCGGCCAGGCCGGCAACGAGCTGCCCTGGGTCTCGGACATCAAGCCGATCACGGGCGGCCCCGACCCGGGCAACTTCATCCACCTGGGCCGTCCGGGCATGGCGGGCACCTACATGGACTACGGCACGACGAAGCCGGAGTACACGTGGCCGCCCTACGAGTTCCAGGACGTCCCGGCGCCGTGGAGCGCGATCAAGTACGCCCGCGTCGACTCCTGGATCCCGGCGACCGAGTTCAAGGGCTGGCGCGCCCACGAGTGGCACCACATCGCCGTCCGCTGGGATGACCGCGGCACGATCGGCAAGGGCGGCAAGGAGTCGGTCGAGTTCTGGCTCGACGGCATCGAGAAGGTGCCGGTGACGCGCCAGCTCCCGACCGGCGGCGGCCCCTACCAGGGCGTCGTCAACACGCCGCAGGCTCCGATCCCGCCGCCGACGCCTCCGGTGCAGACGATCCAGAACCCGCCGACCCAGCCGCTGCCTCCGTTCTGCCGGCTCAACGAGGACCCGAGCGGCAACGACCCGAGCGAGGGCAAGTGGCCGCGCGACCACATCCAGGTCGGCGGCATCGCGCGCCGGCAGGCGACGCAGGGCGGCCTCTACAAGTTCCACCAGAAGCCCGACCTCCCGGCGAACGGGACGGTCGACGACGTGCAGTTCTGGCAGGGCGGCTCGCGGCCGGCCGCGGACCTGCCGACGCTCCCGGACCGGTACGAGAACCTCGGCATCTGGACGAACGAGTTCGACCTCTCGAGCCGGTTCTTCCCGGGGAGCGACTTCCTCGACCTCGGGAACATCCAGTTCACGGCGTACCTGCCGACCTACTACGGCGGGGCGCGCAAGACGGATGGCGCCGGCCAGGTCGAGGTCAGCTTCAAGATCATCAAGCCGGACCTGACCGAGATCGCCGTGACGCCCAACCTCCCGCTCACCGAGGGCTGGACGCGCACCTACACGAGCAACTCGGACATGGCCGGCTTCAAGCTCCTCGACTCGAACGGGACGCCGCAGGCGGTGAGCCGCACCGACCGCCTCGTCTACACCGTGAAGATGCGCCCGGCCTGCGTGCAGGGCGGAGCGCTCGGCGACGACGGCTTCTCGTGCGCGACTCCGGCGTTCGACGACATCACCCTCGTCTACTTCCTCCCGACGGCGCGCGTCCTCCTCAAGGAGCGCATGTGGGACTGAGTGGAGGCTCTCTCGTGAAGCGGACTCTCTCTCTCGCCGCGATCGGCGCGCTCGTCCTCTGGGCCCAGCCCGCCTGGGCCCAGGGGAAGATGACCCCCAAGATCAAGGCGCTCGATCCTCCCGAGGGTAGGGGCGGCACGAACGTCCGCGTCACGGGGAACAACTTCACGACGAACAAGGACGACATCGAGGTGAAGGCCGGCGGCACGACGTGCCTCGTCCTCGAGGTGGACCTGGAGAGCCTCCGCTTCTTCGTCCCGACCCAGCCCGCGCCGCCGCCCGGGAACCTCAAGATCGACATCAAGATCAAGAGCACGGGCGAGAGCTGCTCCGGGACGTTCAAGGTGCTCGACGCGCCGAAGAACAAGAAGGAGGAGCTCGACGCCCGCGAGAAGGAGCGCCAGAAGTACGAGGGCAACTCGCAGTACGAGGACCCCTACAAGCTCACGGACAAGCTCCTCTCGATCTCGAAGTTCGAGATCGCGGGCGGCACGAGCCCGACCGTCGTGGTCGAGGGCGACAGCACGCTGCCGAAGGACTTCTTCATCACCGTCAGCTTCGGGATCTGCGGCCAGCAGGACGAGCGGCAGATCGCGACCCACAAGGTCACGCTCCGCGGCCCGAAGTGGGCGACGACGTTCGGCGTCCCCCCCGTCGAGAACTGGACCGGAAGGACGCTCCTCGCCGGCAAGTACTTCATCTACATCCAGTTCGAGATGGCGAAGCAGAACGCGATCGTCATGCGCGCCGCCAAGTGGCCGGACTCGCTCTCGAAGGAGGAGCGCGAGATCCGCCAGCTCATCTGGAAGAAGGAGATCAAGGACTTCGGCACCGAGGCCGACGTGAAGAAGCAGGCCGAGGAGATCCGCGGCCACTACGTCGAGCTCTGCCGCACGACGACGGACTGCCTCGAGGTCCTCGAGCGCGCCTACGCGGCGGCCGGCAAGTCCTACTTCAAGAAGCAGGGCGGCGGCAGCATCGACGAAGGCGAGTGGGAGACCTGGGTGAAGGACCGCAAGATCGGCCTCACCGAGGACGACCTGAAGAAGATCAAGGCGGACAACCGCTTCGTGAAGAGCGCCTACTTCAACGCCGAGGCCTGGCAGAAGTGGGTCGAGGACGACTTCTTCAAGAAGATCGGCGACGCCTCGAAGAAGCACGAGGACATCAAGAAGAAGTACATCACGACCCGCGACCAGCGCGTCGAGGTCGAGGGCGACTACCTCGTCGCGATCATCGTCAAGCTCGCGCAGCTCTACACCGGCGAGATCTACCAGCGGAACAAGCTCGAGGTCCCGCCGACGCTCCGCGCGCCGAAGGACTTCACGGGCGGGCTCGAGTCGGTCGCGGTCTCGCGCGGCCACTTCGAGGGGCACCGGAAGCTCCTCCTCGAGCGGCTCGGTCTCTCGAGCTTCGACCCCGGCAAGAAGGACGACAAGAAGTAGCGCGCCCGGTCTCGCGCTCCCCGCTCGCGGAATGTCGAGCGGGAGGTGGCGAGCATGTCGTCCCGGACGCTGCCGTTCATCCTCGTCGCCGCGGGCCTCGCGCTCGCGGCGACGGGCGCTTCAGGCAAGGACGCGATCGAGCTCTCGCCGCCCGGAGGGCGGCCGGGCCGGTCCGTCCTCGCGCGCGGGGCGTTCTCGGAGAACCCCGACGACGTGACCGTGCGCGTGGGCGGCGCGAAGGTCCAGGTCTTCGAGCTCGCCGCGGACCGCCTCCGCTTCCTCGTGCCGCTCGACGCGAAAGAGGGGCCGCTCGAGGTCGAGGTCGTCGTGAAGGGCTTCCGGTCGCGGACCACCTACCAGGTGCTCGAGAAGGACCTCGCCGGCGAGAACGTGGAGGTGCCCGCCCCGCCGGCTCCGCCGCTCATCCGCGACGCGAAGCTCGAGGTCCGCGAGCGGAAGGCCGTCGTCACCGCGGCGACCGACCTCAAGGACGGCTTCTCGGTCGCGGTCGTCTTCGGGTACGTGAGCAGCGAGACGACGACGCGCGAGCTGACGCTCGCGACGACGAAGACGCGCGTGAAGGGCGGCAAGGTCGCGGTCGAGCTCGGCCCGTTCGAGGGCGAGGTGCTCGGCCGCTACTTCGCGTCGCTCGTGTTCGAGCTCGCGCGACAGCCGGCCGCGCTCCAGGCCGGCTGGACGAGGGAGCCCCTCGCCTCCGCGCGCGCGTTCGCCGTCGTCGGGTCCGAGGCGCGGCTCGCCGAGCACGAGGCGGCGGTCGAGGCGCACTACCGCGGTCTCGCCGCCCGGACGGGCGCGGTCCGCTCCGCGGTCGAGAGGGCGTGCGCGGCGGCGTGCCAGAAGGACCCCAAGGACCGGCGCTTCCTCCGCGGCGAGCGCCTCGACGCCGAGGCGTGGCGTCTCTTCGTCGAGGAGGACGTCTGGAAGCCGCTCCGCGCCCTCGAGGCCGACGAGGAGAGCTTCGGGCGCCGCTGGCTCGGCGCGCGCCGCGAGCGGGCGAGCGTCGCGGCGCGCGATGCGGTCCGCGAGGTCGAGCGGCTCGTCCAGCGCTTCTCGAAGGAGCTCCACGACTGGCACGGGCTCGAGGTCCCGGCCTCGATCCGCGAGCCGCGCGGGCGGTGATAGACTCGCCCGCGCGTGAAGAAGCCCGTCGTCGTCACCGGTGCGAGCGGCTTCCTCGGTAGCTACCTCACGGTCGAGCTCGCCTCGCGCGGCGAGACGGTCGTCGCGACCTCGCGGCGCCGGCCGCGCTTCCTCGACGACTGGCCGGACGTGAAGTTCGTCGCGGCGGACATCCGGGACGAGAAGTCGATCCGTCCCGCCCTCGAAGGGGCGTCGCGCGTCTACCACTGCGCCGCGCTCTTCGACTTCTGGGCGAGCGCGGAGGACCTCATGGCCGTGAACGCCGAGGGGACGCGGGGCCTCGTGCGGTCCCTCCTCGATGCGGGCGTGCCGGAGCTCGTGAACGTCTCGAGCGCCTCCGTGTACGGGAAGCGGTCCGGGAACAGGCTCTGCTCCGAGCAGGACGCGCCCGCGCCGGCCGACAAGTACGCGCGCTCGAAGTGGGCGCAGGAGGTCGCGGTCGCGGAGCGGTCCACGCCCGACAAGCTCCGCGTCGTCTCCCTGAGACCCGGCGCGATCTACGGGCCGGGGAGCCACTACGGCGACGCGACCGCGCTCCGCCTCATCAAGAAGGGTCTCCTCTTCTGCGTCCCCGGGCTCACGAGGATCATCTCGTCCCACGTCCACGTGAAGGACGTCTGCCGCGCGGCGATCCACCTGGGCGACGTCGCGCTCGACGCGGGCACCGACCCCTCGAAGCTCGCCTTCAACGTGTGCGACTCGACGCCCACGTTCAACGAGGTCCTCCTCCGCGGCGTCGCCGAGCTGATCCCCCGGAAGGGGCTCGCGGGCTTCTGGAAGCACCTCCGCATCCCGGGCTTCTCGCTCTACCTCGCCGCGTACCTCGCCGAGGCGTGGGCGGTCGTCACGCGGTCGCGGCCGCTCTTCGAGGTCGCCTCGATCCACTACATCACCTGCGGGCACGGCGCGACGAACGAGAAGCTCCTCGCCACGGGGTACAAGTTCTTGTACCCCAGCCTCGTAGACGGTCTCGCCGAGACGGTCCGCTGGTACGAGGAGACCGGCTGGAGGGTCTTCGAGGACCCCGACCTCCTCTACTCGTGTCTGAAACGCGCCTGAGGGGGCGCGGGGGACCCGCCCCCTGGAATAAGATCGGACGGCGGGACGTTCCCCACGGGAGATGGTCGTCTTGGTCGAGGCTCGGCGAGAGTTCGAGACGCTCATCGAGCCGCTCCTCGACGCGCTTTTTGCCACGGCCCTCCGCATGACTCGCAGTCGCGCCGACGCGGAGGACGTGCTCCAGGAGTCGGTCATGAGAGCGTGGAAGAGCTTCGACCGGTTCCAGAAGGGCACGAACTTCAAGGCGTGGGTGTTCAAGATCCTCACGAACACCTTCATCTCGTCGAAGCGCTCCGAGAAGCGGAGCCCCCGCGCCGCGCCGATGATCGACGAGGGCGAGGTGCCCGCCGGGTCGAGCGAGCCCGTCTTCGAGGGCATAGAGTGGGACCGGGTCTACCCCGCTCTCGTCGACGACGACGTCAAGCTCGCGCTCGACGAGCTCCCCGAGGAGTACCGCCTCCCGCTCCTCCTCTCGAGCATGGGCGAGCTCTCCTACAAGGAGATGGCCGCGACCCTCGACGTGCCCATCGGCACGATCATGTCGCGGCTTTTCCGCGGCCGCGCCCGTGTCCGCGAGGCGCTCCGCGCGTACGCGGAGAGGCGCGGGATCCGGATGGTCGAGGACGTCCCGGGACCCGAGGAGAACTGACCGTGGACTGCACGCGCGCCCGATCGCTCCTCCACCCGTGGCTCGACGGCGAGCTCGACCGCGACGACCATCGAGGCGTCCTCGACCACCTCGGAAAGTGCGAGCAGTGCGACGCGCGCTTCCGGGACGAGCAGCGGCTCGTGGGCCGGCTCAAGCAAGGTCTCAGCGCCCAGTGTCCGGCCGAGCTCCGCGCCCGCCTGTTCGCGAACCTGGCGGCGGCGAATCCCGGCGGGGCTCCGGTCCCGGCCGCCCCGCGCGGCGCGATCATCCGGTTCCGGACCGTGGCCGCCGCGGCCGCCGTCCTCGTGGTCGCATTCGTCGGCGTGGATCCGATCTGTCTCCGCGGGTGTCCGAACGTCCGCGCGCTCGCGAACGACCACCGCGCGGCGACGCCGGCGGTCGTCACGACCGACGCGCACGTCGCCGCCGCGGAGGCTGCCCGGCTCATGGGCGAGCCGGTGCCCGAGTGCGGGACCGCGTGCTGCGACACGACCGGCCTCGAGTGTTTCGGCGTGAAGCCGGTCGCCTGCTCGAAGCAGGGCTGCATGATCCTCTACAAGGACCGGACCGGCCGGCCGATCTCCTTCGTGAAGATGAAGGCGCCGATTCACCCCTGGTTCCGCCTCAACGCGACCGCCGAGGGGCTCATGAACGTCCGGCAGGACGGCTGCCGCTTCCTCTGCTGGAGGGACACGGACGGCGACACGTGCGGGCTCGTCGCGGACGAGTCGGTCGATCAGGGCGAGCTCGTCGCGCTCTCCGTGAAGGTCCGCGGGCACTGACTCGGGCTCGCTCGTCGCGCGGGCACTGACTCGGGCTCGGGCTGCGCCGTGCGGGCGCCGACCCGGGCTCAGGCCGGCGTCTCGGAGGCGTCCGTCGCCGGCGGAGACTCGGCAGGTGCGTCTGACGGCGGCGCGTCGGCCGGCGGCGCGTCGGCCGGCGGCGCGGCATCCGCCGAGGCGTCGGCGGGAGGCGCGTCGGCCGGCGGCGCATCCGCGGGCGGAGCTTCCGTGGATGCGTCGGCGGGAGGCGCGTCTGCGGGCGGCGCATCCGCGGGCGGAGCCTCGGCGGAGGTGTCGGCAGGAGGCGCGTCGGCAGGGGGCGCGTCCGCGGGCGGAGCCTCCGCGGAGGCGTCGGCTGGCGGCGCGTCGGCAGGAGGCGCGTCGGCAGGCGGCGCGTCTGCTGGCGG
>CAZYLP010000179.1:0-12169 GCA_964648345.1 uncultured Planctomycetota bacterium
GTCGTCCTTCGGGATGAAGTCCTTGCCGATCTTCCCGAAGAGGTACGGGATCGACGCGAAGCAGGCGATCGCGGCGACGACGACCGCGGGCCGGAAGCGGAGCGCCAGGCGGAGGGCGAGGAGGTACGGGCGCTCGACGAACCGCTCGTAGAAGCCCGCGCGGTGCGGCCCGCCCGCGTGCTTCGAGAGCTTCAGGAAGTAGGCGCAGAGCATGGGCGTCATGGTGAAGCCGACGCCGAGCGAGATGAGGATCGCGAAGGCGATCGTGGTCCCGAAGCTGTTGAAGAAGCGCCCGACCCGCCCCGACATGAAGGCGATCGGGAGGAAGATGACGACGAGCGAGAACGTCGTCGCCATGACCGCGAGGGCGATCTCGGAGGTCGCCTGCTTGGCGACCTCGGGGGCGGGGAGGCCCTTCTCCTCCATCCAGCGGAAGATGTTCTCGTGGACGACGATCGCGTCGTCGATCACGATCCCGACCGCGAGGACGAGGCCGAGCATCGTGATGTTGTTGAGCGTGAAGCCCATCGCGTACATGAGCGTGAAGGTGCTCACGATGCAGACGGGGATCGCGATGCCCGCGAGCACGGTCGTGCGCCAGTCGCGGAGGAACAGGAGGATCGTCGCCGCGACGAGGAGCGCGCCGAGGACGAGGTGCTTCTTCACCTCGTGGATCGAGCCCTCCACGAAGACGGACTGGTCGCGGATGATCTGGAGCTCGATGTCCTGGGGGAGCGTCTTCCGCACCTCGTCGAGGCGCGCCTTGACGATCCGGATGACGTCGAGCGTGTTCGTGCCCGACTGCTTCTGGACGATGAGCGTGACCGAGTTCGCGCCGTCGAGGCGCGCGAGCGTGCGCGGCTCCTGCTCGGTGTCGTCGGCGTGGCCGACGTCGCGGACGCGGATCGGCTGCCCGTCGCGCCACGCGAGGATGATGTCGTCGAACTGACGGCTCTCCTTGACGCGACCCACCGTGCGGAGGACGAGCTCGCGCGAGCTCTGATCGACGCGACCGCCGGGCTCTTCCAGGTTCTGCGCCTTGATCGCCGCGCGCACCTGGTCGATCGACAGGCCGCGGCTCTCGAGCTTGCCCGCGTCCACGTAGATGTTGATCGCGCGGAGGCGGGCGCCCGCGATCGTGACCTGGCCGACGCCGTTCAGGCTCTGGAGGCTCTCGCGGATCCGCTTGTCGGCGAGCTCGGAGACCTCGCGCAGCGAGCGGCGCCCGGACACCGCGACGGTGAGGACGGGGCTCGCGTCGAGGTCGAACTTGTCGATGACGGGCGTCTGCGTCCCGGCGGGGAGCTGGGCGAGGATCGTCGAGACCTTGTCGCGGACCTCCTGCGCGGCGACGTCGCGGTTCTTCTCGAGGAGGAACTGGACGACGATCGAGGAGATGCCCTCCTTGGTGACCGACTTGAGCTCGTCGATCCCGGAGACGGTGTTGATGACCTCCTCGAGGGGCTTGGTGACGCCGGTCTCCATCTCCTCGACGCTCGAGCCGGGGAGCGTGGTCGTGACCGTGACGATGGGGAGGTCCACGTTCGGGAAGAGGTCCACGCCGATCCGCGCGTAGCTCACGCAGCCGAGGACGATCGGCGCGAGGATGAGCATGGTCGTGAAGACCGGCCGCTTGATGAAGGTCTCGGAGAAGCTCATCGATCACCGCGCCTCGCTGCCGCTCGTCTGGCTGCTCCCCGAGACGACGACCGCGGTCCCGTCCGCGACGACGGTCTGGCCGCGGATGAGGACGCGCGCCTCCGCCTCGACGCCCGTGACCTCGAGCTTGCCGCCGAAGCGGGGGCCCACCTTGACGATCCGCTCGCGCGCCTTGCCGCCCTCGAGCGCGAAGACCTTCGTCACGCCGGCGAAGCTCACGACGGCCTCGATCGGGACCAGCAGGGCCTCGTCCTTGCGCGTGAGGACGGCGCCGCGCGCCGACATGTGAGGCTTCAGGAGACCCGCCTCGTTGGCGATGAGGATCTCGAGGCCGAAGGTGCGGCTCGCGATGTCGATCGACGGGTTGAGCCGCGAGACGCGGCCCGCGAACGTGCGGTCGGCGTAGGCCTCGACCTTCACCTGCGCCTCGAGCCCGACCGAGAGCTCGCGCACGAAGCGTTCGGGCACGGCCGTGCGGAGCTTGAGCGGGTCCGAGGCGACGACCTTGAAGACGTTCGTCCCCTCGCGGAGGTACTCGCTCCGCGAGACGAGCCGCTCGGCGATCGCCCACTGCCGCTCGCCGCCCGGAGCGCGGATCGTCGCGTCCTGCTGCCGGCGCTCGGCGAGGGCGAGCTCGGCCTGGCGCTGGTGAGCCTCGGCGACGTGGGCGCGCACCGAGAGCCGCTCGGCGTCGAGGCTGGCGGTCGCCATGGTGACCTCGGTCTCGGCGTCCTTGAGCGTCTGCTCGGCGACGAAGCCCTGGCCCTTCTTCTCGAGCGCGTCGAGGCGGGCGAGCTTGCCCTTGGCGTTCTCGAGGTGCGCGCGGGCTCGCTCGACGGTCGCGACCTTGTCGGGCTCGAAGCTCGCGTCCGGGATCCTGTCCACGCCGAGCCGGGCGAGGACGGCCTCGAGCTGGCGGCGCGCGACGTTGGCCGCGAGCTCGAAGTCCTCGACCTCGAGCTCGCACAGGACCGCGCCCGCGGAGACGACGTCGCCCACGTCGGCCGCGATCCGGCGGATCCGGCCGGGGACCTTGTTCGAGATCGTCGCCTCCTCGTCGCCGTAGAGCGTCCCGTAGACCGTGACCTCGCGCTGGACGATGCGCCGCTCGACCGGCTCGACGGCGACGGGCACGGCCGCGCGCGCGCCCGGCGACGCGGGCGGCGAGGCCGGACCGGAACCGGGACATCCGGCCGCGAGGGCGACGAGCGCCGCGAGGAGAGCGCCGCGCGCTCTCGCCGACCCGGACCGGAACCTCATGGCACCTCCACTAGAACGGCGTTATAGTTGTGCGCACGAGATTCTACCACTCCATGGAACGGACATCCAAATCGCGCCGGCGCGCGGCTCCTTCGCGGCTCCGCGACCGCGCCCGGCACGAGGACGAGATCCTCGCGACGGCGGAGCGACTCTTCGCCCGCAAGGGCTATACCGCGGCGACCATGGTCGAGGTCGCGGCCGAGGCGGGGTTCGCCATCGCGACGCTCTACAACCTGTTCGGCTCGAAGGAGGCCATGCTCCAGGCCCTCCTCGCCCGGCACCCGGCGGCGCTGACGCGCGTGATCGCGGCCGCGACCGAGCGCGCGCCCACGCCGCGCGCCAAGCTCGAGGCGTCCGTCCTCGCGCGCGTGAAGTACCTGGGCGCGCACCGGGACTTCTTCCTCCTCTACGTGAGCGCGATCCCGGGCGGGGCGATCACCGTGCCCCACGACGCCGTGGCGATCGCGCGCGCGGTCACGGAGCAGCTCGCGCGCATCGAGGAGATCTTCCGCGAGCTCCCCGGCGCGCTCGACGCGGCGACGCGCGCCCTCGTCTTCTACGGCGCGACGCGCACCTGGATCATCGAGCGCGTCCTCAAGGCGAAGCGTCCTCCTCCGACGCGAGAGGTGGCCGCGGTCGTGCGAGCGCTCCTCGACGGACTGGCCCCGGAACCGGAGTCGAAGCGATGAGGATCCGGCTCCGCGCGCCGCTCCTCCTCGCGGCACTCCTTCTCCAGGGCTGCGCGCTCGGCGGCGAGTCCGCGGCGCGCAGGCGCTGGCGCGACATGGTGGCCGAGCCCGGCCCCCACGAGGCCGTGCCGGCTCCGGCCGCGCCCACTCCCCCGACCGAGGAGGAGCTCGCCCTCCAGAAGAAGCCGCTCCTCGGGGTCCTCGACTGCCAGAGGCTCGCGATCCTCCGCAGCGAGCGGCTCCGCGCGCAGGCCGAGCGCGTCCACCAGGCCGACCTCGGCGAGGTCTCCGCGGTCACGAACCTCCTCCCGCGCGCGTCCTACAACTTCCAGTACTTCCGGCAGGAGGCCAAGGCCGCGAACTCGCTGTTCCCGAACGAGAACCGCACGCACAAGTTCGTCCTCTCGCAGCCGCTCTTCCGGGGCTTCGGCGACTGGTTCGCCGTCGCCGCCGCGGGCGACGCGACCGCGGCGCAGGCGACGCGCCTCCGTGGCGCGCGGCTCGACGTCGCGCTGGCGTGCGGGCGCGCGTTCTACGCCGTCACCGGCCTCGAGCGGAGCGTCGCCACGCTCGCGCGCTCGCTCGAGCTCGAGGACACGCGCCTCAAGGAGGTCAAGGCGCGCGAGGCGTCCGGCCTCGCCCGCAAGACGGAGCGGCTCTTCATCGAGACGGACCGCGCCCGCACCGAGGCCGAGCTCGCGCGGGCCCGCCGCTTCCTCGAGGCGGGCCGGGCCGAGCTCGCCTACTTCACGGGGCTCCCCACGGCCGAGCTCGACGGGAGCGACGCGACGCCGCGGCGGCCGGACGCGCTCGAGAAGTTCGTCGAGCGCGCGGGCGACCGGCCCGACGTGATCGCCCTCGCCCACGACGTCGAGCGCGCCCGCCACGAGATCTGGGTCGCGCGCGCGAGCTTCCTCCCGACGGCCGACGCCGGCGCCCAGGGCTTCGCCTACCGCGAGGGTCTGTTCGAGCGCGTGCGCTGGGACGTGACGCTCGGCCTCAACTGGCCGTTCTTCGAGAGCGGCCGCTCGCTCGCCGCGATGCGCGTCGCCGAGTCGCGCGCGCGCGAGGCCGAGCGCACCTACTCGGACGCCCGCCGCCGCGCCGAGTCGGAGATCGCCGCCGCCTACCAGGCGCTCCTCGCGAGCCTCGACCAGATCCCGGCGCTCGAGACCCGGGTCCGGTCGGCGGAGGAGAACGTCAAGCTCCTCGACGCCGAGTACTAGGCCGGGATCGCCACGAACCACGAGGCGGTGGACGCGGAGAACACCCGCCGCCAGGCTCACCTCGACCTCGAGCGAGAGCGCTTCGAGGCGCGACGGCTCGAGCTCGAGCTGAGAGCGGTCACGGGAGACGACACGCTCGTGCCCGGTGCTTACCCGCCTTCCCGAAGCGACTAGCAGCGTCCCCGAAACCAGGCGTGGATGAGCGATCCGATCGCTCATCCACGTCAGACTTGACGAAGTCCGCGTTTGTTTGTATACCTACAAACACTCATGGCCGACCGGAAAGCCGACATCGTCTCCGCCGCGCTCTCCCTCCTGAAAGAGGAAGGCTCGAAGGGCCTCTCCCAGCCGCAGGTCGCCAAGCGGGCCGGGCTGCCGCAGGGGCACCTCACCTACTACTTCCCGAAGAAGGCCGACCTCGTGGCCGCGGTCGCGCGCGAGCTCCAGCAGGAGATCCACCGCGGCTTCCTCCAGGTGCTCGCGCGGGTCCAGCCGGACGACGCGCGGACGGCCGCGGCCGAGGTGCTCACCGAGACGATCATGGACGACCAGCGCAGCCGCGCGATGCTCGGGCTCACGATCGAGTCCGAGCGCGACGCGGACGTCCACGACGTCCTCGTCGAGATCGTCGATCAGGGGCGGCCCCTCGTCGCCGCGCTCCTCGGCCCGCACGGCGACGACGAGACGGTCGATCTCATCCAGGCCACGATCTGGGGCCTCGAGCTCCAGCAGCTCTTCCGCCGCCGCAAGCGCGCGCAGGTGCGCGCCGTCGTCGAGCGGCTCCTCGAGTTCCTCGAGGCGCCGCCCGCCCGCTCCCGCCCCCAGACGTCCAGGTCCGCCCGGAAAGGAAAGGGTGCTCCATGAAGCCTGCTCCCTGGATCAAGGGTGAGCCCGTCCTCGGCTCGCTCCGCGCCTTCGCGAAGGACCGCCTCGGCTTCCTCGAGCGCGCCCACGCCGAGAAGGGCGACGTCGTCGGCTTCAACCTCGGCGGCCGGACGTTCCACCTCGTCGCGCACCCGGAGGGCGTGAAGCGCATCCTCGTCGACAACTACCCGAACTACCGGAAGGAGACCCGCGGCCAGGACCTCCTCCGCACGGTGCTCGGCGAGGGGCTCGTGACGGCCGAGGGCGACACGTGGAAGCGGCAGCGCCGCCTCTCCCAGCCCGCCTTCCACAAGGATCGGATCGCCGCCTTCGCGCCGCTCATGGTCCAGGCGACGCGCGACGCGCTCGCGGGCTGGGAGGCGGGCTCGAGCCTCGACGCGGGCGAGGCCTTCTCGAAGCTCACGCTCACCGTCGTCGGGCGCGCGCTCATGGGCACGGACCTCTCGGACTCGGCCTCCGAGATCGGCTCCTCGCTCACGTTCGTCCTCAACGAGCTCTCCGCGCGCTCGGTCAGCATCCTCGACTACTTCATCGGCACCGAGGTCCCGACCTGCCGGAACCGCGCGCTCAAGAAGGCGATCGCGAACCTCGACCGGATCGTGGACGCCACGATCGCCGAGCGGCGGAAGGACCCGGGCCGGCACCAGGACCTCCTCGGGCTCCTCATGGCCGCGACGGACCACGAAGGGGGGACCGGCGGCATGAGCGATCGCCTCCTCCGCGACCAGGTCATGACCATGGTCCTCGCGGGACACGAGACGACCGCGAACGCGCTCACGTGGACGACCTACCTCCTCTCGAAGGACCCGGCCGTCGAGCGGCGCGCGCGCGCCGAGGTGCTCGAGGTCCTCGGCGACCGCGATGCGACCTTCGAGGACACGCTCCGCCTCCGCTACGTCCGCGCGGTCATCGAGGAGTCCATGCGGCTCTTCCCGCCGGTCTGGACCCTCGCGCGCTCGGTCGTGGACGACGACGAGATCGGCGGCTACCGGATCCCCGCGGGCACGTTCGTCTTCGCGTGCCCGTGGATCACGCACCGCCACCCCGGGATCTGGGAGAACCCCGAAGGGTTCGACCCCGAGCGCTTCCTCGAGCAACACGATGAGAGCCGGCGGCCGCGCTTCGCCTACTTCCCGTTCGGCGGCGGCGCGCGCCAGTGCATCGGCAACACCTTCGCGCTCATGGAGGCGCAGCTCATCCTCGCGACCGTGCTCCAGCGCTTCCGGCTCGACCTGCTCCCCGGTCAGCGCGTCGTGCCCGAGCCGCTCATGACCCTCAGGCCGAAGGACGGTCTCCACGTGCGGCTGCATGAGCCGCGACGCGCGGGCATTCGGGATCGGGAGCATCTTCTCGCCCGGTGAGGAACAGCGCGACGGCGCGGCATCCGCCGCGGCAGAGCGTGAGGTAAGGGCACGACCGGCACGGCTCCGCGGCCACGGAGGGGTAGTCGCGGAAGGGCGCGTACGCCCGCGAGCTCTCCCAGCCCCGCTCGAGGTCGAGGAGGTCGTCGCCGCGCCCCGGGTAGAACGAGCACGCGGACGTCCGGCCCCGCTCGTCCACCCCCATGAGCGAGAGGCCGCCGATGCAGCCCGCGACCTCGAAGCGCTCGAGGCGCTCCGGGTCCGGGTCGTGGCACGCGACGAAGGGCGCCGCCGAGCAGTCGAGCTTGACCGGGAGCTGGTGCTTCGCGGCGAGGTCGAGCGCGAGCGGGAAGAGGCGCTTCCTCTGCTCCTCGGTCATGCGCTCCTCGAAGTAGCGGTCGCGGGCCCGGCCGGTCGGCTTCAGGCGGAGGAGCTCGACCTCGACGAGGCCCGCCTTCTTGGCCCACGCGACGACCGCGTCGAGCGCGTCGAAGTTCTGCCGCGCGACGACTATGTTCGCCCCGACACGCGCGCCCGCGGCGATGAGGAGCTGCGCCGCGCGCATGCCCGTCGTCGCCTTGTCCTCGCCGAAGAGCCGGAGCGGCGGCATGACGTCGATCGAGACGTTGATCTGACCGAACAGCACGGCCGCGCGCGCCGCGAAGGCTTCGGTCACGAGCGCGCCGTTCGTCGTCAGGTTCGGCGTGATCCCGCGGGCGCGCGCCGCCTCGGCGATCGCGAGGAGGTCGGGGCGCGTGAGCGCCTCGCCGCCGCCGATCGCGACGTGGAAGACGCGCGCCTTCGCCAGGGCGTCGAGGCGGCCGAGCCACTCCTCGAAGGCGAGGTCCGTCGCGCCCTCGCTCGGCGCGCTCTCCTGGTAGCAGTGAGTGCACGCGAGGTTGCAGCGCTTCGTGACGGTCAAGTGCGCCTCGACCGGCGCGGTGAGCGCCTCGCGCGCCGGCTCCTTCCAGAGCGGCGAGGGCGGGATCCCGAGCTCGCCCGCGAGCTCCTGGTCCACGTGCGCGAGGATCGGCGGCTGGTCGAGCGCGACGATCGCGCCGAAGCGCTCGTGGCGCCAGCGAGCGGACTTCGGGTCCGGCGTCATCACCGCGCCTCGCTGCCGCTCGTCCGATCGGGCGCTTCCTCGCCGCGGATCCGCGCCGCGAGGACGGCGGCGGCGAGCGCGAGGACGGCGCCCGAGCTCGCGAGACTCCAGAGGAGGACGACGACCGTCGTGCCGACGCTCGACGAGTTCGGGTTGAACCCGAGCTTGAGCTTCAGGACCTTGCCCTTGAGCGGGCGCTCGACGGCCGGCGCGACCTCGAGGCCCGCGGAGCCCAGGGTGGGCACGAGCGCGCGGAGCTTCGTCACGTCCAGTGTCTGCGCGCCGTCGTCCATCGCTGCCCTCATAGCTCCGAGTCCAGGAAGGGGAACAGCCCGTAAGCGTACACGAGCATGACCGCCACCGCCGCTCCCGAGGCGGTTCCGCTGAGGCCGGCGAGGATGCTGCCGCGCCGTGTCCGGACGGCGTTCGCGATCCCGAGGGCGACGACGATCCCCGTGAGGCCGGGGAGCAGCACGAGGAGCGCGGCCGCGGAGTCGTCGAGCGGCGAGTGGTCGTCGATGTACCGCCGCACGTACTCGGCGAGGACGACCGCCGCGAAGGCGAGCCCGAGGTCCACCCCGACGAGCGCGCGCGCGAGCTTGAGGACGGGCTTCGGCGACACGCGCCACGGCCGCACCGAGACGAAGACCCCGAGCGCGAGGACGAGGACCACCTTCGCCATCCGGTCCAGCCAGCGGCGGACGATCGCGCGCTTCGCCTCGGCGAGGCGCAGCTCGGCGTTGACGACGTTCCCCGCCTTCGCGGGGTCGGTCGCGCCGGACTTCGCGGCCTCGCGCTTCGCGAGGGAGACGGACTCGACGAGCGCGTCGCGCGCGCCCTCGAGGTCGCCGAGGCGCGTGCGCGCGTCGCCGATCGCGAGCGCCACGTCGCAGGCCTGCGGGTGCTCGCGGTGCTCCTTGAGGAGCGCCTCGAGGAGAGAGAGCGCCTTCGCGACCTCGGCGCGATGATCCTCGGGGTGGCCGCCGTGACCGTGGCCGTCGTCCTTCGCGAGGAGAGCGTCCCAGGGCACCTCGTTGAAGCGGCGCCTGAACTCGATGCCGTGCGCGCCCGGCGGGTCGAGGCGGTCCACGTACTCCTGGGCCGTCCGCGCGAAGCGGTCCTGCGGGAAGCGCGCGACGACCTCGCGGAACGTCGCGAGCGCCTTCTCGTACTCCTTCGCCGACTCGAGCTGGAGACCGGAGCAGAAGAGGGCCTGCGCGCGCTCCTTGAAGGCGCCGCCCTCGGGCCAGTCCGCGACGGCGCGGTAGGCGGCGGCCGCCTTCGCGTACTCGCCCTTCTGGGAGAGGGCGGTCGCTTCCTGGTAGCGCTGTTCGGCGGCTTTCGGCCATGCGTCTTGTGCGTAGGCGGGACCGAGAACGAGAACGAGAACGAGAACGAGAACGAGCGGGCGAGAGAGACCGATCACGGATTCCTCAGCACTCGGCCATCACCCTCGCGGACGGTGAGACCGACGGCGTCGAAATGCTCGAGGAGAGGGATCGCGTACTTCCGGCTCGTGCCGAGCTCGTCCTTGAAGGCGCTCGAGAGGAGGAAGCCCGTGCGCGAGATCGACTCGATGAGCCGCTTCTGCGCCTCCTCGTACTTCGAGCGCGCGAAGAGTATGTCGGCGCTCACCTGGACGAGGTCGCCGTGCTCGACGAGGTACGACCACACCTCCTCGGCGCGCTTCGCGTTCTTCGGGAGGAGCTCCTCGAAGAGCTCGTCCTTGGTCGGCGTGAGGAAGCCCCGCTCCTCGTAGATGCCGACGACGTCCTGCGCGAACGCCGCGTCGTCGCCCTGGAGCCTCACCTCGTGCTCCGCGAGACGGACGCCCGTCCGGCCCGTCGTGATGACGCGCTTCTCCTCCTCGAGAGAGCGGAGGACGGCGTCGAGGAGCGAGTCCTCGAGACCGGCGAGCTGCTTGAGCTCGAGGCGCGCGACGTTCAGGCGGAGCTTCTTCCGGTGGTGCTGATCGCGGAGGACGGCCTGCACCTTCGCGCGCGCCTGCTCCCAGCGGAGGAGGGTCACCCACGCGGGCTGCCCCTTGCCGCCCGAGACGTCGAGGATCCGCCCCGACTCCTTCAGGCGAGCGAGGGCCGCGTCGAGCTCGGCCTTCGGGCGCTGCGCGCTCTTCGCGAGCACCTCCGCGCGGACGGGCTTCTCCTGCTCGTCCACGAGGACGAGGAGCCCCTCGTCCGGATCCTCGAGCGCGGCCTCCTTCTCGGCGAGACGCTCGATCACGAACGCCTTCCCGGCCTTGAGGCGGTGCTTCGACGCCCCGAGGATCACGCCGCCGCCCACGGTCTCGAGCGGCGAGTGGAGGCGCGCGATGAACTTGTCGCCCGGGGCGATCACGACGTCCTCGACGAGGCGGAGCTGGCAGAGGCCCGTCTCGCCGGGGAGGAGCTCCTTCTTCTCGAGGAGGACGCACTCGCCGAGCACCTCCGCCGTGCCCAGGTGGACGCGGAGCGTCGTCCGGTCGCGGAGGGGCTTGCGCCGCCGCGGGAGGAGCTGGAGGCGCGCCTCGAGGAAGTGCTCGGCGGTGTAGACGCCGGGCGCGCACGCCGCCATGCCGCGCTGGATGAGCTTGTAGTCGATCTCCGCGACGTTGAGCGCGGAGCTGTGCCCGGCCCGCGAGCGATCGACGTCCCGCTGATACGCCTGGATGCCGCGCACCTTGCTCGTCGCGCCGAGGGGCAGGATCTCGACCACGTCGCCCACGTTGATGGTCCCCGAGACGGGGATCCCCGTGACGATCGTCCCGTGGCCCTTCGAGGAGAAGACGCGCTGGATCGGCATCCTGAAGGCGCCCGACGCGTCGCGCGGGCGGACCCCGGTCACGACCGTCGCGAGAGCCTCCTTGAACTCGGGGAAGCCCTTCTTCGTCACGGAGGAGAGCGGGCAGACGGGCGCCTTCTCGAGGAACGTCCCGCGGAGGAGCTCCTGGAGCTCGAGGAGCACGACCTCGAGGAGGTCCGGATCCACCATGTCGATCTTCGTGACCGCGACGAGCCCGTGCTCGATCCCGAGGAGCGTCAGGATGTCGAGGTGCTCGCGCGTCTGCGGCATGATGCCGTCGTCGGCCGCGACGACGAGGACGACCACGTCCACCCCGGTCGCGCCCGCGACCATGTTCTTCACGAAGCGCTCGTGGCCGGGCACGTCCACGACGCCGACCGTGCGCCCGTCCGGGAGGTCGAAGCGCGCGAAGCCGATGTCGATCGTGAGGCCGCGCTCCTGCTCCTCCTTCAAGCGGTCCGGGTCGATCCCCGTGAGCGTCTTCACGAGGGTGGACTTGCCGTGGTCGATGTGGCCGGCGGTGCCGACGACGACGCTCACGATGTCCGAGCCGTCGCGGGCGCGGGGCGGAGCTTCCTTGACCATCGACGGCATCCTAATCGATGCTGGGCGCGTGAAGTTCGGCGACTACACCGTCGAGTCCGAGCTGGGCCGCGGGGGTATGGGCGTCGTCTACCGCGCGCGCCACGTACCGACGGGCGCCGTCCGCGCGCTCAAGGTGCTCGAGGCCGGGATGGACCCGACGGACGCCGCGCGCTTCCGGCGCGAGGCCGAGACGCTCGCGCGCGCCGCCTCGGCGGGGGTCGTCCCGGTCCACGAGGTCGGCACGGTGGACGGCCGGCTCTACTTCGCGATGGCCCACATGCCCGGCGGCTCGCTCGGCGACCGGCTCGCGCGCGAAGGGAGCCTCGACTGGCGGACGGCCGCGGCGCTCGTCGCCGAGGTCGCGCGCACGCTCGAGCGGTGCCACGGAGCGGGCCTCGTCCACCGCGACGTGAAGCCCGACAACATCCTCTTCGACGACCGCGGCGGACCGCGCCTCGCGGACTTCGGCCTGGTACGGGACCTCGCCGGCCGCTCGATGACCGAGACCGGGACGGTGGTCGGGACGCGCCCGTACATGGCGCCCGAGCAGCTCGACGGGCCCCGGGTCGACGGCCGGGCCGACATCTACTCGCTCGGCGC
>CAZYLP010000180.1:0-4286 GCA_964648345.1 uncultured Planctomycetota bacterium
CGAGTCCGACCCGGAGCTCGTCGAGCGCTTGAGGCGAGAGGCCGACGCGCTCAGGACCGCCGGCGACCACAAGAACGTCGTGAGGATCCACTCGCACGGGACGGCGTTCGGCCGCGTCTTCCTCGCGATGGAGCTCGTGAAGGGAGGCGACCTCGTCTCGCGGATCCGCAAGGGTCCGCTCCCCGTCGAGGAAGCGGCGCGGGTCGCCCACGAGATCGCGGAGGGCCTCGTGTTCCTCCACGACAAGGGCGTCCTCCACCGCGACCTGAAGCCCGGGAACGTGCTCTTCGACGAGCGCGGGACGCCGAAGCTCGTCGACTTCGGCCTGGCGCTCACGGCGCGCGCCGATCGCATGACCCGCACGGGGGAGATCATCGGCACGCCCAACTTCATGGCCCCCGAGCAAGCGCTCCTCGAGCGCGAGCGGATCGGCCCGTGGACCGACGTCTACGGCGTGGGCGGCGTCTTCTACTACATGCTCACGGGCTCGAGCCCCTTCGAGGGGTCGAGCCTCGTCGAGGTCATGACGAAGGTCGCGCGCGACCCGGTGGTCCCGCCGCGGACGCACCGGAAGGAGGTGCCCTCCGAGCTCGACGCGCTCGTCGTCCGGTCGCTCGCGAAGGAGCCCGCCGACCGGCCGAGCGCGCGCGACTTCGAGGCCGCGCTCGCGAGGTTCCTCGAGTCGAAGAAGCCGGCGCCTCCGGCGCCGGCCCCGGCCGCCGTCGCGGGCGGGCTCTCGACCCTCAAGATCGTGCTCCTCGGCCTGTTCATGTTCGTCCTCGTCATGTTCGGCGCCTTGCTCGGCGCGATGCTCGCGCTCCGCATGCAGCCGCAGCCGCGGGGGCCGGAGCCCGACCGCAGCGCGGTCGCGCCCGTGCCGACGGCGACGGCGACGCCCCCCGCTCCCCCACCCGCGCCGTCGTCGAAGCCCGTCTCGCCGAAGCCGGCGACGCGCGCTCCGCTCGCGTGGAAGATCGAGGTGGGCGAGGTCGGGACCATGACGACCGTGAACCGGTGGTCCATGCGAGGCATGGTCGAGTACCGCCGCACGCTCGACTTCACGTACCGCGTCGTGAGCGCCGACCCGCGCGCCGAGCTCGAGTGCACGATCACCCGCCTCGCCGTGTCCATGACCGCGGCCACGACGGGACGAGGGATGGGCGGCACCCCGGGCCTCGACTACGACTCGACGCGAAAGACCGACCAGCGGCAGCCCTTCCAGCGAGCGATCGGCAAGAAATTCTCCTTCGTCTTCGACCCGGCGACCGGCACGATCGGACCGACGACGGGCGCGACACCGATCTACGATGCCGTGCTCGAGGCCGGACGCGATGCGACGGGCGCACGCGAGGAGCGCGGCTTCCGCGGCGGCGAGCGCGACCGGCGGACCGAGACGATGTTCGGGTTCCCCGAGTTCCGCACGGACCAGACCCTGCGGGAGTTCCTCGACACGCTCTTCCACCTCCTGCCCGATGGCGGGGAGACCGTCGGCTGGCGGTGGTCGATCACCCGGACGATCGTGAAGGACATCCGGGATCAGGGGGCTCCGCTCCAGGCCGAGGCGCCCGTCGAGGTCGTCGAGCAGGCGGACAAGAAGACGATCGAGCTCCGGTGGACGGGCGAGGCGCAGGACGGCCCCAGGAAGCGAGCGCTCTCGGGCTCCGCCGAGTTCGGGCCGCGTGGCCTCAGGAGGTCGCGCCAGCACGAGAAGATCGAGATGCCCGACCAGCGGGGAGGCATGGGGAGCTTCGAGCTCGACTACGAGCTCGTCGACGCGAGTCGCTGACGACCCGTGCCCTCGATCGGCCCCTACGAGGTCGTGGGCGAGATCGGGCGCGGCGCGATGGGCCGGATCGTCAAGGCGCGCCACGTCACGACGGGCGCGATCCGCGCCGTGAAGGTCATCCTCGATGAGAGAGCGACGCCCGCGGCGATCGCTCGCTTCGAGCGCGAGGCGCAGCTCCTCGCGCGCGTCGGCGGCGACGGCGTCGTGCCCGTCCACGAGACGGGGACCCACAACGGGATGCTCTGGTACGCGATGGACTTCTGCGCCGGGGGCTCGCTCCGCGGCGCGCTCGATGCACGAGGCCAGCTCTCCTGGCGCGAGGCCGCGGCGACCATCGCGAAGCTCGCGCGGTCGATCGCCCGCTGCCACGCCGCCTCCGTCATCCACAGGGACATCAAGCCCGAGAACGTCCTCCTCGACGACCGGGGCGAGCCGCGGCTCGCCGACTTCGGATGCGCCCGGGACCTCTCGGCGGCCAACCTCACGAAGACGGGCGCGGTCGTCGGCACCGCGCTCTACATGGCGCCCGAGCAGCTCGCCGGCCGCCGGGCCGAGGCGCCCTCCGACGTCTGGGCGCTCGGAGTCCTCCTCTACGAGCTCGTCGCGGCGGCGGTGCCTCACGACGCGCCGTCCTGGGTCGAGCTCTCGCGCCTCGTCCAGGCGGGCGGCTGGACGCGCCTCCACTCGCTCGACGCGGCGAACCCGGCGTCCCTCGACGCGGTGCTCGAGCGCGCCCTCGCGAGGGACCCGGCCGCACGTCCGACTGCCGAGGCCCTGGCCGCGGACCTCGACGCGCTCCTCGCGCGCGAGGGCGAGGAGCGCCCGCTCCGGTCGCGCGCTATCCTCCTGACAATGCTCGTGGTGTCCGTCATCTTCGCCGCCTCCGCGGCGGCGTGGCGCTCCCGCCGCCCCCTCGAGCCCGCGCGCTCCGTCGCGGTCGTCGCGACCGCGGCGACGCCGCCCGCGCCTCCGCGCGCCGCGCGCCGCGAGCCGCTCCGGTGGCGTCTCGCCGCGGGCGATCGGCGGAGCATCCGTTACGCCCATCGCCGCTTCGTGAAGAGCTCGAGCGGCGTCATCGACAGCGAGGTCGAGCTCGAGCTCGCGTGGGTCGTGGAGCGGGCCGAGCCGGGCCGGGCCTCCGTCCGCTCGACGATCGAACGGCTCGCGATCAAGCGAACCATGCCGCCCGCGCGCGCGGGTCGCAACGCCCTCGAGGGGACGCTCGACTTCGACTCGTCGCGTCTCTCGGACATGGAGGCCCCTCTCGGCGCCGCGATCGGGGCGAGCTTCTCGTTCGACCTCCATCCGGACACGGGCGCCGTCACGTCGTTCTCCGGAGTCGCGGCGATCCAGCGCCGCGTGAACGACGCGGCGGGCCCGAGCCGGCTCCGCTACCTCGTCCTCGACCTCGCGAGCGAGAGGGCGCTCCAGGAGTGCCTCGACCCGCTCCTCCACGTCCTCCCCGCGGGCGGCGAGGTCCCGGGGACGCCCTGGTACATCGAGCTCCCGGAGACGTCGACCGGCCCGACGGGACAGATCCGGCCGGCGCTCTCGGCGCCGGCGACGGTGGCCCCTTCGGGCGGCGCCTTCACCGTCTCGTGGAGCGGCCTCGTCGAAACGGGCGGCCGCCGGCGCTCGCTCCACGGCTCGGCGACGTTCGGGGCGCGCGGCATGCTCTCGTCGAAGCAGCACGACGAGGTCGCCGCCCCCGACTACGACCTCACGACCGACCTCGAGCTCACGGACACGACGCCCTAGGCCTGCGCCATGCAGAACCGGATCGGACCGTACGAGGTCGTGGGCGAGATCGGCCGCGGCGCCATGGGCCGCGTCCTCAAGGTCCGGCATCCGGTGACGGGGATCGTCCGCGCGCTCAAGCTCATCGGCGAGGCGGGCGAGAGCACGGCGCTCGTCGCCCGCTTCAAGCGGGAGGCCGAGCTCCTCGCGCGGGTCGGCGGCGACGTGGTCGCCGTCCACGAGACCGGGCTCCACGGGACGACGCTCTGGTACGCGATGGACTTCTGCGACGGGGGCTCCCTCGCGGCGCGCCTCGAGCAGCGCCGGACGCTGCCGTGGCCCGAGGCCGCCGCGATCGTCGCGAAGGTCGCGCGCACGATCGCTCGCTGTCATCAGGCGGGCGTCATCCACCGCGACGTGAAGCCCGAGAACGTCCTCTTCGACGACCGGGGAGAGCCCCGGCTCTCCGACTTCGGCTGCGCCCGCGACCTCGTGGGCGACCGGCTGACGAAGACCGGCGCGACCGTCGGCACCGCGCTCTACATGCCGATCGAGCAGCTCCGCGGTGCGCCCGCCGACGCGAAGGAGGACGTCTCCGGCCTGGGCGTCCTCCTATACGAGCGCGTGACCGGCTCGGTGGGTTATTTCGAAACCCGGCAGCAGAACATCAACGACACCACGATCCGCGGCAGCAAGACCAACTGGATCAATGCCATTTGGGACGCGCTCGACGGGTCAAAGCGGGTCGAGCCGAGCTGGGGCG
>CAZYLP010000180.1:4296-10126 GCA_964648345.1 uncultured Planctomycetota bacterium
CGCGGCCGGAGCCTGGGACCGCACGCGTGCGCCCGCCCCGGCGAACCCGCCGCTCCTCGACACGCTCATCGGCCGCGCGCCCGCGACGAGCCCGGCCGACCGCCCGACCGCGGCCGTCCTCGCGGCCGAGCTCGAGGACCTCGTCCGCCACTTCGCGCCGCGCCCGGCTGCCGAGGCGCCGGCGCCGCGCCGAGCGGCGCACGCGCGCGCGGCCGTGCCCGCCCTCCTCGCGATGCCGCTCCTCGCGGGCGCGATCGTCCTCGCGCTCCGTCCGCCGCCGCCGGCCGTGTCGGGCGCGACGGCCGGAGCGGACCCCGCGCTCGTCGCGACGAGGAGCGCGCCGGTGCCGGCGCGCGCGCGGCAGCGCGAAGCGCTCGGCTGGCGGCTCGCGGCGGGCGACGTGCGGTCGGTGAGCTTCATCCACCGCTCGATGTCGCGGAACCAGGGCACGATGATGGACAGCGACCGGCGGCTCTGGCTCGACTGGAGCGTCCGCCGCATCGAGGGCCGCCGCGCCGTCGTCGTCGCGACGATCGCGAGGATCGCGCTCCGGCGCTCCGCCGAGTTCGAGGGCGACGTCCCCAACCACATGCTCGACCTCGCGGACCCCCTCGACTTCGACTCGTCCCGCGAGCGCGACGCCCGCTCGCCGCTCGCCGAGGCGGTGGGCGGGCAAGTCGAGCTCCATCTCGACACGGGCACCGGCGCCGTCACGTCCGTCTGCGGCGTCGCCGCGATCCACCGCGCGATCGCCGCCGCGTCCGGGGCGCGCTGGACGACCCGCTACCGTTTCTGGGACCTCTCGAGCGACCGCGCCTTCCAGGAGTCGCTCGACCACGTGCTCCACGTCCTCCCCGACGAGGGCGAGGTCCCCGGCTGGCCGTGGGAGATCCACCGGCGGCCGTCGCTCGTCCCCTACACGAGCCGGATGCGCCCCGCGCTCCGCGCGCCGGCCGAGAGCCGGGAGTCCGGCGCCGAGGTCGAGGTCACGTGGGCGGGGAGCGCGGGCACGGGCGACGTCAAGCGGGCGATCCGGGGCGCGGCGACGTTCGGCCCCCGCGGCCTCGTCCGCTCGAAGCAGCACGAGGACGTGACCGCTCACGGCTTCGAGCTCGCGACGGACCACGAGCTCGCGGCCGTCGAGCGCTGACGGAGTTATCCTGGTCGGGCGAGCTCGACTCGGCGCGCGGGGACCATGACGAGCATCGGGCCTTACGACATCGAGAGCGAGATCGGGCGCGGCGCCATGGGCCGCGTCCTCAAGGCCCGCCACCGGACCACGGGCGTCATCCGCGCGGTGAAGGTCGTCCTCGAGTCGACCGGACCGAGCGCGCACATCCGCTTCCAGAAGGAGGCCGAGCTCATCGCGCGCGCGGGCGGCGACGGTATCGTCACGGTCCACGAAGCGGGCGTGCATCAGGGCGCGCTCTGGTACGCCATGGATTACTGCGAGCGCGGGTCGCTCGGCGCGCTCCTCGCGAGGCGGAGGATCCCCTGGCGCGAGGCCGCCGTGCTCGTCGCGAAGGTCGCGCGCGCCGTCTCCCGGTGCCACCAGGTGGGCGTCGTCCACCGCGACGTGAAGCCCGAGAACATCCTCCTCGACGAGCGGGGCGAGCCGCGCCTCTCCGACTTCGGCTGCGCGCGCGACCTCCTCGGCGACCGGCTCACGAAGACGGGCGCCACCGTCGGGACCGCGCTCTACATGTCGCCCGAGCAGCTCCGCGGCGAGCCCGCGGACGAGCGAGCCGACGTCTACGCGCTCGGAGCGCTCCTCTACGAGTGCATCGCGGGCGCCGTCCCGTACGACGCGCCGACGTGGGTGGACCTCCTCGCCCAGGCCGAGAAGGGCGGCTTCGCGCGCGTGCGCACCCTCGACCCCGAGGCGCCGGCCGCCCTCGACGACGCGCTCGCCCGGGCCCTCGCCCCGAAGGCCGCCGACCGGACGCCGAGCGCGCTCCTCCTCGCATCCGAGCTCGACGTCGTCGCCGGCGCGCCGACGCGGGCCCCGGTCCGCGTCGAACGCGCCGGACGGGTGGGCCTCCTCGTGCTCGCCGCGCGCGTCCTCCTCGCGGGCGCCGGCTTCGTCGCGTGGCGGCAGCTCGGCGGCGGCGCCGCGGCGAAGCCCGAGGCAGCCCTCTCGGTCACGATCCTCGAGCCCACGACGGCCGCGCCCGTCCTCGACGATGCGCCGGTCTCCGTCTCCGGCCGCGTCGAGGGCCCCTGCCGCGATGTCTGGGTCAACGGCGTCCGCGCGACGCTGACCCCGGACGGACGCTTCTCGGCGGTCGTCGCGCTCGCGGCGGACGCGCGCGAGATCGTCGCCGTCGCCCACGGCCGCGAGGGGAACGTCGAGGCGCGCCGCCCGATCGTGCGCCGCGCGACGATGCCGGCGTGGCTCCGCGCGCTCCCCCGCGACCGGCGGCCGCGGACGCCCCTCCCGGTGGGCATGCACGCCTCCGAGAACGAGGGCGAGTACGTCCACGAGAAGGACGGGAGCGTCCTCGTCTTCGTCCCCGGCGGCCGCTGCCCGATCGGCACCGACACGGGCGACACGTACGAGCGTCCGGCGCGGCAGGCGGACGTCGGTCCCTTCTTCATCGGGAAGTACGAGGTCACCGTCGAGCAGTATGCGGCGTTCGTCGCGACCACCGGCCACAAGACGATCGCCGAGGTCGAGGGGGTCGGGATCACCCTCGAGCTGGGCCCGGAGCGGGAGGGCCTCAAGAGGAAGACGGGCGTGTCGTGGCGCGACCCCGAAGGCGACGCGGCGGCGATCGACTCGCGGCAACCCGCGACGCAGCTCGCGTACGCCGACGCCCTCGCCTACGTCCGCTGGGCGGGCCTGGCGCTCCCGACCGAGGAGCAGTGGGAGAAGGCGGCCAGCTGGGACGGGCCGAAGCGGACGAAGCGCCGCTACTCGTGGGGCGACGAGCGTCCTTCGGGAGGCAGCCCGGCCCTCGCCAACCTGCGCGACGCGGCCCTCGTCCGGGCGCACGGGCTCGCGGGCGAGGACTTCGAGGACGGCTTCGCGCGGAGCGCGCCGGTGGGCTCGCTCCCGCGCGACTGCTCGCCGTACGGGGCGCTCGACATGATGGGCAACGTGGCCGAGTGGTGCCACCACCCCGGAGCCGAAGAGGTCTCGCGCGAGTCCCTCGTCTTCATGCGCGGCGGCAGCTGGCTCGCCAACAAGCACTGGGTCCGCGCCACGCAGCGCCTCCGCGCCCCCGCGGAGACCCGGACCTCGTCCCTCGGTCTCCGCGTCGCGCTCGAGGTCAGCGAGAGGTAGCGGCCGCGACGGCAGGGAAGCGGCGCTCGAGCTCGGCCTGCATCATGCCGCCGAGCTCGGCCTGCCCGACGAGCGCGCACGCCCGCGCCGCGCGCGCGAGGGCGCGCGCCCGCTCGATCGGGTCGGACGTGGAGTAGCGGACGACCCTCAGCCAGAAGGGCAGCCCCGCGATCCTCGCCTCGGGCGGCGGCTCGCTCGAGGGCGAGGGCGACGCGAGGCGGCCGTAGAGGTCGGCGAGGACGTTGAGCGCCCGCGCGAGGAGCGGCGTGCCGACCCACGTCTTCGAGTCGACGGCCTCCTGGAGGAGCTCGACGCCGCGCCGGACCTCGCCCGCGCGAGCGTGCGCGGCGGCGCGTCCGATCCGCGCGAGCATGGCCGACTCGATGGTCCAGGGGCTCCGCGCCGCGGACGCCTCGAGCTTCTCGAAGGCGGCGAGCGCTCCGCGCGCGTCGCCCGCGGCGAGGAGGCGCTCGGCTAGGCCCCAGCGCCCGAGGGACGCCCAGGGCTCGGAGAGCGCGGCGAGCTTCTCGAAGTGAGCCGTGTCCGTCTTGCCCGCGAGGAGCGCCGCCTCGCCCGCCGCGAGGAGCGCCTGCGGCGCGAACCGGTGATCGCGGATGGTCACCGCGGTGCTCCCTCCGGTCGCCCCGCTCTCGAGCCACGCGTCGAGCGCGGCGAGCGCCTCGTCGTGGCCCTTCTCCTCGAGCTTGGCGCGGAGCGCGCGCGCCGAGGCGCGGAGGAAGCCGGCGTGCGCCTCGAGCCACGGCGCGGCGCCCTCGAGCAACTTCGCGAGGATCTTCTCGCCCGCCGCGTAGTCGCCGCGCCGCATCCGCTTGAGGGCGTGCTCGAGGTCCGCGGTCGGCGCGCCCTCGCGCGCCACGTGGAGGACGCGCTCGGACGGGACCGCGGCGCGGACGCCGGCCCGCTCGTACACGGTCTCCTTCAGGCCCTCGGCGAGGACGGTGACATCCCGGACCTCCGCTCCGCCGCGCTGGAAGATGGTGTCCATGGTCACTTCCCTCCGATCTTCTGGCGCATGACGCCCTCGAAGCCGAGCGTGCGGGTCGTCGGTGGCATGAGGAGGAGCTCGAGGTCCGGCGGCAGCGTCGTGCCCTGGACGTCGAGCTTCACGCCGCGGGTCCCGCCCGTCCGGTCGAGGAAGGAGTCGATCTGGCGGAAGCCCCAGACCGCTCCCTGGTCGGTGGCGCGCTTGCTCGGGTCGCGGAGCGCCGCGATCGCCGGCTCCATGTAGTGGGTCCCGTGCCGGTCGTGGAACGTGTGCTCGAGCCGGTAGAACATCCACGTCTGCAGCTTGTCCATGAACCGCACGCCGTCCCGCGCGTCGTTCTCGCGCGCCTGACGCTCCTTCTCGGCGTCCGCGGTCGCGGCCTTCTCGCTCACGACGAGCGCCGCGGTGAAGGCGTCGAGCTGCGCGACCTTCCCGCGCGGCGACGCGGCGATCATGTTCGGGCCCTTCATGGCGACCTCGCCCCAGTCGGGGCCCACGTCGCAGAAGGTGTCGATCGCGCCCACGATGTGCGCGCGGATCGGGACGTTCTCCTCCATCCACGCGGCGACGGACGAGACGCTCTCGTGGAGGTGCTTGACCTCGAGGTTGCCCTGGCCCCACTTGAGCCCGAGGAACGAGTGGCCCTCATCGTGGCCCCCGAAGTGGTCGTGCGCGTCGCCGTTCTTGACCTTGCCGATGTCGAGGTGCGAGTAGAGGCGGTCGGCCGGATGGATCCAGCCGTACCAGTTCTTGAGCGGACCCGTGTGGCCCGCCTGCACGTGGCCGCCGGGCCGCGCGATCGTGATGACGTGGCCCGCGGGCGGATTCCGCTTGGCGAGCTCCATGGCCTCGAACGCGATCTTGGCGACGCGGACGCCGGGCCCCTGCTTCTTGCCCATGAACGTCCGCTCGGGCCAGTGCGGGGAGCCTATGTCCACGTTCACGTAGTCGCTCTCGTCGTCGAGCGACTTGACCTCCGCGCCCGCCTCGCGCGCCGCGGCGGCGAGGCCGTTCTTCTCGAGGACCTGGAGCCCGTTCTCGTACCCCGAGAACGTCGTGCCCCAGATCTTCTTGACCGCCTCGGCGAGCTTGTCATCGCCCGTGTTGAGGACGTGCTCGAAGCCGCACTGGTCCACGACGACGACCCTCGCGCCACGGGCCTTCGTGAGGCGCACGACGGCCTTGAGGACCATGGGGTGCGAGGTGAAGGGGTAGGGCCTCGGGCTGTTCGAGGACACCTTGATGAGGACGAGGTGGCCCGGCTTCACCACGTCGAGGTCGAAGCAGGCCTCGAGGGCGCGCTTCGTCTGCTCGTCGACCTGCTCCTGCGTGGGCGTCCGGGGGAGCCCGGCGACGTGGACGTCGGCATCCTTTCCGTCGGCGAACGCGACGCGGACGAGGCTCCCTCCGAGGAGGACCTCCGCGAGCGCCGCGGCGAGCGCGCCCTGGCCGACGACCTTGAAGAAGCCGCGACGGCTCATGTCGCTCATGAGGCTCTACTCTCCCGGACGTGTGCAGAGAACACTCACCGTGCCAGT
>CAZYLP010000180.1:10136-12144 GCA_964648345.1 uncultured Planctomycetota bacterium
TGGGGTTTCACGGTTTCGGAGCCTTTGCATGGGTCGCACGATGGGGTCTTTTCGCCTCACGCACGCTCCCGCACGGACGACATCTCCCGAGACCTTGCCGCGCCGCGTCAGTCCCGCTAGGCTCTGGAGCAGGTCGGGTCACAAGGGACCGGCGTCAGCCGGCCGGAGGCAAGGCCGATCGATACCCCCAAGATGAACGCCATCTGCTTCGGTGGTGGCGGCCTCGTCGGGACGGCCAAGGCCCTGGGGCATCTCCTCGGGCTCGACCAGATCATCCGGGACCCGAGCTGCCGGAACGAGGTCAAGCCCTCGTTCTTCGATTACATGGCCGACGCCCAGGTCCCGCTCCGCGAGTGCGAGGCACGCCTCGACGAAGTGTTCGCTCTCATCCCGCCCGATGTTCGAAATGGCCGACGCGACCACCTGCCGCGCTACTTCAAGGTCGCCTGCGGCATCTCGGGCGGCTCCTTCCTGGCCTCGGGGCTCGTCTCCGGGATCCCGATCGTCGAGCTCGTCCGCGAGGCCCTCACCTTCCCGGTCACGGCCTACTTCACGCCCGACGTGAAGGAGTACTTCCGGGGCCTGAAGCGCCTCCCGCTCGTCCCGCTCAAGGTCGCGAAGGTCATCGCGAACGACCTCCGCCGCGGCCCCGAGCGCATCTACCGCGGCAAGGGCACGGGCTCGCGCTGGGCGATGCCGATCATCCGCCGCGCGGCGCGCCTCGGCTTCGAGCTCCTCGCGACGACGCAGGACATCCTCCCTCGCGGCCTGTTCACGGGCGAGGGGATCGAGCACTACATCGAGGACATGGAGAAGCGCTTCGGCCTCGCGAACACCTTCGAGGAGGTGCGCGAGCGCGGGCGCTACCTGTTCGTCATCGCGGAGCGCTTCAACGCGGCGCGGCTCCTCTCCGCGTCGCCCGACGAGCCCGACTCGACGATCTACTTCGGCCTCCCGCCCTACGACAAGATCCCCGTCTCGCGGGCGATCCGCGCGTCCTGCTCGATCCCGGGCGTCACGACGCCCCTCGCGTTCGAGGACGGCCCGCGCGGCGGGAAGATGTACGACCTCGTCGACGGCGCGATCGGCAAGACGATCGGCCGGCGCACGATCATGAACTCGCTGCCGATCGAGGTCGTCGTCACGATCAACCCGATCGTCCCCTTCAACGGGCAGCTCAACAACATCTTCGACCACATGGAGCAGCTCTACCGGAAGCTCATCTACTCGCGGCTCAAGGCGGTCGAGGGGCACCTCGAGGACGATGTGAAGCAGCGCACGATCCACATCGAGTCGAAGCCCGACGAGTTCTTCTACAACATGCTCCGCCTCGACAAGATGAAGGAAGGCCTCTTCGAGGGCTACTACCAGACCCTCAAGTACTTCGCCGAGAACTACGTCGAGATCGGCGAGAAGCTCCGCCGGGGCGGCCTCTGCCTCATCCCGCGCACCGAGATCTTCAAGCTCGTCACGAAGAGCTCCGTCGTCCGCGAGCGCGCGTACATCCTCAAGGAGAGCCACAAGGAGCGGGCGAGCCTCCCGCGCCGGCTCTCGAGCGCGGTCTCGACGCTCTTCACGAAGGCCGACCCGCATCCTTCGCGGCCGCACTCGTTCACCAAGTCGGAGTCGCAGAGCGGCGCGAACGGCGGGACGAACGGCGTCCAGCACAAGACGCCCGCGCCCCAGGGCGAACGAAGGACGGACGAGCCGCCCGCGCCGGGCTGACCCATCGGACCAGCGAACGGCGCCGGCCGTTCAGCGCTTGAGCGCCGCGAGCTTCTCGCGCGCCGTGGCCGCGAGCGGGATCCTGGGCCACGACGCGATGATCTGCTCGTAGTCCGCGATCGCGCCCGCCGTCTGTCCCTTCGCGGCCCGCGCCTCCGCGCGCGTGAACCACGCGAACGCGACGAGCTTCGGCGCGATCTCGATCGCCTTCGTCGCGTCCTCGATCGCGCCGTCGTGGTCTCCGATCGAGAACCGCGCCGCCGCCCGCGTGCCGTACGGGAGC
>CAZYLP010000181.1:0-12138 GCA_964648345.1 uncultured Planctomycetota bacterium
TGTGCTTCGAGTAGTTCTGGTTGATGTAGTCGATCATCGCCGCGAGCGTCGTCGACTTGCCCGAGCCCGTGGGGCCCGTGACGAGGACGAGCCCCGCGCGGAGGTCGCAGAACTTCTTCAGGACGAGCGGGACGTCGAGCTCTTCCAGCGTCTTGATCTTGGTCGGGATGATCCGGAAGACGGCACCGATCCCGTTGTGCTGCCTGAAGAAGTTGCAGCGGAAGCGGGCGACCCCGGGGACCTCGTACGCGAAGTCGAGGTCCATCCTCTGGAGGAAGCGCTTCTTCTTGCGCTCATCCAGGATCTCGTAGAGGAGCTTCTCCGCCTCGGCGTTCGACAGGATCGGCATGTTGAGCGGCTCGAGGCGCCCGTGGATGCGGAATTTGGGCGGCTGTCCGGCTTGCAGATGCAGGTCCGAGCCCCCTTGCTCCTTGAGGGCGCGGAACATCTTGTCGATGACTGCCATGGCGCGAAGATTACCATACACGCCAATGGCCGGAGGAGTAAACTCCTCGCCCGGCCGTTCGTCTCAACCGGCGCCAGATTCTGCTCCACAGAGGGGGATTCCACCCGTGTCCCGGAAGTCCAGAGCCTCGTCCGTCCTCTTCCTCGCGCTCTGCGCGCTCGCGGCGTGCAAGGACGACCCGCCGCGGATCCTCTCGATCTCTCCGGGCACCGGGCCGCAAGGCGGCGGCACGACGATCAGCGTCGAGGGGCTCAACTTCGACCCGAAGTCGCAGCTCTTCGTCGGCGGCGCGCCCTGCGGCAACGTCTCCCTCGTCTCGAGCGGCTCGCTCACGGGCACGACGCCCTCGACGAACATCCTCGGCGCGGTCGACGTGACCGTGAAGAACGACGACGGCCAGCGCGACAAGATCCGGAACGGCTTCACGTACACGAGCGGCACGAGCTCGGTGACGGTCTCGAGCATCTCCCCGACCTCCGGGAGCTCGGGCACGTCGGTCACGATCAACGGCACGGGCTTCCAGGCGAACGCGACGGTGACCTTCGGCTCCGCGAGCGCCACGGGCGTCACGGTCGCGAGCTCGACCCAGATCACCTGCACCGCTCCGGGCGGCACGGGTCCGACGACCGTCACGGTCACCAACACCGACAACAGCTCGGGGCAGCTCTCGAACGCGTTCACGTACCCCGGCACGGGCGGGACGACGACCGGCAAGCAGATGACGACGTTCGCCGGGAACGGGACCTCGGGCTCGGGCGGCGACGGCGCCGCGGCCACGCAGGCCCAGCTCAGCGGCCCGCAGGAGGTCGTGCTCGGGCAGAACGGGGTCGTCTTCATCGCGGACACCGGCAACAACCGGATCCGCCGCGTCGACTCGAGCGGGAACATCACGACGGTCTCGGGCACCGAGACGGGGCTCAACGGGCCGCGCGGCCTCGCGATCGACTCGCAGGGGAACCTCTACATCGCCGACACCGGCAACCACTGCGTGAAGCGGCTCGCGTCGGGCTCGTCCACGCTCACCATCTTCGCGGGCACCCAGGGCACGGCGGGCTCGTCGGGCGAGAACGTCCAGGCCCCCACGGCCCAGCTCAACACGCCCATCGGCCTCGCGATCGACGGCTCGAACAACCTCTTCATCGCCGACAGCGGGAACCACAAGGTCCGCGTCGTGAGCCCGGGCAACGTCATCACGACGTTCGCCGGCACCGGCAACTCCGGGAACGGCACGGCGACGGTCGCCACGTCGTGCGACCTCAACACGCCCTCGGGCGTCACGATCGACGCGTCGGGCAACGTCTACATCGCGGACACCGCCAACGCGCTCGTGCGCCGCGTGCAGGGCGGCTCGACGATCTCCACCTTCGCGGGCGGGGGCACGCAGAGCCCCGGCGACAACGGCCCCGCGACGAGCGCCACCCTCGGCCGCCCGGTGGGTCTCGCCGTCGATGCCCAGGGCGGCATCGTCATCGCCGACGAGCAGGCCCAGGTCGTGCGGATCGTGAGCGCCGGCACCATCACGCGCCTCGCCGGCAACGGCACGACGGGCAACGGCGCCGACACTGGGACCGCCACGGAGCTCGCCCTCACCGGTCCTCGCGGCGTCGCCGCGGGGAGCGGGCTCTACTTCGTGACCGACACCGGCAACAACAAGGTCCGCCGCATTCAATAGATCGCCGCGAGGCGTCTCTCTCTCAGCGGCTCGTGAGACGGATCAGTCGGACGACCCTGCGGCGTGTTCCGCGGCCGACCCAGCGGGATCGCGCATCGAAGTCGAAGTCCTCGAGCAGCGTCGTGTCCTCCGTGGCGGAGAAGCCGAGAGCGGAGAGAGAGGCGAGCTGGCGCTGCTCGGCCTGCTCGGTGGTCTGCTCGTCGATGAGGAGCCAGCAGGAGGAGCCGACCGGGGCGGCATCCGTGGCGACCGCGAGGTCGGGCACGTAGGCGAAGCGGAAGGGGCCCGGAGGGGCGACGACGGGCGCGGGGCGAGCGCGGACGAGGGCGGCCGCCTCGCGCCAGGGGTGGAGCGGGAACAGGAAGTGGTGCTCGCGGCGGCGGAGGAGCTCCACGTCCGCGAACAGCATCGCCGCGACGACGACCCCGAGGAGGAGACGGCCGCGCTTCGTGCGCGTGGCGCCGTGGACGAGGAGGACCGCGAGGAGCGGGACCGCGGCCACGTGGTAGCGCGGCATCTTGAAGCTCGTCGCGGCCGCGCCCGCGATCGGGAGGACGAGGCCGAGGAGGGCGGCGCCGCGCGCGGCGAGGCCGCGCAGCGCGAGCCACGCCGCGGCGGCCGCCGCGGGGAGGACGACCGCGAGGTTCCACGGGAAGACCGTGTAGCCGAGCACCATCCCGAAGAGCACGTAGCAGGGAGCGGTGAGCGGCACGGGGCGGATCGCGAGCTGGACGCCGCCCTGGTGGCGCGCGAAGTCGATCGTCGTCAGGTGCTCGTGCATGGCCGGGAGCCAGGGCGCGAAGAGCACGAGGACGGCGGCGCCGGCGACGAGCGCGGGCTTCCGCGCGCCCTCGAGGAACGCGAGGCCGAGGAGCGCGGCCGTGAACGGGATCGCGTTGTAGTGGTCCCAGCACGCGAGCGCCGCGAGGACGGCGAAGCCCGCCCACTCGCGCGGACGACCCGACTCGCGCGCGCGGAGCCAGAACAGCGTCGCGCCGAGCGCGAGCGGCACGAGGAGCGCGTAGCCGCGGATGTCGCGGTCGCTCCAGACGAGGAGCGGGTGGATCGCGACGATGAGCGCGACGGCGACCGCCCGCCCCGGCTCCGCCAGGAGCCGGAGCGCGACGCGCCAGGCGAGCGGGACGGAGAGCGAGCCGAGGACGACGAAGGGCGCGCGGAGCGCGAGCTCCTCTCCCGGGCGGCCGCTCAGCCCCGCGAGGGCGAGCCAGAGCTTCGTGAAGAGGAACGAGAGCGGCGGGTGCCAGTCCTGCGTCGCGACGAGGGCCGCGGCGATCGAGTCGATCCGCCGGGCCTGCGCGATCGTGCCCACGTCGTCGACCCAGTAGTCCATGTCCTTCGCGGCCGCGAAGCGGAGAGCGAGGGCCGCGGCGGTTAGGAAGAGGACGAGCTTCCCCTCGCGGGTCACGCGCGCGCGCTCAAGAGCTCGGACGCCGGGGCCGAGGAGCGCGCGTCGATCTGATCGCGGAACCAGAGCTCGAGCCAGAGGATCGCCCAGAGCTCGGCGCCCCAGTTCCAGCGCTCCTTCACGTGGTCGTCGAGGAGCCGCTCGACCGCCCGGGGCTCGAAGATCCCGCGGGTCCGCGCGCGCGACGAGAGGATCGTTTCGCGGAGGAGCGGGAGGAGCGGCCCGCGGAGCCACGCGCCGACCGGCACCGAGAAGCCGCGCTTCGGGCGGTCGAGGAGTATCGACGGGAGCCAGGGGCGCACGGCCCGCTTGAGGAGGACCTTCGTCCGGCGGAGACGGAACTTCTCGTGCGCGGGCAGGCGCGCGGCGAGCTCCACCACCCTGTGGTCGAGGAGCGGCGCGCGGCACTCGAGGCCGTGGCACATGCTCGCGATGTCGACCTTCACGAGGATGTCGTCGGGCATGTAGAGCGAGAGGTCGGCGTAGAGGGCCCGCTCTTCATCCGAGTCGCAGAGCGCCTCGCGCCACTTCGCGAGGTAGACGCTCGCGGGCTCGAGGCCGCTCATGCGCTGCTCGAATCCTGGGTCGTAGAGGCCGCGCGTCGCCGAGCGCTTGATGGTCTGGCCCCACTCCGCGTTCCTCCGCGCGGCGCCCAGCTCGAAGGTCTGCGTGAAGCGGCGCGCGTAGCGGACGATCTGCGGCGCGCGCGCCGACTTCGGCACGGCCTCGAGGACATGGAGGAGCGCCGCGCGGGCCGGGCCCGGGACCCACGTCCCGTAGACGCGGGCCATCTCGTTCGCCGTGAAACGGATGTAGCCGCCGAACGTCTCGTCGCCGCCATCGCCCGAGAGGGCGACCGTCACGCGCGACCGCGCGACCTGCGAGACGGTCCACGTGGGGAGGGCGCTCGAGTCGGCGAACGGCTCCCCGTAGCGCGTCACGAGCTCGGGGAGGATCCGGACGACGTCGGGCTGGACGACGCGCTCGAGGTGGTCGGTCTCGTACATGCGCGCGACCGAGCGCGCGTAGGTCCGCTCGTCCATCTTCCGGTCGGCGACGCCGATCGTGAACGTCTTCACCGGCTCCGGGATCTGGCGGGCCATGGCCGCGACGACGGTGCTCGAGTCGATCCCGCCCGAGAGGAACGCGCCGAGCGGGACGTCGGAGATGAGCCGGAGCTTCGTCGCCTCGAGGATGAGCTCGCGCAGCCGCTCCTCGACGCGCGCGCGGGCCGCGGGCGTGCTCGTGTCGAGCTTGTCCCGGTAATCGACCTGCCAGTAGCGGCGCACGACGGGCTCCTTGCCCGGCTCCCACACGAGGAGGTGCGCCGGCGGGAGCTTCCGCGACCCCTGGAAGGCCGACCAGGGCGAGGGGACGTAGCCGTAGTGGATGTAGAGGTGGATCGCCTCGAGGTCGGGCTCGAGGTCGCGGAGCCCGACGTGGAGCGCCGCGGGCTCGCTCGCGAACCGGAACGCCTGGGCGTCGTCGCGGTAGTGGAGCGGCTTCTTCCCGAGCCGGTCCCTCGCCGCGAGGAGACGCTGGCGCTTCGTGTCCCAGATCGCGAACGCGAACATGCCGCGGAGGCGCGGCACCATCTCGTCGCCCAGCTCCTCGTAGAGGTGGACGAGGCACTCGGTGTCCGTCCGCGACCGGAAGACGTGCCCCTTCGCGACGAGCTCGGCGCGCAGCTCCTCGAAGTTGTAGACCTCGCCGTTGAACGTGACCCAGACGGTCCCGTCCTCGTTCGACATGGGCTGCTTCCCGAGCGGGGAGAGGTCCACGATCGAGAGGCGCCGGTGCGCGAGCGCGGCCGGGCCGAGCACCTCGACGCCCTCGCCGTCGGGCCCGCGATGAGCGAGCGCGCGCGCCATGCTCCGGGCGAGCGCGCCGTCTCCGGGTCGCGCCGAGTCGTGCCAGATGACCCCGGCTATGCCGCACATTGAGCGGCCAGCTTACTTGATCCGCGTGACGCGGACCTCCTCCACGCCGGGCGCGCCGCGGACCGGCTTCACGGTCACCCGGATGACGTGGCTCCCCGCGTCCTCGATCTTGATCGGCACCGTGAACGCGCGCTCCTGGCCCACGTGAGACGACTCGGAGAAGTGGACGCGCTTCCCGTCGAGCTCGATCTCGACGGTCTCGATCCCGGACCAGTGCCGCGCGACGCCCCGGACGGTCACGTCGGATGACGCGGAGATCTGCTCGCCCTGGCCCGGCTCGGCGAAGTCGATCACGGGCCGGTCCATCTCGTCGGGCGGGGGCGGGGCGGGCTTCTCCTCGAGCGGGACGCGGATGTGGACGCGCTCGGGGTCGGGCTCGCCGACGAAGAAGGCGGCCGGGATGAGCGGGAGGAGCGGCCAGAGGAGGATCCCGATCAGCCCGACGCCCGCGAGGACCGCGGAGCGCGCCCCGAACTCGACGTCCACGTCCGTCGCGCCGAGAACCTTGCCCTGCTTGTCGCGGGCCTCGACGTGGTACGAGTTGAAGACGATCCCGTTCGTCGGGACCGTCGCGGCTCCGATCCCCACGAAGCGCCCGTCCACGTAGAGCTCGGCCTGGCGTGGCTCGGTCGTGACGTAGAAGGGCGTCCCGCAGCCGGCGATCGAGATGACGAGGAGAGCACAGACGAGGCGTCGTTTGTTCACCCACAAGGAGTAGCCGCGCCGCGTCCGCTCCTCAAGGTCCACGGAGATGCGGCGCTACTTCTCGTCGTCGGGCTCGGCGCCGCTCCCCGCCTTCCGGTCGAGGGGCGCCTTGTCGTCGAGGAGCTTGCCGAGGGAGGACTCGACGGCCGACTTCGCGCCGCCCACGTCGGGCGGGCTCTTCTCGAGCGCGGCCTTCGCGTTCTCGGCGGCGAGCTCGAGGCGGCCGAGCTCGCCCGGCGTGAGCCGCCCGACGGGCTTCTTCATGGCGCCCATGCGCTCGAGGATGAGCTTCGCGTACTTGAGCTTGGGCTTGGCGCGGAGCGCCCAGCCGAGCTCGAGGAGCTCGCCCTCGTCGTCCTTCTGGTCGCGCTTCACGAGGGCGAGGCCGTAGTGGGCGCTCGACCAGAGGGGCTCGCGGTGGATGCAGCGGTCGTAGAAGACCGCCGCCGCGACGCCGTCGTGCTCGTGGTAGCGCTGCCAGCCGAACGAGCGGAGCACGTAGTAGGTGTCGGGGCCCGAGAGGTCGATCCGCCCCTCGATCCGCTTCGCGACCGCGCGGGCCGCGCGTGGGTCGTTCTTCCACTCGTTGAAGCCGACCTGGATCCCGCGGTCCTCGATGATCCTCCGCCGCTTCGTGGCGGAGTGCGCCTCGCGCGGGTCGATCTTCTTGATCTCGCTCACCGCGTCGGAGGCCTTCTTCTCGAGCTCGGCGAGCGAGTCCGAGTCCACGGCGGCGGCGGCGGGCTTCGCGGGCACCGGAGGCGCGGGCTTGCCGGGCTCGGGCTTGGGGGGCTCGGGCTTCCCGGGCTCGGCGGGCTTCGCGCCCGGCTTCCTCTTCCCCTTGAAGAGCTGCTTCGAGCCCTTCTTGTCGAGCTCGAAGCGCTCGCGGCACCGGTCACAGACCGCGCGCGGCGTCAGGACCTCGCCGTCGTCCGAGAGGTGGAAGTAGGTCTCGACGCGCTCGGTCTTGAGGAGCTCGCCCGTCTCGCAGGACCACGTCTCGATGAGCGCTTCGTTGAGGGACTCGCCGACGTCCTTGTCGTATCCGAGGACCTTGCCGCGTCGATAGACGTGGATCTCGGTGGCGTCGGCGGCGGAGGCGAGCGCCGCGAAGACGATGAGGAGCAGTGAGCCTGGCGCTCGGCGCATGGGGACAAGATAGCGTGTCCTGAAAGAAGACGGGAGACGAGGGTACGAACATTGCGAGCCACCCTCGCATGTCTCTCCACGAGCTCTGCGCGACGGACGTGATCACGTGTGCGAAGGCGACGACCGTCGCCGCGGTCGCGCGCCTCATGCGCGACGAGCACGTGGGCGCCGTCGTCGTCCTCGAGGGGCGGCGGCCCGCCGGGATCGTGACGGACCGCGACCTCGCGCTCCGGGTCGTGGCGAACGGGCTCGCGGGCGAGGTGCCCGTGAGCGACGTCATGACGCCGGACCCGGCGTGCGTGCACGACGAGTCGGGCGTCGCCGACGCGGCCCAGCTCATGCGCGAGCACGGAGTGAGGCGCCTCCCCGTCGTGACGGGCGAGGGCGACCTCTTCGGAATCGTCACGCTCGACGACATCCTCTCGCTGCTCGGAGAGGAGCTCGCGAGCCTCGCCGCCGCGGTCGGTCACGAGAGACTCCGCGAGTGGCGCGAGAAAGGAAGGGCGGCATGAGACAGCCGGAGCCCGTGAAGGACTTCGAGACCGAGAACGAGAACGAGAACGAGAACGAAAGTCCGACGGAGACCCCGATCCCGCACGAGGACCCGACGCCCGAGCCCGAGACGGTGCCGCCGATCCAGCAGCCGGAGCCGGCGCCGTTCCCGGACCCGCAGCAGCCGGTCGAGCCGTCGCACTCGCCCGGGTCTCCGGTCGAGCCGGGCCCGATCGAACCGAACCTCCTCGACCCCGGGCTCCTCAGGCGACGGTACCACCAGGTGCCCCCGACGATCTTCATCGCGCGGCGAGCGACCTGCGCGCGCCCCTGGCGGGGCGCGGCCTAGAGCTCAGCGCGAGGCGCGCCGCCGGAGGACGAGCGCCAGAAGGAGCGCGGCGAGCGGCAGGAGCGTCGCTTCGCTCCCCGCGTCGGAGGAGACGGCGCAGCCGCCCTTGCCCCCTCCGCCGCCGCCGTTCCGCGCCGTCGAGCCGGGCGCCGTCGTCCCGGGCCGCGAGGGCGGAGCGGTGCTCTGCGTCTCGAACGTCGCGGCGATCCGGTTGAGCTCGTTGCCGAACGAGTCGCGCGGCGCCTCGCGGAAGTAGACGACGAACGTCGCGCGGCCCGCGTGCGGGAAGGACGGCTGCCCGAGCGAGACCTCGGCCGCGTTCTCGACCTCGAGGACGGAGTCGTTGATCCCGTTCGCCGTGCTCCACGTCGCGGTCATGGCGACGCCGGGCTTGGTGCCGTCCGTCGTGTCGCCGTTCCCGTCGAGCGGCTTCACCTCGACGGCGTACTTCGCGGCCTCCATCGACATGGGGAACGTGAAGCGGACCTTGAGGCCGCCCGCCGGGATCACCTTCTTCGCGAGGTCCGGCTGGATCGCGACCCAGTCCACGCTCACGGGCGCGAGCCACACCGGGTTCGTGTAGGCGCGGCCCGACGCGTCGCCGCCCTCGCCCGGCTTCCCGTTCGCGAAGACGCCGAGCTGGATCGCGGAGAGCGCCGTCACGGGGTGCGCCGGCGCGACGTTTCGCTGGCCCGGGCCCGAGACGGGGAGCGTGTCGAGCGGCCGCGGCGAGTAGTAGGGCGTGCCGTTCCCCGCCGGCTGCACGTAGTTCATGCGCGCCTGGAGGCCCTGCTCGATGCGGTAGAGGTTCGCGAGCGTCACCGCGTGCTCGGGGGCGTCCTCGTAGCGGTAGCCGTAGAGCGCGTCGCTCGACTTCGCGATGACGAGAGCCGTGCGGCCGCCGTCCGGGCCCTTGCCCGCGCCGCCCATGCGCCCGTCCTCGTCCTCGAAGCGCGAGGAGCGCGCGTGGAACTGGATCTTCGCGGAGTCGAACCGTCCGTCGCTGTCGAACGCGAGGTTCGCGAGCGGTCCGTCCGTCACGCACGTGCTGCCGTAGGAGAGGGCGTTCAGGGAGCGGTCGCCGTCGGGGCCGCCCGCGTGCCCGTCCTCGAAGACGTAGACGCGCGCCTTGCCGAACGCGTTGTCGTTGACGTTGAAGGTCGACGGCAGGTTGAGGAAGGTCGCGAGCCGGTCCTCGGTGTAGTTGAAGTCGCCGTGCGCGTCCGAGCCGGCGGCGAGGTAGAGCTTGCGCGGGTAGACCCGGCCCGGCTCCGCGCTCCGCTCGAAGCGGAGGAACGCGCCGAGCTGCTGGTGGTACTTCGTGAGCCCGCCCTCGAGGCCCGCGCTCCAGCGGTCGTCGCCCTTCTGGAAGCTCGCGTCGCTGAAGGGGTCGAGGTTCCGCCAGTCGACCTTCGAGGAGGGGAAGCCGCGCGTCGTGCGCTTGTTCCAGAGCTGATGGCCCTTGAGCACGAAGCGGCCGCTCACCGGGTTGATCCACTTGCCGTCGCGCGTCCCGTCCGGCTTCGCGGCGACCTCGAAGCCCTCCTCGAGGTTCTTCGAGTCCCACTGGAGCGAGCCCGTGAGCGCGTGCGCGGTGTAGAGGAACGCGTCCTTGTTGTCCATCGGCGCGTGCTGCGTGAGGGTCGCGAGCACCTCGTCGAGGGGGAGGCGGCCCTTGCCGAACTTGCGCACGTTCGGGCTCGTCCCGCCGTCGGTCGCGTTCCAGCGGCACTCCCAGTGGCCGCCCCGGAACGCGAGCATGTGTGCGCCCCAGGGCATCGAGATGCCCATGATGCTCTGGGCCTGGTCGACCGCGACCTCCTCGTTCGCCGTGATGCCCAGGACCTCGCGGTAGCGCGTGAGCTGGTCCTTCACCTTGCCGGACGCATCGAGCGAGTTCTTCGGCGCCGACGGGCCGACCTGCGGGCGCCGGAGGCCGTTGTTCGAGTCGGGGTCCTGCTCGTTGAAGAAGCAGGCGTGGTCCGTCGTGATGATCGAGCCCGGGGCGGGGACCGCCTTGTCGGTGAGGCCGAGCGCGTAGGCCGCCTCGCGGAGCATGACGAGGGGGCCGCCGTACGCCTTGCGCGGCGCGAGCGGGTCGATGCCCGGCGTCGAGTTGAAGTACCACTCCGCGATCGTGTGGACGTGCGTGTCGTAGTAGCGCCCGTCGCCGAGCTTCGGGAGCGCCTTCGCCGAGAAGACGACCTCGAGGACCTTCCGGTAGTCGCCCTGCTCGAGGACGAGCGCGCCCTGCGCCGTCTGGCGGTGCGCCTTGAAGTGGAGGCGGACCTCGACGTACTTCTTCGTCGTCTGCGCGGGCCGCGGCGCGACGCCGAACGCGGCGCGCGGGAAGCGGAAGATCTCGTGCCGGCCGTTGTCGGTGAGGAGCTGATCCTTGAACAGGTTGAGCGAGCCGAGCGGCGCGCCGTCCTCGTCGAGGACCTCGGTGCCGGCGGCGTAGCGCGTCGGGTCGGCGGCGACGTTGACGCCGGCCTCGTACTTGTAGAGCGTCGTGCCCGTCGTCGCCCCGGGGGCGTCGAAGGCGCGGATGAGCGCGAGGTCGAGCTGGAGGTCCACCGCGCGGCCGCCGTCGCCCTTGGACGGGATGAAGATGAGGACGGGCACGTACGGCCGGTCCGGGTCGAGCCGCCACGGGGCGTCGGAGATGATGTCCACCTCGTCCGACTGCTGGTACTGCGGCTTCACGGGGCGCGGATCGCTGCCCGCGAGACGGACGTCGAGGACGCCCTTCGCGCCCCCTGCCGTCACGGTGAAGCGGACGAGCTCGCGCGCGGTCTCCGGGAGCGCGAAGCGCACCTCGGTGCCCGCGCCGGGCTGGAGCGTCTCGAGGGTCCGCGCGGCGCGGAGGTCGAGCACGTCGGCCTCGGCGCGGACGAGGAGCTCGCGCGCGGGCGCGTCGCCCTCGTTCGCGAGCTTCGCGACGAGCGCGGGTCCGTCGAGCGCGAGACGCTCGATGACGATCCGCGGCTCGCTCGAGCCGCGAGGGACCTGGATCACGCGGCGCGCGCCCGGTCGCTGATCGCTCAAGCTCGCGACGACCCTGCCGTCCTCGGAGACGGTCTGCCGCGTCTCGACCTCGAGCGCCGAGCCGTCGGCGGGGAGGCCGGCGACGAGCTTGCCGCCGACCGCGCGCACGCGCGCGTGGACGGTGACCGTCGCGCCCGGCCGCGCCACCGCGGGGACGCACCACGCGGCCTCGAGCGCGGTCTCGGCGACGGCGAGGCGCTCGAGCGCGAGGGCGCCGTCGAGCTCGCCCACTGGGAAGAATCGCTCGTGGCCAGGGAGGAGCGGCCGCCGTGCGCCGCGAAGGACGCGGAGGACCTCGTCCGCCGTCGCTCCCTTGCCGAACGCGAGCGCCGCGACTCCCGCCGTCAGGGCCGCCGACGCCGAGGTGCCCGAGACGAGCCCGTGGCCGCCCGGCATGCTCCGCGGGAGCGTCGTGAGGACGCCCGCGCCCGGCGCGGCGAGCTCGATCGACGGGTCGAGCGCGTGGGCGAGCGCGAGCTTGCCCGGCGCCGTGGTCGCCGTGACGCCGAGCGCGCCCGGCGTCGCCGCGGGGTGGAGCGCGCGGCCGAGCGGCTCGTTGCCGGCCGCCGCGACGACGAGCGCGCCGCGCGAGCGCGCGTACCGCACCGCCTCGTCGAGCAGGCCCGAGGGCGCCGCGAGGCCCGCGCTCACGAGGATCACGCGCGCGTTCCTGTCCGCGGCGCGGACGATCCCGCGCGCGAGGGTCGCGAGGTCGCCGGTGCCGCGCGCGTCGAGGATCTTGATCGAGAGGACGCGCGCGCCCTTCGCGAGGCCGCGCGGCGCGTGCGGGCCCTCGCCCTTCGCGACGAGGATCCCGGCCATGGCCGTGCCGTGGCCGTTCCGGTCCGTCGCGTCGCGCTCCTCGTCGAGGAGGCTCTCGCCCGCGACGAG
>CAZYLP010000182.1:0-12130 GCA_964648345.1 uncultured Planctomycetota bacterium
GGACCGCGCCGTCAGGCGTGCACGCGGCCGTCCGCGCGGCCCAGGTGCCCATCCTCCCGGCGCGCTCGTGAAGGATCGCGGCTGGATGACCGCGATCTTCGCCCTCGAGCCAGGCACCCGTCGCGAGGTCCCAGCGCACCGTGCGGTGCTGGAGCCCGAGGGGCTCGGCCCAGAACGAGGCCGTGCGCGAGTCGGGAGCGACTCTCGGACAACCATACAGGAGCCCGCCGGTGATGCCCGAGACGATCCTCGCGGGCGGCTCGGCGAGCCGGTGGAGGAGTGCGAGCGTCCGCGCGTCGTAGACCGCAGGCGGCCACGTCCCCGGGTCCAGGACGACGCGATCCACGCTCGCGGTCGCCGCGACCCCGCCGTAGTTCGACCACCACGTCGCCTTGAACCCCGACACGCCCGTGATCGGCCCCTCGCCCGCCACGAAGCGCAGCTCGAGCCGCCTCGGCGCCACGACGACCGCGACGACGAGCCCGAGCGTGAGCACGACGAGGCCTCCCAGAAGCACTCGCCGGCTCTTCCCGAGAGGCCGCTGCTCGTTCAAGGAGTCCTCTGCGCCTCCGCGCCTCCGCGCCTCCGCGTTTCGAACGTCATGATCGCTCCTCGACGCTCTCCATGCGAACTCGCCTTTCCCTCAGCACCCTCTCAGTTTACGCCCACCGCCCACCCCCACTCCGCGGGCTCTATACTTTCCCCCTCGTATGGGCGTCTACCAGGCCAAGTCCGGGGAATCGAAACCCATCGTCATCATCCAGGAGGTCCTCGCCCTCTGGTGGACCCGCACCCGCGCTCGCCCCGGCGAGAAGGTCAAGGTCGGCGCCGTCGTGAAGGACGTGAAGGACGGCGCGAAGATCGTCTTCGAGGTCGTCCACGCGGACGAAGTGATCCACACGATCGACGCCAAGGTGCAGGGCGGCAAGGCCGAGGGCGAGTGGACGATCGACCTCCCCGAGAAGCCGTGGCCGAACGAGGTGCTCCTCGAGCTCGACGCGACGGTCTCGGACAAGCTGAAGTCGCGCCGGTCGATCCGGCCCGAGCTCCATATAGATCTGGGCCTCCCGGCGTTCTCGGTCTGACGCGTGGGCCTGATCGAGAAGAAAGCGGACGACTTCGGGTCGACGCCGCCGAGCTACGTCGATTACGAGGATCTCGTCCGCGCGCTCGACGAGATCAGGAAGAAGAATGTGTTCGGGTACGGGTACGTCGAGCCCGTGGAGGTCGAAGCAGAGACCGAGAACGAGAACGAGAACGAGAACGAGAACGAGAGTGACGACGAGGAGAACCCGACGCGGCCGTGGCTGAATGAGCCGTTCGAAGACGAGGACGGACAGAGAGTGGGACCCGGAGAGGGGTTCATCCTCCCGTTCGTCCTCGAAGGCGAGGAGAAGCACGTCCTCGTCGGCGGAGACCCGCGCGAAGGACGGCGCACCAACCCGGGGAGCGCGACCTTCAACGCGCTCGCGGTCGCGCTCGCGCGCGGAGAGCCCGACGCGCGAGGGATCTACCACCCCGCGACGCGCGCGGGACGCCTCGACGAGGAGGCGCTCGAGAACTGGATCGGCGCCACCGAGGACGCGCCCGAGGAGCGCGCGGTCGCGCTCCTCACCGACGCGAACCTCGGCGTGAAGATCGACCCCAAGCAAGCTCGCCGCGGCGACGTCGCGGTCATCGAGTGGGAGCCCGCGGGCGTCCACGTCTACTTCGTATGGGACGCGCACGTCCACGGAGACGAGCTCTGGCTCCAGCTCCTCTCGAGCCAGGCCCAGACGCACGGAGTCGGCGTCCCGCTCCGCCCGTCGTCGGCCGCGCGCGTCGGCGCGCTCGAGCGCGTCCAGCGCTTCGACAGCATCCTCTGGACGCCCGTCCACCGCGCGGAGCGCTCGAAGCCGTGGCTCGCGACGCCGGCCGCCGCGAAGTTCTACCGCGAGCACGCGCACTGGTTCCGCTTCCCCTCGAAGGAGGGCGACTCGTGCGGGCGGATCAACAGCCTCCACGTCGGGCGGTTCCACCGCGCGTTCCCGCGCTCGCCGCTCTCGATCGGCGGCTCGACGGCGATCTCCGAGCTCCTCTTCGAGAACACGGAGCACGGCAAGGACGGCGACTACAGGAACGGCGGCTTCTTCCCGATCGGCACCGGCTCCACGTGGCACGGAGGGATCCACCTCTACCCGGAGAAGGACGACCTCGTCCGCGCGCCGCTCGACGGCGTCCTCCTCGCGGCGCGGATCTCGTGCGACGCGAACGCCGGCGAGGGCGGCGACGCGGGCTTCGTCCTCATCCGCTCCACGCTCACGATCGACGGCGGCGATCACACTCTCTTCACGCTCCTCGCTCACCTCCGCAAACCCGACTCTCCTCCGAAGGACACGGTCCCCTGGCTCGACGAGGTCCTCGGGATCCCCGCCGAGAGCGACGAGGGGTGGAACCACGGCCTCGACCTCGCGAAGGACTACGCGAAGGTCCTCCCCGTCCCGCCCGCGCCGACGGTCGGCAAGGAGAAGCGCGCGACGGAGGACCGGACCGGCGCGGACGGCGAGGACGGCTCGCTCCTCGTCTTCGAGAAGCGCGACCGCGAGCTCGAGGTCAAGGGCAAGATCGCGACCGGCACGATCGTCGAGGTCGTGACGGGCGTGGACGCGCACGGCTGGGCGAAGGTCAAGACGAAGGACGGCTCCGTCGAGGGCTTCGTGTTCGGCGAGACGCGCCTCCACGACCTCGACCCGCAGGAGTACGACCCGACGAAGCGCGCGAAGCGGAAGACTCTCCTCGAGGGGAAGGTCGTGGACCTCTCGGACCTCGAGCCCCGGATCCTGGTCCGCGCGGGCGAGGTCGTCGGGCGCGTGGGCTCGGTCGGCGGCGGCCGCGCGATCCACGTCGAGGTCTTCTCGAAGGACATGATCCCCGTGGACGGGAAGCAGAAGCCCGACCTCGAGGACACGGACACCTCGCTCCACCTCGACCGGAAGAAGTTCGAGGACCGCTTCTTCGAGCTCCTGAAGCAGGCGCTCCAGGAAGACGAGAAGACGCCGCCCCTCCGCCACTACATGGTCGGCGACACGAACAAGGGCGACGACCAGGTCCACGCGGACGAGATCCGCGAGTTCTTCGCGGAGTGCCCGCTGCGGACGAAGCTCCGCCCGCTCGTGACGCGCCACCACTCGGGCTGGGGCGACGCCGTCAAGTTCGACGAGCTCAAGACGGACCCGAAGTACAAGCACGTCCCCGCGGGTGCGAAGGAAGCGCTCGTCGCCGAGATCGACCGCCTCCGCTGGTGGAAGGGCTCCTTCCTCGCGAAGGAAGGGCTTCCGTCCGACCAGATCGTCCACCACTACCACCCGGTCCACTTCTTCGCGTGGCTCGACAAGCAGCGAGAGGCGGACTCGTCGGGCGACCTCCACGCGAGCGTCTTCGAGAAGAACCACGAGGCGAACGGATGACCGACACCGTCGCGTCCGGCTCCTCGACGAGCGTCACGGCGACCACGACCGCCGTGAGCGCGATCTCCTTCGCCGCCGCGAACGAGACCCCCGAGCCCGCGGTCACGATCGTCCCCGGGAGCGCGGGGATCCCGACGCTCGCGGCGGGCACGTTCCGCCTGCCGCCGCTCCGCGAGGTCGAGATCAAGCTCACGCTCGCGAGCTTCACGAAGCCGCCCAAGGCGGCGAAGGTCGAGATCTTCTCCACGATCCCGCCGCTCACGGGCGGGAAGCCGGTCGCGACGGTCAACGCGACGAAGAAGACGTCGAGCGAGGCGAGCGGCACCTTCACGTTCGACCCCAAGAAGCACAAGCTCACGAACATCGCCTTCGTGCGCGCGACGGCCGACGGCGCGACGCCGCTCTTCGGCGCGATCGGCGTGGACGCGCAAGGCGCGTTCGACGTGAAGTGGGACAAGGCGGGGCCGCTCGTCCGGCCCGGACAGGCCGTCTCTCTCCAGTGCAAGTTCGTCGGCTTCGCGCCGCCCACGAACGCGAAGTTCGAGCTCTTCGCGGCCCACGAGAAGGGCAACAAGAGCGCCGCGGCCTTCAAGACGCTCACGCCGACCGAGGAGAAGAACGTCCTCTCGGCCGACTTCACGGTCGAGCTCCCGCCCGACGCGCCGCCGCCCGCGGAGGGGAAGCTCGCCGACATGCCGGGGATCTTCTTCGTCGTGAAGATCGGCAGCGTCCAGGCGAGCTCGCCCGTCCAGCTCGTCCTCCCCGACCTCGAGCTCCGCTTCGAGCCCGGCGACCCGAACTGGGTCATGGAGCCGATCTTCGGCAAGAAGAAGAAGTTCAAGGGCGAGGGCCAGCCCGGCGCGACCGACCCCAACAAGAACCCCGACTCGAAGACGGGTCAGTTCCCGAACCGCGTCCTCGGGATCAAGCAGCGCCTCCAGGCGCTCGGCTTCTACTACGAGACGCTCCCGCCTCTCAACGATCAGAAGGGCCGCAACCGCCAGACGCGCGTCTTCAGGAAGTGCGTCCGCTGGTACTGGAAGAACATCTCCCCGGGTCCCGACAAGAAGGACCCGATCCCCATGGTCGACGAGGCGGGCTACGACCCCAAGAAGGACGACGAGCAGCCCCCGCGCGGCCCGCGCCGGATCGACTTCTCGAAGATCAAGGACGACTGGTTCCAGGACCTCGAGAAGCGCGTCCGCGAAGGCGTGATCGCGCAGGACCCGCCCCCCGAGAAGAAGGACCCGCCCCCCAAGGAGGGCGAGATCGACTTCGCGCGCGAGGTGAAGCTGATCGGTCCGGGCGACCTCCAGTTCCACTCGCAGGAGCACATCCTCGGCGCCGCCGGCGCCAAGTCCCGGCCGGTGGACTGGACGCACGAGCTCACCGCCAAACCGTACGACCGCTACCAGCTCCCCTTCGCGCCGGTGCCGGTTAAGTCGCCCGACCACCGCCACCTCATGGAGGAGCTCCACTACGAGAGGAACCCCTCGCTCCTCCGCGTCCCGATCACCGCCGTCCCGCGCATGAAGCGCAAGGACGGGAAGGTCGTGGACGGTCCCGCGAACGGCCTCCGGGTCCTCTTCCAGCTCGTGAAGGTGCAGGACGACGACACGAAGGAGGCGCCGTACCTGGACGGCCTCGACCTCCGGGCGACCTCGCGAGTCGTGAACCGCCTCGGCGCGTTCGGCTCGTCGCCCACTCCGCCCGCGAAGGCCGGCGATCCGCCGCCCAAGGGCCCGCGCACGTACGTGAAGGAGGTCGTCGAGAAGTTCAAGACGGCGACCAAGTCCGATCAAGCCGACCCGACCTGGTACAACGCGACCGCCGACTTCGGCGGCAAGCGTGACGACAAGGCGGGCTCGGTGGGCGCGAAGGCGATCCTGCCGATAGGCCCCGACGGCCGCGCGCTCGGCGTCGCCGACGACGACTTCCCGTGGAGCGCGATCGACGCCACGAAGAAGAACGGGACGCACCAGGTCCTCTACGCGCGCTCGGTGAGCGTCCCCGTGATCGCGGGGCGCGCCGCGCTCGTCCTCGCGCCGTCACGGCGCGGCGGCGACTCGTACCGCGTCCGCGCGTTCGTCGAGCCGCCGAAGGTGCCCGGCGCGCCCGCTCCGAGCGCGCCGCCGGCGCCGGTCGGCGAGAAGACGACCGCGGCCCTCACCGTCTGGCGGCGCCTGAGGATCACGCGCTACTACCAGAAGAAGGTCCCCGCGGACTGGCCGGCCGAGGCCGTGAACGAGCTCGGCGGTCCGGTCGAGAACATCGACTGGACGAAGGTCGCCGAGCTCTACAAGAAGGCCTTCCTGATCGTCGAGCCGCCGCCGGCGCCGCCGAACGGCAAGGCCGGCGAGCCGCGGGAGCTCACGCAGGCGCTCCGCGACCAGGCGGTGAAGGCCGCGCTCGCGTTCTTCGAGAAGGTCGCGCCGCGGAGCTCGAAGGGCCACGACCTCACGAAGCTCGTCAAGCGCGACAACGGCCCGCCCAACACGAACCCGACGCACGACATGCTCCGCATGTTCCGCCACGCGAACGCGGGCGCGCCCGACTCGCCGTTCATCTTCGACGTGCGAGACCAGGAGGAATACAACGCCGACGCGGCGGGCTCGCGCGTGCCCAACTCGCACGCCGGCCTCCCCGCGGACGGGCAGTTCCCGAGCCTCTACTACGTCGGCATCGCGCGCGGCCTCGTCACCCTCCTGATCCGGTACCTCGCCCAGTTCATCGACGAGGACGACCCGCCGGGCTCGACGGACTTCGACGCGGTCCCGCCCCCCGGCGTGACGTGCCTCCAGGCGCTCCAGGCGGACAACGTGACCGGCTCGAACGGAGCGGGCTGGGTCCAGCACCTGAGGCAAGGTCAGCGCCTCTCGACCGGCAGCACGCCCGCGACGCGCGCCGACAACTTCTTCGCGCTGAACCGCTCGAGCACGAGCGGCGGCACCGACGTCGTCTGCGACTACACGCACGAGAACGGAGGCACCCTCCGCGTCGTCTTCGACGCGAGCTCGTTCCCGAACGTCGACGCGGTCATCGACGGTCTGAAGGCCGGCCTCACGGCGCTCGGCGTGACGGTCCCCGCGCAGACCAACATCGCCGGGAGCAACGTCACCAACCCGAACTTCGACGCGACCGGACGCCTGGTCTTCGAGATCCACGGGACCGCCCTCAACGCGGCGAACTCGGCGCCGATCGGAGAGATCAACCCCTCGGGCGTCAACTCGGCCGGCATCCCCTTCGTCTTCACGAAGGACGCCTCGGGCAACTTCACCGGGAAGACGGCGCCGCTCACGCTCGCGGATGGCACGCCCGCCAAGGCGACGAGCTCGCTCGCCGACCTCGCGGCGCCGAACGCGCCCGCGAACCCGCCCGCGAACCCGCCGTGGGTGAGCCTCGACCGCGACGACGGGACGCGGCGGACGCCGCCCCTCCCGGGCACGCCGACGACGCTCCTCCACCTCCGCGTGCTGCCGCTCCCCGCGGGCGGCTGGTCGCTCGGCGACCTCATCACGCTCTTCGACCAGGTGGGCTGCACGTCGCGCGAGGTCCTGGCCGACGGGAGCGTCCAGATCAAGTTCCCCTCGGCGAAGAAGGCGACGAAGCCGAAGCTCGTCTTCACCGGCACCCACAACTTCTTCCAGTTCCGGCGCGAGGATCTGCCGGGCGGCAAGTTCCGCTTCACGAGCGAGGGCAAGTACTCGACCTCGAACGCGGCGACGACGAACCTCGCCTTCAACGAGGCGAACCCGGCCGCGACGCCGCTCAACGTGGACCTCTCGGACGTGAGCGAGGGGATCGCGCTCGAGCCCGGCGACACGCTCCGCATCAACCGCTTCCGCTTCCAGGACAACGCGACGGCGCTCGCGAAGCGGAAGCAGTTCGACGACATCGACCCGCTCGACCCCGCGGAGCGCACCGTCTTCAAGAGCCTCGACTTCGTCTACGGCACCGGCGCCGGCCAGGACGGCCGGACGCTCCAGAAGTGGTGCGACCACATCCAGGCGAACCTCGCGAAGCTCTCGCGCGACGGCGACATCGTCCGCTTCGTCCCGCAGCACGTCTTCACGAACGAGAACTTCACGCCGAACGCGTGGTTCTACTTCCGGCAGAAGGCGATCTACGGCAAGTTCGCGCAGGACGGCCTCCAGCTCGAGGTCGTCGTGATCCGCAAGGACAACGACCCGGACACGGGGAAGCCGCGCGTCGTCAGGAACGTCTTCCCGCCCTTCGACCCGCCGCGCGCCGTCAACTTCACGCCCGCGTTCGGGACGACGTACCTCCCCTCGGGCGTCTCGCTCGGGAACGCCACGATCTGGCTGTTCTTCGGGAAGGACGACTACCACAACTCCGCGCTCCGCGGCCCCGACCCCGCGAAGAAGCGCGGGCGCGGGTTCTCGAGCCCGGGCCGGCTCGCCTTCTCGTACGACCTCGCGACGAACGCGGCGCACGAGCTCGGTCACCTCCTCTACCTCCGGCACCACTTCACGGGGAACGCCACGGCCCGCGTCGAGGACCACGATCACGACGACCTCTGCTTCATGGGCTACTTCACGAGCTACCTCGTGATCGACGGGAAGAAGGTCCTCGCCGCCAAGAAGGAGGACATCCTCGACGGGAAGAACCGCGACACGGGCAAGACCGACCTCTGCGGGCGCTGCCTCCTCAAGCTCCGCGGGTGGCACATGGGGAAGGACCCGAAGCACATCCCGCAGAACGCGCCTGCGGGTACGGGTCCGGTCAACTTCCCGCTCGCGGACGCGTCGTTCATAGGCGACTGGACGAACACGCGGACGGGGAGCGCGGGGGGCGGCGGCGCCAGCCCCGTGCCGCCCCCGGAGCCGCCTCCGACCCCGCCGCCGAACCCGCTCCACCGCTCGTGCACCGAGGTCTCGGGCGGGCACTTCGACTTCGACCGCTCGTTCGTCCGGCCGGACGGGATCCTCGCTCTCGCGAAGGTGAGCCAGGAGCTCGCGAAGGACGCGACGGCGCGCGCCATGATCTTCGGCCACACGGACACCGTCGGCACGGAGGAGTACAACAAGCTCCTCAGCGAACGCCGCGCGAAGGCGGTGCTCGCGGTCCTCACGCAGGACGCGGACGCCTGGGAGAAGATCTCGAGCACCGAGGGCTGGGGCACAAAGCCGGTCCAGATCATGCTCAACGCCGTGAAGCCCGAGGGCGAGGGCCCGATCGCGGAGGACGGCGACTTCGGCCCCGAGACGAGAGGAGCGCTCGAGCGCTTCCAGAGCCGGAAGAGCATCAAGGAATCGGGCCAGAACGACGCGGCCACGCGGAAGGTCCTCTACGTCGAGTACATGGCGCTCGCGGGCGCGAAGGTGGACGCGGCGCGCTTCAAGGACTTCGGCGGCACCCGCGCCATGGGCTGCAGCGAGTACAACCCGTTCTCGACGACCGGCAAGGACGAGGCGAGCCGGCGCGTCGAGATCATGATCTTCGACCCGAAGGACGACCCGACCAACTTGCCCTGCAAGATCGGGAACGTCGGGCCCTGCCGCGCGAGCTTGCTCAAGGCGGGCGAGTCGGCGCCGAAGACCGCGCCGAACGGCGGCAACTTCAAGTGCAAGGTCTACCTCGACCTGACCGCCAAGTGCCCGGGGGCGAGCGCGTGAGAGAGGCGGCGCCGTGAGCTTCTCCGTCGTGGCGAAGGTCGCGAAGACGAAGTTCGCCCTCGACGAGGCGGTGCCGCTCGAGGTCTCGGCGGTCAACACATCGAGCGGCCTCAGGGGCGCCCCCGTGATCGAGGGGCCGGACTCGACGGTCGCGCTCCTCGTGAGCAAGGACGGGGGTCCGGCTGCGATGCACGAGCCGCAGCGCGACCTCGGCCTGCGCCCCGCGCTCCCCGTCCTCGTCGCGGAGCAGCAGCGCGCGCACGGCGTGATCGACGTGAAGCACCTCGCCGGACGTCTCGCCGCCGGGAGCTACGAGGTCACGGCGCTCCTCCTCGACACCGGCGACCGCTCGAAGCCCGTGCGCTTCGAGGTCGAGCGCGCCGTCCTCCGCGCGGCGGCCGCCGTCCCGGTGACGGGGTCGGGCGACGACGAGCGTCAGGTCCTCAGGCTCGAGGCCCGGGCCTCGGGCGCGCAGCTCGTGCTCGTGCGGCCCGTCCAGGGCCACGACGAGGTCGAGCGCGAGGCGATCGACCTCGGCCCGGCGCCCGCGACCGCGACGATCGCGCTCTCGTCGAGCGCGCCTCCCGAGCGCGACGAGCGCGCCTGGGCCCTCGCCCTCGACGGCGCGCGTCTCGCGCGGCGCTTCGCGGACCGCGGGCTCGGAGGCCACACGCTCCCCGAGCTGACCGTCCCTGCGGAGGACGCCCGCCTCGTCGGCGCGGTCGCGGGCGAGCTCGAGACTCCGGCGCCACCGCCCTCGTTCACGCGGGGAGTGGACGTGGACCCCTGGCCGTGGCTCCACGTCGCGCTGATCGGCCGCGCCCCCGGTTCCGCGGCCGGCGCCGACCTCCAGCTCATGGGTCTCGATGTGGGGCCGGGCTCGTCGTCGTCACCCACGTGGCACCGGCTGCCGCTCGGCGCGGCTCCGGCCGCGGCGCGGGTATCCGCGCTCGACGCGGCGACGCGGTACGTCTTCGTCGCGAGCCCGGCCGATGGGGAGCGCGTGCGCATCGAGGCGATCGCGTGGCGACGGACCGGCTTCGCGAAGCCGCTCCTCCTCCTCGAGACGCGGGGCGCGCTCCTCGACATGGAGGCCGTCGTGGACGCCGACGGCACGAGCGCGCGGGTGCACGTCCTCGTCGCGCTCCCCGACGGCGCGCGCGCGATCGAGTCGGCCCGGATCGACGCCGCGGGCGCGGTCGCGCGAAGCGGAGCGCGCGTCTTCACGCGCGAGCAGCTCCCCTCCGACATGGAGCAGCTCCGCCTTCGCGCGGCGTGGGAGGACGACGTCTACCTCCTCGCCCGGACGAGCGCCGGTGAGCCGATCCTCGTCCTCCCCGGCTCGATCACGCCGTGGCCCGCCCCCGTCCCGCGAGGAGCCTGGTGGGACATCGAGATCGTCGCCGGGAGCATCCACGCGCTCCACGTCGCCGAGGAGCGCGGGCTCGTCGTCGAGCTGATCGAGCCGCCCGAGGAGCCTTAGGTCGAAGCCTTCTCGGGGATCTTGGGAGCAGGCGCGGGCCGAGCAGGAGGCTCCACCGTCTTCCCCGCGAAGTAGACCGTGAACCACGTCGGGACGAAGGCCTCGAGCGAGACGAGGAACCGGAGGATGAAGTTCGGGACCCAGACGCCCTTCCCGCGGCGGATCATCCAGTACGCGTCCTCGGCGACGTGCGTCGCCGAGGCCTGGAGGAACGCGGGCGCGTGGTCGAGCGTCGTGTTCGCGATCGTCTGGAACTCGGTCGGGACGGGCCCGGGGCAGAGAGCGAGGACGCGGACGCCCTTGCGCTTCACCTCCGCGTCGAGCGCGATCGAGAGCGAGAGGACGTACGCCTTCGTCGCCGCGTAGACGGCGAACCAGGGGATCGGCTGGAAGGACGCGATCGAGGCGACGTTCAGGATCGTCCCGCTCCCGCGCGCGACCATGCGCGGGAGGAACGAGGCGATGAGGGACGTGAGCGCCTCGCAGTTCAGGCGCACCATGCCCGCGCTGTCCGCGGGCGAGATGTCCACCTGCGCGCCGTTCTTGCCGTAGCCCGCGTTGTTCACGAGGACGTCCGCGTCGCCGGCTCGCTCGATGAGCCGCTGAGCGGCGTCGGGCTCGGTCACGTCGAGGCCGATCGCCTCGACGTGGACGCCGTGGTCTCGCTCCAGCTCGGCCTCGAGGACCGCGAGCCGGTCCACTCGCCGGGCGACGAGGACGAGGTCCCACTTGTCGCGGGCCATGCGGCGGGCGAGCGCCTCGCCGATCCCGGCGGAGGCGCCCGTGATGATGGCCTTCATGGCCGCCCATTGGACGAACAGGGAGCCCGACAAAGCAAGAGCCCGCCCCTCACGAGACCCTCTGGCGGGCTTTGCCTCGTGAAGAGCGGGACCCCGGCTTTCTTGGCAGAGAGAAGGAGTTGCTTACTTGGCCCCGGCGAAGAGCCCGGCGCACGCCGTCACGCCGGCCGGCGTGAGGGAGTAGCCGAGGCGGTCACCCGAGCGGTCGCGGACCTCGATGAAGAAGGCGGAGTCCTTCTTCATGTTCTGCGCGAAGTTCGCCGTGTCGTAGACCTTGAACTCGCGGCAGAGCGAGCGGAGGTCCTCGATCGGGACGGCGAGCCCGGGCCTCGCTGCGCGGGGGAGCTCCACCCCCCCCGCCCCCCCGGCCGGGTGAGCGCCGAGCCAGGGCGCGAGGGTCCGCTGCACCGGGCGGTCGGAGCCGAGGCCCCGGTCGAGCGGCTTGATGGCGTCGAGCTCGTCCTTGGCGAAGGTCCTCGGCTTGGCCGGAGCGGCCCGCGTCGGCTTCGGCGCGCGGCGCGCCCGCGCCTTGCCGCGGAGAGGCTTGCCCGTCTTGGCGACCGGAGCGGCCTTGCCCTTGGCCTTGACGATCGACGCCGTCGTCTTCGGCGCCTTGGCGGTCTCCGCCGACGAAGTCGCACCCGAGGTCGAGACAGCCGCGGCCGAGCTCGAACGCGACTCCTCGATGATCGCGCCGAGGCCCGCCTCGAGGACGATCGCGGCGACCTCGGACGGCTCGGCCTTCACCGCGCGCTCGGAGCGGAG
>CAZYLP010000183.1:0-12124 GCA_964648345.1 uncultured Planctomycetota bacterium
CGCAGCGGCACCGCGCCGTTTGCGGTGCCGCGAGGACCGGTCTCGGGGTTTGGGGCGAAGCCCCAAGAGAGGGTGGTCACGCCCTGCGCACCCGTCCCCCGAGCACTCCCCAAGTGCTTGTCGCTTCGACTACCTGCGTGGCCTCGCGTTCGCGAAAGGGGTGATCGGGACAAGGAGAGATCGGATGAACGCACGCACGCTCGCGACGCCGGCCATGGCGCTCGCTCTCGTGGTGGGTCTGGGCTTCGAGGGCGCCGCTCGCGCGGACGACAAGCCGAGCGAGGGGAAGAAGCAGAAGGGCTTCAACCAGATCCTCGACCCGGATGCCTCCTACGGCGACATCCCGCTGGTCGGGGGAGCACCCGCGACCGACAAGACCCCGGTCGGCAGTCCGACCCACCAGCCGCCGCCGAAGGGCTTCTTCGACGCGCCTCTCGGGGACAACCCGGTGACCAACCAGGTCAAGGACATCGTGAAGGACGCGGCCAAGGACAAGGTGAAGGACGCGCTCGAGAAGAAGCTCGGGCTCGACGCCCCCCCGATCAACCTCACGGACAAGGTCGACTTCAAGAACATGACTCCCGCGAAGGCGATCGCCTACCTGAAGCTCATGAAGGCGGCCTTCGACAAGGGCCAGAAGATCGGACAGGCGATCGGGAAGGTCAAGGTCGGGGACGGGGTCACGATCCAGGACGGCCTCAACGGCAACCTGAATGACTGGGACAGCTTCGTGAAGAGCTACGGCAAGGACAACCTCCGTCACCTCTTCGGGTGGTCGAAGGAGGAGTGGGACGCCCTCGAGCTCCCGTGGGACGACATCAACAACCTCTACGTCGAGGACCTCGTCAAGCTCTGGAACGGCGAGGACACGGGCGTCGAGGCCCTCCTCCCCGAGGAAGCGCAGGCCGTGATCAAGCTCGGCTTCCAGGCCGCGAAGCTCGGATGGAACATCGGGAAGGAGATCGGAAAGGTCGAGGTCCTGCCCGACGGCACCAGCGTGCAGGACCTCTTCGATCGGGGCGTCACGGACGCCTGGAAGAGCGCCGAGCAGGGCATCGCGAACGCCAAGGGGCGGCTCGCGAAGGCGCAGGAGGGTGCGCAGGCGCTCAAGGAAGGCTTCGACGAGGCCCGGAAGAACGGTTCTTACTCGTCCGGCGAGAAGTTCGTCGACAGCATGGTCGAGGGCGGCAAGGCGCTCGGCGCGCTGTTCGGCTTCGGGGAGTGGTGAGACTCAGCGGAGCTCGATCACCCACTTCCGCCACGCGGCTTCGATCTCGTCGAGCGGCCGGTCGAAGCACTTCTCGAACAACTTCACGCCGTCCTCGCCGGCCTTCACGCCCTCGAAGTACTTCTTGAAGCGAGGGAGGCCGCCCTTCGTGCCGTTCACGAGGAAGTAGATCAGGCTCCACGCCTGCGAGTAGTGGGTGGCGCCCCAGCTCCGTCGATCGACGCGGATGAGGTCGCGGAGCGAGACCTGCCCCTCGCGGATCATCCGCTTCACCTCGGGGAGACGCCCCTCGGGGATCGCGTCCGTCGAGAGCTGGCCGTTCTGGACGCGGTTCCCCTCGAAGTAAGTGGCGAGCCCCTCGATGAGCCACGCCGGCGCGGCGGCGTAGCTCTCCTTGCCGAGCGCGAGCTCCTCGAACTGGTGCGTGCCCTCGTGGAACAGGATCATCTCGGTCCCGCGGAGCGTCGGCTGGTCGTACGTCACGATCTTCGTGCCGTCGTAGAAGCCGGCCCACCAGTCCTGGTACGGGCGGCCCTTCGCGATGAACTCGGCCTGGCTCGCGAAGATCCAGACGGGGAACGGGCGGTCGGGCTCCTCCTTGAGGGCGAACGCCTTCGCGAGGCCCTCGAAGAGGAGCTCGAGGCGCACCGAGGCCTCCTTGAGCGTCTCGGGCGAACCGTTCGAGAAGATGTCGTAGTGCTTCGTGCCGACCGCCCGCGCGAAGCCCTCCGCGACCCGCGTCGCCTCGAGCGCGGCCTTTCGCTCCGCGGGCGTGAGCTTCGCGCGTGGCGCCGCGGGCTTCGCGGGCGCGGGCGGCGGAGACGGAGCGGGCGCCGGGTCCGGCGCCGGGTCCGGCGTCGGCCGCGGCAGCGGAGGCAACGGACGCTCGGGTCGAGGCCGGGGAGGAGCCGACGGCGGAGTCGCCACGGGCCGAGCCGGCGGCGGAGTCGCCGAGGGCTCGGGGCCCGGGACCACCGAAGGGCGCCGAGAGCGCCTCGCGTCGCCCTGCTTCGAGGGCTGGAGGATCCGGGCGCGCGCATCGGCGACGAGGGCGACCGCGGAGGGCGCCTTGAAGTCGGCCCCGTCGAGGAGCGCGAGCGCGCGCTCGCGGTCGCGCAACGCCTCGGATTGGGCGAGGGCGACGAGCCGCATGGCGCGCTCGTCCTCGGATGGGGGCGCCCTTTCGGGCCGATCGCGTCCGGGCTCGGCGTGAGACCTCTGGACCGGCGCCGCTGCCGGAACCTCCGTTGCCATCTCGGTCTCGCGGGGAGCTGCGGCGCGGGACGAACCCAGCACGATCAGGCCGAGCGTGAGGAGCAAGACACCTCCACCGGCCGCGATCGCGACGAGGCGCCGCTCTTGGTCCGAGCCGGCTCGTGCGTTGGCGCGCTCTCTCGGCGCTCGCGGAGCCCCTCTTCGCTGTCTCATCGACTCTCCCGCGCGCGTGAGAAGCATCGGGAGTGCCAGACGCGCGAGCCCAGGCACCACGAGGATCGGGGAGGTGGCCCGGCGACCGGCGGTCGGAGCGACCGCGCCAAGAGAGACGCAATCGAGTAGTCTCTCGTCGGAGGCCCTCATGAGGCGCTTCGCCGTCACGATCCTCGTGTTCCTTCTCGGCGTCGGGGCGACGCGTGCCCAGGACAGCGACTTCGGCGCGCGCCGGGCCAAGGCCATGGAGCGCGCGATCGACTGGCTCAAGAAGGCGCAGGCGTCCGACGGCAGCTGGGACTACGACGAGAAGCCCTTCAAGATCGAGGGCATGAAGCGCATGGTGAGCGGCTGCACGGCGCTCGCCTGCTACGCGCTCCTGAAGGGCGGCGTCGACCCGACCTCGGGCGTGATCGACAAGGGCTTCGCTTACTTCAGGAAGGCGCCGCTCGATCAGCCCTACTCGGTCGGCTGCATCCTCCTCGCGATCGAGGCGCGGTACAACTGGGAGCCGCCCTTCTATTACGAGGAGGGCTCGGGCGGCACGAAGGAGAAGGGCCCCTCGCCGAGGAAGGTCCCGCCGCCCGGCGTCGACATGGGCCTCGCGAAGAAGTGCGTCGAGTTCCTCGTGAAGACCCAGCGCCCCGAGGGCGCCTGGCGCTACGAGCCGTCGGCGGGCTCGCCCGCGCAGAGGAACGACGCCTCGCACCCGCAGTACGCGCTCCTCGGCCTCGACGCGGCGGAGCGTCTCGGGATCAAGGTGCCGAAGGACACCTACGCGAAGGCCGCCGACTGGTTCGTGAAGGCTCAGGAGTCTTCCGGCCCCGAGGTCACGAGCTTCCCGGTCCCGGGCGCGGACCTCTCCTTCGTGGACCTGAAGAAGGTCGAGAAGGAGCTGCGCGAGAAGATCAAGAAGATCGAGGCCGACTTCAAGGGCAAGAAGGCGGGCGGCACGAACGCCGCCGGCCACACGGAGAAGGACGAGCGCGACGCGGTCACGCGCGAGGCCTCGCAGAAGGCCTTCAAGACGAGCGAGAAGCCGAAGCCGCTCAAGGCGCGTGGCTGGTCCTACCAGCAGGGCAGCGACCTCGAGGAGTGGAAGACGCGCCCGACCGGGAGCATGACCACGTCGGGCCTCGCGGCTCTCCTCGTCTGCAAGGGCCAGCTCGACGGGACGGCAGGCTGGGACGCGAAGCGCGATGCCATCAACTCGGCGATCCGCGACGGCTGCGCGTGGATCGCGGCGAACTACAGCGTCGCGGGCAACCCGAACGTCGCCGCGGGCGCCGGGCATCACTACTACTACATGTACGGCCTCGAGCGGGCCGGCATGATCGGCCTCGTCGACAAGTTCGGCGACCACGACTGGTACGCCGAGGGCTGCCAGATGTTCCTCGGCGCCCAGCACGAGGACGGGAGCTTCAACGCGTTCGGCAAGGGGACGGTCGGGCCGGTCGCGGACACGTGCTTCGCGCTCCTGTTCCTCTCGAAGGGCACGAATCCGATCGTGCGACTCCCGAGCCGCACGGCGACGGGGCCTGGGTCCGAAGGGAAGTAGCTACCCGAGCTCGACCTCGAGCGTGCGCGCGCATCGGCACATCTTGAGGGAGCGGTCCACGCCGACGGCATCGAGCCCGAGCGCGTTCGCGACGGCGAGCACCGTCCCGAACCCGCAGAACGGATCGAGGATCGTGCGCGTCGGCGTCTCCTCGAGCACGAAGCGGCACGCCGCGACGCACGCGTTCACGCCCATGGCGACGGTGCCCGGCTTGAAGCCCCCGTCGGGGAGCACGTCCGCCTCGGGCCGCTTGAGCCCGGGCCGCGGCTCGCGCGCGAAGGCGAGGAGGTGCGCGTAGCTCGCCCTCCCGAGAGTCTTCGTCCCGGGTGGCTCGCGGCAGACGATCCTGTGGAACAGGAGCACGTGGCCCGCCTCCTCCGCGGCGCGCGCGACGAGCTGGCCCTTGTCGATCCAGACACCGCCCTTGCGGATGTCGGTCTGGAAGAAGATCGCGACTCCGTCCTCCGGGACGCTCTCGAGCGTGAGAGCCGCCGCCTCGACGAACCACTTCTTCCACTCGTCGAGACCGAGCCCGCGGACCTCCGAGACATCGGGCAACGACGTGACGACGCTCGCGCCGGCGACCCGCCCCGCGGCGCGCAGCCACGGGATCGCGTCGGCGTGGTGGACGACCCGACCCGGAGCGGGCGCGGAGGACATGGCGCGTCAGGGTAGCGAATCGTGTGTAATGGCCGCATGCAATACGTCGTCGGCTCGGTTCTCCCTCTCGGCGTGGGTCTCTTCTCGGCCCTCGTCGGCTTCGACCGCGATCGGTCGTTCTTCCCGGTCGTCCTGATCGTGATCGCCAACCTCTACGTGGTGTTCGCGACCATGGCCCCCTCGGGGCACCCGCTCGGACCCGAGCTCGCAGGCGCCGCGCTCTTCGTCACGCTCGCCGTGGTCGGGTTCAAGTGGAACCTCTGGGTCGTCGCGGCCGGGACGGTCGGGCACGGACTCTTCGACTTCGTGCATCACCGCGCGATCGACAACCCTGGAGTCCCGGCGTTCTGGCCCGGCTTCTGCGGCGCGTTCGACGTGGTCTTCGGCGCGTGGATCGCCTTCAGGCTCCTCAAGGGCGGGCTCGCGGCGCGAGCGCGCGAAGAGAGCACGACCTCATGAACCCGACGTGGACTTACACGGCGCTCCTCGTCGTCCAGGCGCTCCACCTCATCCATCACCGGCTCACGAAGCGGCACATAAGCTTCGTCGAGGGGATCACCGGCGTCGTGCTCTGCGTCCCGCCGACCGTGGACCTGCCGCCCTGGCTCCTCATGGTCCCCCACCTCGGCCTGATCGCGATCCAGATCGTCGGGAGCATCTGGATCCGGAAGCTCTCGCCGGACTGGGCTAACTCCGGGCCCTCCAGACAGTAAGGAGAATCTCGCGCTGCCGTGATGCAGCGGCCCCCGAGCGTTGTTGTCCTCCGCGTTCGAGACGAATACGGAGACAACCATGCTCGCCCTTCTCTATCCTGGATCCTCGCCAATGACCGGACGGAGCGATGAGGAGCTGCTCGCGCAGCTCGCGCGGAAGGACGCCGCCGCGACGGCCGAGCTCTACGAGCGCTTCTACGAGCGCGCTCATCGAGTCGCTTACCGCGTCCTCCACGACCGCGACGCCGCGGAGGACTGCGCGCAGGAGGCTCTCGCGCGGATCGTCGAGCGTGCGTCGTCGCTCGAAGCGAGCTCGTTCGCCGGGCTCGTCTACCAGGTCGTCCTCAACGAGGCGCGGAACGCATCGAAGAAGCGTCTCCGCCGCGCGCGGCACGAGGAGAAGGCCGCGAAGGCGCGGCCCGCGGCCTCCTCGAGCCGCATCGAGCGCGGCCTCGAGGTCGCGGAGGTGAACGCCGCGGTCTCCGAGCTGCCGGAGGAGCTCAGGATCCCGATCGTCCTCCACTACTTCGAGGGCCTCTCGCACGACGAGGTCGCGAAGGCCCTCGAGATGCCGAAGGGCACCGCGGCGTCGCGGCTCCGCCGGGGCCTCGAGAAGCTCCAGGAGCAGCTCGCCGCGGCGGGCGTCGCGGGCGTGAGCGCGCTCTCTCTCGAGGAGAACCTCCGCGCCGCGGGGGCCGCTCCGGTGCCGGGCCCGCGTACGTCGGCCGCGAAGGCCGCGCTCGGCGGCGTGCGCGTCGCGACGTCGCTCGCGAGCGCCGCGCTCCTCAAGACGGCGGCCGTGATCGCGCTCGTCGCTCTCGTCGGCGTGGGTGGCGCGACGGTGCTCCTCGCCCCCGAGCCTCCTCCTCCCGCTCGACGCGCCGAGGTCGCGACTCCGCGCTCCGACTCCACGGCCTCGAGCTCCTCGCGCACAGGCGAGACGAGCGCGACGACTCGCGCTCCGGAGCTCGTCAACTCCACGGCGCCGACCGCGCCCGAGACGACACCGAAGCCGCCGGTCGCCGAGAAGGCGGTCGCGAAGAAGCCCGTGGTAACGGTCGCCGCGATCGCCTCGGGGGTCGTCGTCACGAAGGACAAGAAGCCCGTCGCGGGCGCCTCGGTGACCGCGGAGATCGACGACGTGGCGTACGTCGCGACCGCGGGCGCGGACGGCCGGTTCGTCATCCACGGGCCGGCGCCCGCCAAGAAGGACGACCTCGTCTGGATCGAGGCGCGCGACCCGAAGAAGCGTCTCCTCGGCGCGCGGACGTTGACGCCTCTCCCGCGGAAGAACCTCACCCTCGTGCTCGAGCCGGGCGCGGTCGTCACGGGCCGCGTCGTGGACGCGAGGACGAAGGCGGCGCTCGCGGGGGCGAGCGTCGAGGTCGAGCGCGTCGGCTTCGCCATGGGGAGCGTGATGGTCCTCGAGGAGACCGCCTCGGTCTCGACGGCGGACGGCACGTTCCGGGTCGGTCCGCTCCGCGAAGGAGATGTCCGTGCGATCGCACGCGCGAAGGACCGCGCTCCCGGACGCACGAAGCCGCTCACCGTCTCGATGTCCAGGGAGACGGACGTCGAGATCGAGCTCGGCCTCGGCGCGACCATCACGGGCCGCGTCGTGGACCCGGACGGGAAGCCCCTCGCCGACGCGGCGGTCGGCGTCTACTTCGGCCCGAAGAAGCAGGCGCTCATCACGCCCGAGGACTGGCTCGAGGAGGCGTGCTCGGAGAAGGCCGCGGAGAAGCTCCTCGGCCGCACGCTCGACCCCGACAAGAAGGGCGAGATGCTCGGCGTCGGCGAGGACGGGAAGATCGTCATCACGGACGTGGAGGGCCGCTTCACGCTCGAGCACATCCCGGCCGGGAAGCGCCTCCTGATCGGCGTCCACGCGCGCTTCAAGACGGCGAAGACGTTCGTGAAGCTCACCGCCGACGCCGCCACGGAGACGACGATCTCGGTCGAGAAGGGCGGCGAGCTTCACGGCTTCGCTCGCACGAAGGACGGCAAGCTCGCGACGAGCGGCGTCGCGTGCGCCATGGGGACGAGCGCGGCCGGCCGCTGGGGCCGGATCGACGCCGCGGGGCGCTACTCGATCCCGGGCCTCGAGACGGGCAGCTACTTCCTGTTCATCACGGACGACGTGGCGAAGGACATGCCCGACTTCGGCCGGCGGCAGGTCGTCGAGGTCACGGCCCCCGCGCGGGTGCGCGCGGACATCGGCCCCGCGCCTTCCGGCGCGCGCGTCACGGGGCGGATCCTCAAGGGGAGCACGCCCGTCGACAACGGCGCCGCGATGCTCCTGCCGCAGGAGGGGGACGAGCGCACCGCGCTCCAGGCGCTCACCGAGGAGAAGGGCGCGTTCTCCTTCACGGGCGTCGCTCCCGGCCGCTACGTCCTCCGCGCCGGCGAGATGCTGAGCGGCTCGACGCGCGACGTGCTCATCTCGGTGCCCGTCGGCGCGGGCGAGGTCGTCCACGACGTGGACCTCCTCCAGGGCTCGATCGAAGGCACCGTGACGGGACCGGGCAAGGTCGGCCTCGCGGTCGCCGCGTCGGTCGAGACGGGCGTCGAGCACTTGGGGGTGGTCTGGCCCGACGGTAAGTTCACGATCAACGGCCTCGCGGAGGGGACGTACCGGGTCCGCGCCGCGCGGGGCGGTGTCGGTGTCAGCCACGTCGAGCCCGTCACGGTCGCGAAGGGGGCGCGCGTCGCCGGCCTCGATCTCGCCGTGGCGGAGGGCCAGCCGCTCGAGGTCTCGGTCGTGGATGGGGACGGTGACCCCTGCGTCGGCGCGCACGTCGTCCTCGCTCCCGCGGGCGAGCGGCCTCTCCTCGCGGCCGGTCTCCTGCCCGAAGCGGCGGCCTCCGAGCCCGATCGCGTGCTCCTCGCCTCGGTGCCGGACGGGCGCTGGGACGCGTGGGCCTTCGCCGATGGCCGTGCCGTCGGAGTCGTGCGGGGAGTGGAGATCGGTCGCGACCGGAGCAAGAAGCTCGTCGTGAAGCTGCCCGCGGCCGCGAGCCTCGTCGTGGCCGTGCGTGACAAGGAGGGGCAGCCGGTCCAGGGAGCGCTCCTCGCGGTCTCGGACCTCGAGGGGCGCGCGGTCTGGCCGTCGCCCCAGGGGCCGAAGGAAGGGGCTGTCGGTCCGACGGACGCGGACGGCAAGGCGAGCGTCGCGCTCCTCCCGGCAGGGAAGGTCGTCGTCGAGGCACGCAGCGGTGGCAAGAAGGCGCGTCGCGAGGTCGAGCTGACGGCGGGCAAGCAGGCCGAGATCGCGCTGGTGCTCGAATGAGCTGCTGGCTCAGCTACGCCAACGCCGCGGCGTTGAACGGACGGCCGGACAAGGCTCGTCGTCACTACCGCATCGCGAGCGTCGCGCTCGGGCTCCTCGCCGTCGTCCTCTTCGCGCTCGCCGTCCTCGCGGCAGGCGTGTTCGTCCGTGTGCTCGCGAAGCAGGAGAAGCGAGCGCGCCGGGTCTTCGTGCTCTTGAAGGGGGCGTTCGTCGCGGGGAGCGCCGGCCTCGCCGTGTTCGGCATGGCCGAGAAGGCGCGCCGGCGGTCGCGCGCGCTCGAGCTCGATCGGGTCCTCGCCGCGCGCACCGAGGATCGCGCGGCGGTCTTCCTGTTCGATCAGCTCGACAAGGCCGTCGAGGCGGCGCCGCGGCTCCGGTCGGGCGAGGCGTTCCTCTACTTCGCGTCCGGCCTCACGATCACGACGGAGCGAGTGCTCGACGCTCCGACCGGTTCGTGTCCGTCGGAGGAGGCGAAGGCGACGATCGCGTACCTCCGCGAAGGAGTCGCGCCCGCGGATCCGGTGCGCGAGCGGCTCGTCGAGAGAGCCTCGCGCGAGCTCGAGTCGGGCGAGACGGTCCTCGCCGCGGCGCCGGGTCCGAAGGACGAGGAGGGGACCGTGGTCACCACGCGGAGGCTCCTCGCCGTCGGCCCGGAGCGCGTCACGAAGGCGGTGAGTCTCGGCGAGGCCGTGAAGGTGCGGCAGGTGCTCGGCGAGGAGAGGAAGCACAACACGCTCGTGATCCGCGGGAGGGGCGTTTCGATTCGCGGCGCGGCCGCTCGATGCGCTCGTCGCGTTGAGGGCGGTGCTCCGCGGGCGGGAGGGGTCGGTCTTCGTGCCGTCGGTGTTCGCGCTCGTGTGATCAGCGCGGCGACGCGCTCTCCACGGGCGCGGTCGATGCACTCTCCACCGCCGCCGTCGAGGCCGTGCTCACGGAGGCGGCCCCCTCCTCGTTCTTCTTCTCGAGCCAGGCCGGGAGCTTCCCCGCGGTCGGGTCGTGCGGCCGGGTGACTCTCTCCGCGTCCGGTCCCAACCAACCGCGCGCCGCCGCGAGGAAGACGCCCACGCCGACGAGCAGCAGGAAGACGAACGACTTCACGAAGAAGCGCTTCCGCTTCGACCGTGTCTTCTCCGCGTCGGCCTCGCTCCGGGAGAGGAACGCTTGCGCCCGGCTCGAGGACGCGCTGCGGCGGCCGGTCTTCTTCTCCCCGGCCGCCGCCTTCTTCGGAGCGGGCTCGGGCTCGGAGATCGCGGGCCTCCGGCCCGAGACGTTCTTCCCGCAGTGCGAGCAGAAGTTCGCTCCCTTGGCGAACTCGGTGTTGCACTTCGGGCACTTCATGCGTCACCGCCTGACGTCCGCAGTCTAGCGAGTCAGACCTTCGCGGTCTTCTTCTTCGCCTTCGCGACGGTCTCCTTGGTGAGCCGCTTCGTCTTCTCGCGGCTGATCCACTCCTGCAGGAAGGCGAGAACGGCTCCCTCCTCCGGCGTCATCGAGTGGAGCTTCTTCATCTCGGTCCGCGCCCGCTGCTCGAGCGTGTCGAGGAGCGAGCCGTCCAGGTAGGCCTCGAGCACGGCCGGGTGGATGTAGCTCTTCTTGCACACGGAGCGCGTGTTCCCGAGCCGCTTCGCGACCTGCTCGACGGCGTGGATCACGTTCTTCTTGGCCTGGGCCTTCGAGTCGAACTGCTTGATCTCCTGGAGCGCCTTCGCCGCGAGCACCGTCGCGTTCCACGTCCGGAAGTCCTTCGCCGTGAAGTGCTGCCCCGAGATCTCCCGGAGGTAGTCGTTCACGTCGTTCGACTTCACATCCACCTGCTTCCCGTTCTCGTCCTTGTAGGCGAAGAGCTCCTGCTGGGGCAGGTCCTGGCACTCCTTGATGATCTTCGCGAGCCCGGCGTCGCGAAGCATGATGCTGTGATCGACGCCCGACTTGCCGCGGAAGCTGAAGGTGACGACGCCTTTGTCGAACGTGACGTGGTCGTCGAGCATCGTCGTGAGCCCGTAGGACTGGTTCTCGCGGGCGTACTCCTCGTTGCCGACGCGGATGAGCGTCTTCTCGAGGAGCTGCACCATGAGCGCGAGCACCTTCTCGCGGGGCAGGCCCTTCAGGCGCAGGTGCGCGGCCGTCTTCTTGCGGATCTCGGGCAGCGCCTTGCCGAACGCGATCGTGCGGTGGAACTTCGTCTCGTCGCGCGCGGCCCGCCAGTTCGCGTGGTAGCGGTACTGCTTCCGCCCGCGCGCGTCGATCCCCGTCGCCTGGATGTGGCCGCCGTCGTACGGGCAGATCCAGACGTTCTTCCAGGCCGGCGGGATCCCGAGCTTGCGGATCCGCGTCACCGTGGCCTCGTCCGTGATCGCGCGCCCGTTCGTGTCCTTGAACGTGAAGGTCTTCGTCGTCTTGCCGTGGCGCGTGAAGCCGGGCTTGTCGTCGTGGACGTAACGCAGCCCCTTCGCCGCCGCGAAGTCACGCCCCTGAGCTTCCTTGTCTTCCTTGAGACCCACGACGTACCTCCGTCCCCTAACTCTCTATCGACGGGAGCGAGGCCGTGCAAATGCCCGAACGTTATCGGACGTGAGACGTTCCGGCGTTTTCGTTCGCGTACGGACCGTCACCCTGGCCTCGGCGCCAGGACTTGGGCGCGGAGCGGCCTTCGCACGCGCGAAGCGCGGAGTCAGGGAAAGGGATCCATGCAGGCCGCTCGTCTCACGCGCTCAGGCGCGCTCGCCGTGTCGTTCTTGCTCGGTTGTCCGCTCATCTCGTTCGCCCAGAACAAGAGGCCCGACCCGGGACCGCTCGGTGAAGACCGGCCTCGCGTGCGCGACGACGAGGGCGCGCTGGTCCACGATCGGCCGGACCTCCACCGGCCCATGTCGCTCCCGCAGCACTTCGTCGATCAGTACTGGGAGATCCCCGACGGCCACTACACGAGCCTCTCGTTCCCCTTCACGATCTCGAACGACCCCGGCTACGACGCGGGCCTGTTCATCGCGCCGGGCGGCGGCTTCATTGGCGGCAAGCAGTTCTACTTCGGCCTCCAGACGTCGACGAACTCGAACGGAGACCCCACGCGCATCGCGATCTTCTCCGGGTTCACCGACTCGAACGACCCGGACGACACGCGCCCCGTCCCCGGCGGGACTCACGCCGAGGGCTCCGAGGTCGGCCACGGCTTCGTGAGCGTGCGGCGCCCCTACGACTGGACGCCGGGCGACTACGTGATGGAGATCCACGCGACCGGCGAGGCCGAC
>CAZYLP010000184.1:0-10287 GCA_964648345.1 uncultured Planctomycetota bacterium
CGATCGGCTGACCGCTCGAATCTTTCTTGAGCTTCGGTTGGCCGTTCGTTTCGGTGCCCTCGGTCTCGTACGCCGCGACGACCATGGCGTTGGCGTGCGAGATCATGCGGGAGGCGATGCCACGGTCGACCTGCTTGCCGTCGATTTGGCGCGGGCCGGCGGCGAAGGTCAAAACATCCAGTTCTGCTGGAACGTCCTCAACTTCGACCTGCCCTGGAACCCCATGTCCGTCGAGCAGCGGATCGGCCGCGTCCACCGTCTCGGGCAGCAGCACCCGGTCACGGTCGTGAACCTCTCGGTGCGCGACACGATCGAGGCGCGCGTCCTCGAGCTGCTCACCTACAAGCTCAAGCTGTTCACCGCGGTGCTCGGCGAGATCGACCTCATCCTCGGCGCGCTCCACTCGGAGAAGACGTTCGAGGAGCTGCTCCGCGAGGCGTGGATGAAGGGGATGTCGGAGAAGAACCTCGACGAGGCCTTCGACTCCTTCGGGGAGGCGCTCGAGAGAGCGCGCGACGAGTACGAGGAGGTGAAGGAGAGCGAGCAGGTTCTCGACGGGATCGTGCCTTCGATCAAGCAGGAGAGCGTGGAGGAGCGATCGTGACGTTTTTCAACGCGGAGGCGCAGAGACGCGGAGACGCAGAGAGGGCAAGACCACTCCTCTGCGCCTCTGCGTCTCTGCGCCTCCGCGTTTCACGAACGTTGGTCGGGTCCTCCACGTCATGAAGGACTTCCTCGTCGACTTCTTCAAGAAGTACGGAGCGACCGTCTCCCTCTCGTCAGAGAAGGAGGTGGACGTCACCCTGCCCGCCGACTCCGAGCTCGCCAAGCGCTTCGGCCGCGACAAGCTGTGCATGGTCTTCGACCCGCACGACGCGAACGCCGGCCACGACCTCGTCGCTCCCGGCGGCCACGTCCTCCGCACGATCGAGGAGTACCTCGCCGCGCGCGGGCGTCGCGCCTACGTGGTCGCTCCGCGCACCCGCAAGCTCGAGAAGGCCCTCGTGACGGAGGTGCTCGCGCCCGAGCGGCCGAGGACGAAGGGCGGGAAGAAGCCGCCCAAGCTCCTCATGGACGAACGCACCGAGGAGGAGGCCTGGGACGCCCACTTCGCGTTCAGGCTCCGCTACCGCGGCCGCGAGCGGAAGGACGCGCTCCTCGACGTGCTCGTGCCGGTGAGACCGCAAGGAATCCTCGAGCCGCGGAACGTGCCTCCGCCCACCGAGTCGGCCGGCTGGGAGGCTCACCCGCGCAAGCACCTCCCCGAGGAGCGGCAGAAGGAAGCCTTCGCGAAGGCGCTCGTCCTCGTGGACGAGCTCGCCTCGCGCGAGGCCGTCGAGCTCGAGGCCCGGGCTCGCGCGCGGCTCGAGAAGGACGCGGCGCGCCTCGAGCTCTTCTACGACACCGCGGTCGTCGAGCAGCAGACGAACCGCATGGCGACCGACGTCTCGCGCATGAAGATCGAGGAGCTCGAGGCCGAGCGCGTGCTGAAGCGCAAGGAGCTCGTCGAGAGCGCGCGCGTGGACGCCGAGGCGGAGCCGCTCCAGCTCCTCGTCATCGAGCGGCCGCGGCGCCGCGTCGCCGTCCGCGTCGAGCGGGGCCGGGGCAAGGAGAAGGATCCCGCGGCGGGCTCGATCGAGCTCGCGTTCGACCTGAGCACGGGCGAGGTCGAGACGCCGCCGTGCCCCGCGTGCTCGAAGACGCTCGCGGCCGTGGAGGTGTGCGACGCGGGGCACGTCGTCCACGAGACGTGCGCCGCGGAGTGCTCCGTGTGCCTCGCCGTCGTCTGCAAGACGTGCGGCTCGATCGTCTGCGCGCGCGACGGCGCCGTCGTGGGCCCCGAGTGCGCCACGGTCTGCGAGGGCTGCGACGACGAGGTCTGCAAGGAGCACGTCGCCGCCTGCGCGCTCTGCGAGGCCGCTCGCTGCACCGGGTGCCTCCACCCGTGCGTCCACTGCCGGAAGACCGTCTGCGAGGCTCACCGCCTCGACATAGCGACGGGCGACACCGCGGCCGCCGCTCACCTCTGCACGGAGTGCGGCGTGACTTGCCCCGGATGCCAGCGGACCGAGCCGCGGAGCGCCCTCGGGCGCTGCGCCTCGTGCGGGCGCGGGTTCTGCCCGGCCTGCTTGCCGCTCAAGAAGGGTGTGACGGCATGCCCTGGCTGCCGTTCGGCCTGAACGGCTGCCGTTCCTCGTGAACGGAAGGTAGAATCAGGTCTGAACGAAATGACCCAACCGGCCGCTTTGGTTGCGGACCACGAGGAGAACCTCCGCGGGTCCATCGCACGAGCTCTCGAGAGCCAGGGCTTCGCCGTCGACGTGGCGGCGAACGGGTCGGAAGCCCTCGCCAAGCTGCGCGCGCGGCCGTTCGACGTGGCGCTCGTCGCGGCCGAGATGCCCGGGCCGTCGGCGTTCGAGGTCCTCGACACCGTCGCCCGCGAGCGGATCCCGACCGGAGTCGCGATCACGACCTCGGCGCCGAGCGTCGAGGGCGCGGTCCGCGCTCTCCGCGCGCGCGCCGTGGACTACCTCGTGAAACCGCTCGACGTCGCGACGGTCGTCTCGCGGCTCGCGACGATCGTCAAGGCGGCGAGGGCCGCCTCGAACGGCGCGCGGCGGATCGAGACGGACGACCTCCGCGTCGCGCGGGGCGCGTTCGAGCGTGCGCACGTCCGGCGCGTCCTCGAGAAGTTCGGCGAGGACAAGGTCCGCGCCGCCGAGGCGCTCGGGATCGACCTCTCCTCCCTCTACCGGAAGCTCGGCAAGGGCGAGGAGCCGTAGCTCTCAGCCCGCGGGCGTCTCCCAGACGAGAACCGTCGCGTCGAGTCCGAGCGTCGCGAAGGCGCGGCCCGAGGGCGCGAAGGCGACCTGGGCGACGCCACCCTCGTGCGTGAAGACGGCGCGCGGCGTGCCGGCCGCGACGTCGAGCAGGTACACCGAGCCGTCGCGGCTCGCCGCGACGAGGAGCGCTCCGTCGGGCGAGAAGGCGAGCTCGGCGTAGGGGCCGGCGTCGAGCGTGCGCTCTCCGCTCGAGGTCTTCAGCTTCACGCCCCGCTCGGGCGCGTTCGAGGTCGCCACGGCACCGGTCGAGGCGAAGGCGACGTCGTGGCCGTAGCCCAGGAGCTCCGGGCGCTTCTTGCCGCCGAAGAGGCGGATCGTCCCGCCGCCGATGACGAACGCGGCCCGGCCGTTCGCCTTCCAGGCGCAGCGAGTCGAGCCGTAGCCGCCGCCTTGCTGCGGCCAGCATCTCTCGGCGCTCTGGTCGTAGTAGGCGGACGGACCTGCCATCGCGAGGACGTTGCCGTCGGGCGAGAACGCGAGGCGCGTCGGCCGCGGGGAGTGGTGGAGCCCCGTGAGGACCGCTCCCTTCGGGTCGCGGAGGAGGACCTGTCCGGTCTCGTCCACGCTCGCGACGTCGCCCGGCCGGGAGACGGCGACCGCGACGACGGCCGCGCCGTGGCCCTCGAGGCGGTGGACGGGGTCGCCCGTCGCCGGGTCGTGGAGCGTCACCGAACCGTCGGCGCCGCCCGTCACGAGCCGGCCCGAGTCCGGCGCGAAGGCGATCGCGAGGACTCGCGGGATGTCCGGGCGGAAGAGCGTCCGGCCCGACTCGGTCGAGAAGAGCTGGACCTGGTCGCCGCACGCGGCCGCGAGCGTGAGACCGTCGGGCGCGATCGCGACCGCCTGCGCGTCGACCTGGTGCGTGCGGATGAGCTCGCCGCGGCCGTCGCGGAGCTCGACGCAGCCCGTCTTCTCCTGCCGTCGCGCGCAGGCGAGGAGCGCTCCGCGCGGCCCGAACGCGAGCGCGCGGGTGCCGCGCGCCGCGAAGGCCGCGATCGAGCGCCCGTTCTCGGCGAGGAGGTGGACGCGCTCCTCGGTCCGCTCCGCGGCCGCGAGGATGCCGGGCGTCGCGGCCATGACGAGCGCGTCGCGGGCGCGCTCGTCGAGCTTCTTCTCCGTGACCACGTCGTAGGAGCGGACCTTCCCGTCCGCGGTCGCCGCGACGAGCGTGCGCCCGTCCGCGGTGAAGGCGAGCGAGAGGACCGTCGGGAGCAGGCCCTCCTCGACGTCCGTCGAGTAGATGTCCGGCGCGACGCGGAGCTCCTTCACGACGCGCATCTCGACGAGGTCCACGAGGGCCACGAAGCACGGGCGGATCGCGACGGCGACGCGCTGTCCGCTCGGCGCGAAGGCGCTCGCGGGCGGCCACGTCGCGCTGAGGACGCCCGCGCGCCGCTCGCGCGCGAGGGTGATCTCCTTGACGCACGCCCACGCGAGCGTGTCGAGCACGCGGACGACGTTCGCGTCGTCGAGGACGCTCAGGAGCTGCCCGTCGATCGAGAACCCGAGCCGCGCGATCGGCTCGCGCCCCGGGAGCGACTCGAGGATCGCGCCCGTCGCGGCCGCGAAGACCCGGATCGTCCCGTCGCGGCCGCCCGACGCGAGCTTCGAGCCGTCGGGCGAGTAGGCGAGCGCCTCGCTGCCCTTCGGGTGCCGGAGGCGCATCGTCCCGAGGCGCGCGATCGCGCCCGCGGGGAGCGCGTCGCCCAGCCGGTCCGTTCTCCGTGTCTCGGTGATCGTCGGAGCCACGGCTCGATCCTACCGCCGCTTCGCCGCGCGCGTCGGCTTCTTCGCCGTCTTCGCGGCCTTCATGCCCTTCGCGCCCTTCGCGGTCTTCCTGGCGTCCTTCTCGAACGTGAAGGCGGCCGGGCAGAGCTCGTTCACGACGCACGCCTCGCACTTGGGGTTCGTGTTCGGGCAGATCCGCCGGCCGTGGAACTGGAGGACGTGGCAGAGGTGCGTGCGCCTCTCCGCGGGCCAGAGAGCGAGGAGGTCCTGCTCGATCTCGTCGGGGTCGTCCTTCTTCGTGAAGCCGAGCCGCTGCGAGAGCCGGCGGACGTGCGTGTCCACGGCGACCTTGTCCGGGTGGTGGAACGCGTTCCCGAGGACGACGTTCGCCGTCTTGCGGCCGACGCCGGGGAGGGCGACGAGCGCGTCCATGTCCTCGGGGACTCGCCCGCCGTGGTTCGCGACGAGCGCGCGCGTGGCGCCGAGGACGGACTTCGTCTTCGAGTTGAAGAAGCCGGTCGGCTTCAGCTCCTCGGTGAGGACGGCCTCGTCCGCGGTCGCCCAGTCGGCGGCGGTCTTGTACTTCTTGAAGAGCTTCGCGGTGATCGTGTTGATGTGCGAGTCGCGCGCCTGCGCCGCGAGGATCGTCGCGATGAGGAGCTCGAGCGGGTTCGTGAAGTCGAGCGCGATCGTCGCGTTCGGGTACTCCGCGTCGAGCTTGTCGAGGATCGCGAGCGCCTTTTCGTTCTTCTTCACGCGCTCGTTTCTACCACGACCCTCCGCTACTTCTTGGGGCCGCGCGACAGCGAGCGCTCGGTGCGCTCCTCCGAGCTGACCTCGAGCGCCGCCTTGCCCTGCGGAGTCGTGACCTCGCAGGCGCCCTCGAGCGTCGCGGTCACGAGGAGCGAACCGAGCCGGCGGTCGAGCGAGCCGTCGTAGACGAGCTTCCACTCGTAGAGGCCACCCTTCGTCCACTTGCCCGTGGCATTGCCCGGGAGGCCGGCGAGCTGGAGCTTGACGACGACCTCGACGTGGCCGACGTGCTCGCCCTCCTGGACGCGGACGCCCGTGAGCTTCCCCTTGCACCAGGAGCGCGAGGCGTCGAGCGGCACCTTCGCGCCGTCGAAGAAGACCGGGGCGATGGTGCGCGGGTCCACGCTCCACTCCTCGTCGGAGCGGACGCCCTTCTCGGGCAGGACCGCCTCGAGCCGCTCGTCGCGCGTCGTCGCGACGCGCGTCGCGATCCACTGCTCGATGTCCGGGCTCACGGTGACGGGGGTCTTCTTCTCGTCGAGGACCTTCGCGGTCGGCGCGTCCTTCTCCTTCACGGGCATCGTGACGGCGACCGTCTTGCCCTCGAGCGTGCGGTCCCACGTCGCGTGCTCGCGCGTCTGGAAGCGCTCGACGTTCACGCGGAGGCCGGTCACCTTCGACGCGGAGACGCCGCTCACCTCGCGGTGGAGCTTGAAGGCCGAGCCCGCGTCCACGTCCTGCACGCGCTCCATGGCGGTGCCGCCGGGCATGCGCACGTCGGTCGTGCGGCGGACGCTCTCCTCGCCCTCCTCGATGGTCGTGTCGCCGGTCTTCGCGGCGCGCTCGTCACTCCGCGCCCACTTCTTCGCCTCCCACTTCCAGGCCTTGAACGCGTCCTCGGCGTGGGCGGCGAACGTCCCGAAGGCCGCGGCGACGACGATCCCGAGCTGCGATCGGTTCAAGCGTTCCCTTCTTCCCTTCCGAAGCTCAGGGAGCGCAACGGCGAGGCCGAGCGCGCGGTCGTTCCAAGTCGAGACCCGCGAGCGCTTACGCGCGCCGGGCGGAGAGGCTCCTCGCGCCAAAGATGGCTCGAAGTGAACTCGCCGAGACCCGACAGCGAGACGCGTCTCGAGCGTCGAGGGGCGCGTGACAGACCTCGAGACACTCGGCTGGACCCCGTCCTTCGCGGAGGCCTTCGAGGCTCACGCGCGAGGCGGCCTCCTCGCCGCCCGCGTCGCCGTCGAACACCGCACGACCTTCGAGCTCCTCTCCGCGCGGGGAGAGCTCGTGGGCGAGGTCGCCGGAAGACTTCGCCACGAAGCTCGAAGCCCGGCCGACCTTCCTGCAGTCGGCGACTGGGTCGCCGTCGAGCTTCGACCCAACACGATCCGCGCCACGATCCGCGCCGTCCTTCCGCGCGCGACGCGCTTCTCGCGGAAGTCCCCGGACCGCTCCACGGACGAGCAGGTGGCGGCCGCGAACGTGGACTTCGTGTTCATCGTGACGGCGCTCGAACAGGACTTCTCGACTCGACGCATCGAGCGCTACCTCACTCTCGTCTGGGAGAGCGGCGCGCTCCCCGTGGTCGTGCTGAGCAAGGCCGATCTACACGAGGGCTTCGAGGAGAAACGTCGTGAAGTCGAGCGCGCGGCCCCGGGCTCTCCCGTGCATGCCGTGAGCGCGCTCACGGGCGACGGCGTCGAGGCGTTGAGGCGCTACTTCGAGGGGCACAAGACGGTCGCGCTCCTCGGGTCATCGGGCGTCGGGAAGTCCACGCTCGTGAACGAGCTCACGGGCTCGCCGCTCCAGGCGACCGCGGAGGTGCGCGAGTCGGACGGGAAGGGGCGGCACACGACGACTCGACGGCAGCTCATCGTCCTTCCGACGGGCGGTCTCGTCATCGACACGCCCGGGATGCGCGAGCTCCAGCTCTGGGCATCGGGAGAGGACTCGCTCGACGCGGCCTTCGAGGACGTGGGCGAGCTCGCGAAGCAGTGCCGTTTCCGGGACTGCTCGCACGAGGTCGAGCCGGGGTGCGCGGTGATCGGAGCCGTGGACGAGTCGCGGCTCGAGAGCCTGAGGAAGCTCCGCCGCGAGCTCCGCTTCCTCGAGCAGAAGCAGGCCGCGAAGGAGCGCGCTACCAGGTCTTCGTCCGGGCGACCGCGCCCCCGGAGAGAGTCTTACCCTTAGACCACTTGTCGTCGAAGTGCTCGGTCCACGCCTTCTTCCACTTCGCGTTCGTGAGCTTGGCCCCGAACTCCTCGAGGTCCTTGGCCAGCTTCTCGAGCTTCGCGGGCTCGGACCCCTGCGGCACCTTCCGCGCCATGTCGTGGTAGTCGCGCGCGAGCGCCGCGGCCGCGAGGCCGTCCGCGCTCTTGTCCTCGCTGCGAGCGATCTCGTAGAGGACGTGGCCCAGGCCGCCCTGGAACCCGGCCCGCTTCTCGTGGGCGAAGTACTCGGCGTCGGTGTCGAAGACGAGCTTGTCCCGGAGGAGACGCATGCTGTGCTTGCTGAACATCATCTCGCGCGTGTTGATCTGGATCTCCGCGGGGATCGGACCGGGCTTCGGGTCCTGAGGCGCCGTGACTCCCTTGGCCCAGCCCTTCCCGACGACGTCGAGATCTTCCTCGTCGTCTTCCTCCTTGTAGGAGAGCTTCGGGTGGCCGGCGAAGAGGATCTTGATGTTCCAGCCGCTGTAGCCGCAGCAGGTGGGGTCGCCGGCCTTGGGCTTCGCCTCGCGCTTGTTGGCCGGCGTGAGGATGTTCATGCCGAACTCGGCGGAGCAGATCTTCGGGATGATCGTGCCGGCGACCTTCTCGACGAGCTCCTTGTTCGCCTTCGGGTCGTCCGAGCAGGCGACGACCGTCCCGCGGACGAGGTCCTTGTTCTCCCACGCGTTGCCGCTGTAGTTCTCGGGGCGGAAGAGCGTCTTGTCCATCGCGTCCTTGATCTTCTTGAGCGGGCCCTGGATCCAGCAGAGGTGCGGGTTCTCGTTCTTGTCCGTGAGGTAGTTCCCGAGGAGGAACAGCTCGTCGTCGAGGGCGCCGAGCGACTGGAACATGGCGTCGAGGTGCTGGTTCACGCCGATGAAGAACCCGAGCCCGACGCCGAGGGCGCTCCCACAGAACACGTTGAAGCCGTCGTTCAGGAAGGTCCCGGTCTCCACGTTCCCGCGCCACTTCTTCCAGCCGGGCGAGTCCCAGGTTCCGGCCTTGAGCGTCTGGATGATCATCGAGTCCTCGGCCTTGTCCTTCGCGACCTTGATCCACTCCTTGCGGCGCTCGATGTTCTCCGCGAAGACTTCCTTGAGCTCGTCCTGCTTCACGAGCGCGACCTGCCGCCGGAACTCCTCGTAGTCCTTCGCGCGCATGGCCGCGGGGCGCACCTTGGGGTCCGCCTTCAGGAACAGGCGGTGGAGCGGCATCCTCCGCTTGTCCACCACGATCGCGGTCTTGTCGTCGCCGAAGGTGAGCTGGTGGATCGGCGTCGCGGGCGGGACGAACTTCTCGTCGTCGACCGTGAAGACCTTGAGGCCGTTCTTCTTCCAGTCCTGCGTGTTCCCCTCGCAGTGGATCGCGAGGCCGTAGGTGTCGGTCGCGAAGCCCTCCTTCTCGAAGGGCACGCCGCCCGCGAGGAGGATCTGGACGTCGACGACCTTCTTCAGGTTGGCGAGGGTCTTGTAGGACGCGTCGAGCCCGGTCTCGAGGCCGAAGCGGATGTTGACCGACTTCTTCGCCGTCCCCTGCACGAGCTCGCCGTTCAGGAAGATCTGGTTCCCCTGCTTCGGGTTCCCCACCCAGTCGACGTCGGTGCCCTCGCCCCACTTGAAGTTCTTCCAGAACTCCCTCCCCTTGTCGGGGCCGAGGGCGAAGTCGAACCGGTCGTCGCCCTTGTTCTGAACGTCCTCGAACTGCTGGTTCAGGTTGTGGATGAGCTTCCCGCCGAAGAAGACGGGCACCGAGTTGTAGACGACCGAGTGTCCCTTCTTGCTCGCGAGGTTCGAGGGGACGATCCTCGTCTCGCCGAGGACGGCGGGCTTCTTGAGCGCGTCCGCCGAGAGCTCCTTCGCGAGGCGCCAGAGGATCGTCCCGGGGAAGAACAGGATGTCCGGGTTCGCTTTGCTCGTGGCGGTCAGGAACGTGTAGATCTGCCCGACCTCGTCCACGTTGTAGGCGCCCGGGTTCTTCTTCCAGGTGCCCTCCGCGGCCACGAAGACCGGGAGCACCTCGTCGCCGTCCTTGAGCTTCTTGATCTCGGCGACGGCGAGCGCGAGCGCCTTCTTGAAGTTCTCGATGTTCTTCTCTGCGCTCGCGTGCCCGGAGCCGATCCCGGTGAAGGGCGTGTGGGCGACGACTCGGACGTGGGTGTAGGGCTGGGCGGGCACGGGAGGCTCCTGTTCGCGGGGCGAGGGCGCGATTCTAAACTCAACGCCACCTACGAGGTTGTCGCTCCGCTAACGTTTCGACACATCGGGCGATGGATCGTCGTTCCACAGACTGTTCAACCAATCGGGTGAAATCAGAAGGATGAAGCCCAACCAACCCAGGAAGGCGACGTCCGCGACGAGAGCGAAGGGGAAGACGGCGCAGAGGAACGTCTTCTTCGGCTGCTCCCGCGTGCGAGCGACTTCGTCGGCGAGCGTCAGCGTCACGCACCCCGGAGCAAGGAGTGCGAGAGCGATCAACGCGAGAGCGATCAGCCTGCGGGCGCGGCGCATGGGTCGGATACGCGTGGCGCCGGCGCCGGGCGCGCGACAGCCTCGGCGCGAACCGACCTCGGCCGGCGATTCGACCAGCGCCGTGGTCAACGTCGAGCATCAGGGGACGCGGGCCGGTCGGCGCACTCGACACGTTCACACCGAGCAGAACCGGATCGGCGCCGAGCGTTGGGGGGGGTTGTTGGGCCCCCCCCCACAAAAACCCCCACCCAGCCGGGCCCCCCAACAAGATGATAAAATAAAGGC
>CAZYLP010000184.1:10297-12114 GCA_964648345.1 uncultured Planctomycetota bacterium
ACACTACAGCCCAACGCTCGCGGGCCGACTCAGAACTTGAAGATCTTCTCGACCTCCATGTCCCACTTGTCCCAGGCCGCGGTCTCCTTGCAGTTCAGCACCTTCTCGACCGTGGCGCCCTTCTCGACGGGGATGAAGATCGTGCACGACCCCGAGTCGCCGCCGTTGAGCGTGATCTTGCCCTTGACCGAGCGCTTGTCGTCCGCGCCGTTCTTGACCGTCACCTTGAAGCTGTGGAACCCCTTCACGACCGTGCCGGAGTCCGTCTTCATGGGGCCCGCGTCCGTGACCGTGACGGTCACGTCGTCCACGGTCTTGGTCTTGCCCCCGGCGTCGGCGGCCGGCGCCGCGCCCTCGGCGGGCTTCGGAGCCTCGCCCGCGGGCGCGTCGCCCTTGGGCGCTTCGGCTCCGCCCGCCTTCGCGTCCGTGCCCCAGTCGACGAGCTCCATGGAGACGTTCCCGCCCGACTCGACCTTGACGAGGCCCGTCACCGGGATGTCCATGCACGTGGTGGTCTTCGAGCCGGCCACGGTCATGACCTTGCAGGCGAGCTTCTTCCCGTTCACCTCGACGGTCGCGTCCTCGATCACGGGCTTCTCGGCCGGCGTGGCGGGAGTGGCCGGGTCCGTCTTGGGCTCGAGGTCGACCACCGCCTCGCTCGAGCTCACGACCTTCCCCTCCATGAACATCTCGGTCTTGAGGGTGACCTTCTTCCCCTCGACCTTCGAGACGATCTGCTTCATCTCCATCCCGCCCTGCATCTTGTAGCGGGCCCATTCGCCGGCCTTCGCGTCGGCGAGCGGGTTCTTCATGTCCTCGGCGACGGCGAGACCGAGCAGGCCGACCACGACGACGGCGGCGGCCGCGAGTTGCTGGTGACTGCGCATGGCTTTCCCCCCGAGCGCCGACCGCCTCGAGGGGGTCGGGCCCCGCACTTTCTACCAGACGAGGAGGAGAGAGTGGAGCGGGACTACTTCGCCTGGTAGTCCGTCGCGAACTCGAAGATCTTGTTCTCGACGAACTTCTTCGCCCTGGCGACGTCCACGCCCGTCTTCGGGAAGTTCACGTAGTCGTAGCGCTTCGTGAACTTGCCATCGAGCTGCATGAAGCACTCGAGCGTGATCCCGAGCCCGGTCTCGGTGAGCCGGGAGCGGAACTCCATCCAGCCGGGGCCGACCTTGTCGCGCTTGGGGAACTCGAACCGCTTGCCGCGGAAGTCGATCTTGGCGGCCTCGGTGACGCCGGGGAACCGCTCGGTGAGCCACTTGGCGCGGTACGCGAGGATGTCGCCGAGCTTCTGGAGCTCGCCATCGAGGCCCGCCTCCTCGGCGAGCTGGCGGCGCTTCTGCGCCTCGAGCTCCTCGACTGCGGCGGACTCGTCCTTGAGGACATCGCGGTCGAACTTCCGTGTGAATTCTCCGCGCTCGTCCGGCATGGTCTCCTCGGTCGCCCAAAGATACCCGCTGGGCGGGGTCGCGTCCATCTCGCTTGCCCGTTCGGGTCGCGGGCGGATACAAGGGTCTGGGGCGCGCAGGACCAAGTGGCCAGGCTCATCGTCGTCAACGGAGCGAAGCACAAGAGCCACTCGCTCAAGGACGAGCCCATCGCCATCGGTGCGCTGCCCGACAACGACCTCGTCGTGGACGACCCCGAGGTCTCGAAGCGCCATCTCAAGATCGAGCCGCGCGGAGACGGACGTTACTTCGTGGTGGACATAGGGTCCCGGAACGGGACCTACCTGAACGAGACGCGCGTCGAGGAGGCGGAGCTCCACTCGGGCGATCGCCTGAGGATCGGACAGACGGCCCTCTTCTTCC
>CAZYLP010000185.1:0-12110 GCA_964648345.1 uncultured Planctomycetota bacterium
CCGAGCGCTTCCTGCAGGCGGCGCTCCCGCTCGAAGCGGCCGAGGGCCTCGCGCTCGAGCTTCTTGAGCACCTTCACGGCGACGATCGCGCCGCGCGGCGAGCGCGCCTTGTAGACGGCGCCGAGTCCTCCGTGGCCGATCGGAGCTTCGACGACGTAGGGGCCGAGGTTCACGCTGGGAGTCTGTCTGTCTCCGTGATGTAAAGCCACCCGGAGTTGGGCGAAGGAAGCGTGCGCGACCCGCGCGGTCTCGGATTGCGCGACGCGGAAGCTCGGTTGCCGTGAGGCTCGCCCATGTGGACCGAGCGTTGCGCGGTGTCGGCGAATGCGAGTGTGCTACGTTGAGGTCGATGAAGCCGCAGTCGCGGAAGATCAAGCTCGGCTACGCCGAGTACGCCGAGCTCCCTGATGACGGGAAGCGCTACCAGATCCTCGACGGCGAGCTTGACGTGAGCCCGTCTCCCGTGCCGCGACACCAGGGCATCAGCAGGAACCTCTTCATTTGCCTGAGTCCTCTCCAGGTCTCTGGCCGGTTCGAGATCCTCTACGCGCCGATCGATGTCATCCTCGATCGCCATACGATCGTCCAGCCAGACCTCGTCCTGGTCCGGGCCGAGCGACGATCGATCATCGGCGAGAAGAACATTCAGGGGCCCCCCGACGTGCTCGTGGAGATCCTGTCGCCATCGACCAAGCGGACCGACCGCGTGACGAAGAGAACTCTCTACGCTCGCTTCGGGGTGCCGTACTACTGGATCGTCGACCCGAAGAGCGAACGGGTCGAGCTTCTCGCGCGCGACGGTGACACGTATGCCATGGTTCAGGCTGCAGAGCGGTCCGACCTGATCCGCCCGGCCGAGCTCGGCGGGTTCGAGATCGAGGTGGAGGCGATCTTCAAGGAGTAGGGTCCTCGTCGCGCGACACGCCTCGCTTCACGAGCTCGAGCACGGCCGTGCGGTCGCGCTCGGTGGGCGTCCGCTCCGTAGAGAGAGTTCTCCTCCGGTTCGCCCGTGCTACTTCTCCTCGCCCTTCGCCGCCGGCCGGCCGCCCGCGACGAGGAACAGCGCCGCCATGCGGACCGCGAGACCGCTCTCGACCTGCTTCAGGATCAGCGAGTTCGGCCCGTCCGCCACCTCGGGCGCGATCTCGACGCCGCGGTTCATGGGCCCCGGGTGCAGGATCGCGATGTCGGGCTTCGCCTTCTTCATGCGCGCCCGCGTGAGGCCGAACAGGCGCGTGTACTCACGCACCGACGGGAACGCCGTCCCCGCCTGACGCTCGCGCTGGATGCGGAGCATGTTGATCACGTCCAGCTTCGGGAGCACCGAGTCGAGGTCGTGCGAGACGTTGACCCCGAGCTCCTTGAAGCGGCTCGGGACGAGCGTCGAGGGGCCGACGACCGTGACCTTGGCGCCGAGCTTCAGCAGCCCCCAGATGTTCGAGCGCGCGACGCGCGAGTGCGCGATGTCGCCGACGATCGCGACCTCGAGACCCGCGACGCGGCCCTTCGCCTGGCGGATCGTGAAGATGTCGAGGAGTCCCTGGGTCGGGTGCTCGTGCGAGCCGTCGCCCGCGTTCACGACGGAGGCCTTCACGTGCTTCGCGATGTTCCAGGGCGCGCCCGACGCCTGGTGGCGCACGACGAAGATGTCCACCCCCATGGCCTCGATGTTCTTGGCCGTGTCGACGAGGGTCTCGCCCTTCTCGGACGAGCTCCCCTCCTTCTGGAAGTCCACCACGTCGGCCGAGAGGCGTTGAGCCGCGAGCGCGAAGGAGACGCGCGTCCGGGTCGATGCCTCGAAGAACAGGTTCACGACGACGCGTCCGCGGAGCGTCGGCACCTTCTTCACGGAGCGCGTCGAGATCTCGCGGAAGCTCTCCGCGGTGTCGAGGATCGTCTCGATCTCGTCCCGCGAGAGGTCCTCGAGCCCGAGCAGGTGACGGCGCGTCCAGCGCGGGCGAGGCTCCTCGCCCGCGGCGACCTTCTCCTCCGAGCTCGAGTGCGCCACCTCCGTCACTTCACGATCTCCGAGCTCAGGACGACCTCCGCCCCGTCGTCGCCGTCGATCTCCTTCACGTGGACCTTGATCACCTCGAGGAGCGTCGTCGTCACGCGCTCGGCGACGTGGTTCGCCTCGATCGGGAGCTCGCGCCAGCCGCGATCGACGACGACGGCGAGCTCGATCTTCGCGGGGCGGCCGAGGTCCATGAGCGCGTCGATCGCCGCCCGCACCGTGCGGCCCGTGAAGAGCACGTCGTCCACGAGCACGATCCGCTTGCCCTCGACCTTGAAGTCGATCTCCGTGCCCGAGACGACGGGCTGCTCGGCGACGAGCGTCAGGTCGTCGCGGTAGAGCGTGATGTCGAGGATCCCGAACGGCGGCCGCTTCCCGAGCCGCGCGCCGAGCACGTCCGTGAGGCGCCGCCCGAGCGGGACGCCGCGCCGGCGGATCCCGACGATCGCGAGCTCGCCCGCCTCGCCGCGGCCCTTCTCGATCACGGAGTCCGCGATCCGCTCGATCGCCCGCGCGAGCCCGCGCTCGTCCATCAGCTTCCGTCCGCCCATGGTGCCCCCCTCATGCCGTCGCCGCCTTGATCGCCCCGAGGCGCGCGCGCGCCTCTCCAGGGCTCCCCGCGCGCAGCGCCTCGAGCGCGCGCTCGGCGTGATCTCTCTGCCGCTCGGTGAACAGGACCGGCCCGCCGCCCTCGCCGGCGGAGCCGGCGAGCTCGCCCACGATCGCGGCCTTGACGCCCTCGAGGCCGGTCCCGGTCTTCGCCGAGACCTCGATGACCGCGAGGCCGGCCGGCACCTCGCGCGCGATCCGGTGGCGCACGTGCGCGCGCGCCTCGGCGTCCAGGAGGTCGCGCTTGTTGAGGACGAGCACCGTCCGCGGGCCGAGGAAGGGAGTCACCCACGGCTGCGAGGCGTCCACGACGACGAGGCGGAGGTCCGCCTCGCGCGCGCGCTCGCCGGCGCGGGCGACGCCCGCCTGCTCGATGGCGTCCTCGCTCTCGCGGAGGCCCGCGAGGTCGACGAGCGTGACCGGCACGCCGCCGAGCGAGCACCGCTCCTCGAGGGCGTCGCGGGTCGTCCCCGGCTCGGGCGACACGATCGCGCGGTCGCGGCCGAGGAGGGCGTTGAAGAGCGTCGACTTCCCCGCGTTCGGCGCGCCCACGAGCGCGACGCGCGGCGGCCGCCAGCACGCGATCCCGAGCCGCGACGAGTCCACGAGGCGCTCGAGCACCGGCTCCTCGAGCGGCAGCGCATCGAGCTCCGCCTCGAGCGCCCCCGAGAGTCCGGCGAGGAGGACCTTCGCGGCGAGGTCCGTCTCGGCGAGCGGGAGGAGCGTCCGTGCCTCGGCGCGGATCGCGCCCGGCTGGGGCCCGGCCATCGCGCCCGCGTCCGTGACGTGCGCCCCCGCGGCCTCGAGCGCGGCGAGCGCGCGCCGCGTGACGGCGGGTCCGCCGTGGCACCCGATCTCGAAGCGGTCCTCGGCGACGCGCGCGACGAGCACCTCGTCGATCGGGCCCCGCTCGTCGGCGAGCGCTCCGAGGGCGAGGGCGCCGAGCCCGGGGAGCGGACGCTTGAAGACCTTCGCGAGCGTCTCGCCCGCCGGGATGCCCTCGCCGCCCGCGATCTCGAGGAGCGCGATCCCACCGCGGCCCGGAGGCGTGAGGAGGGCGACGCGAGTCATGGCGCGGACTTTAACATCAACCGGACTCGTTCGCGCTCACGCCGGCGTCAGCCCTCGCTCAACGCGATCCAGACGCCTTCGAGCGTGAGGTCCGGCACGACCTGCTCGATGCGCGAAGACGCGGGCGCGATGAGCGCGGAGTCGCCGCCGGTCGCCACGACGAGGAGCTTCTCCCCGAGCGACTCCTCGATCTTCCCGGCGATCAGGTCCACGAGGCCGACGGCGCCCCAGAAGATGCCGGACTCGATGCACGAGACCGTGTCGCGGCCGATCGGCGCCGGCGCGCGCGAGGGTTTCGCGAGCGGGAGCTGGGCCGTCTTCTCGGAGAGCGCGCGCGCCTGCGTCGTGATCCCGGGGGCTATGACTCCGCCCCGGAACGTCCCCTTCGAGTCGACGACGGCCATGCTGATCGCCGTCCCGAAGTCCACGACGAGGACGGCGCGCCCCGGATGGCGCCGCGCGGCCCAGAGGCCGTTCACGAGCCGGTCGGTGCCGACCTTCTCGGGCGCGACGACGTCCATGGCGAGGCGCGGGCGGAGGTCCTCGCCGACCACGCGGGGCGCGACGCCGAGCTTCGTGCGCGCCCACTCGACGAACGCCGCGCGGGCCTTCGGGTTCACGCTCGAGACGCCGATGCGCGCGGGCCGCGCCGGGAGCGAGGCGACGAACCCGTCCCGGTCGTCTCCGGCGAACTTCGCGACGAGGCGGCCGTCCTCGAAGGCGCCGAGGTGGACGCGCGTGTTGCCGATGTCCGCGACGAGGTCCACCGGCGCACTCTACCAAGTATGATCCGGGCCCTCGGAGGAAGCCCCAGTGAGAGCTCTACGTTCGCTCGGCGTGCTCGCGGTCTCCGCGACGCTCCTCGCCGCCCTCGGCTGCGAGAAGGAGAAGACCACGATCACCGTCTTCCCGGATGGCTCGGGCAAGATCGAGATCACCGACACGCTCGGCAAGCAGATCAGCAGCTTCGCCCTCATGATGGCCGAGGGCGACGAGAAGAAGCAGGAGGTCGCCGACCAGACGATCTGCAAGAAGCTCGCGACCTGGGAGGGCGTCTCCGCCTGGACCGAGGTCAAGGCGAAGGTCACCGACGCCGAGGAGATCAGCGGATCGGCCGTCGGCTACTTCGAGGACATCTCCAAGCTGAAGCGCGCCGACGAGTCCGCGACCCACGAGTTCAAGTGGACGAAGAACGCGGACGGCGGCTTCACGCTCGAGGAGACGCAGACCGAGAAGAAGAAGGAGGAGGGCCCGAAGAAGGACCCCGCCGAGTCCTTCCTCAAGAAGATGCCCGACGAGCAGATGGAGATGGCCGTCACGATGACGACGAGCATGCTCGAGGGTCTCCACATCGAGCGCGTCCTCGTCATGCCGGGCGAGGTCACCACCATCGCCGGCGCCCAGACCAAGGAGGGCCGGAAGGCCTCGATGGTCATCTCCGACAAGGAGCTGGGCGACCTCATCAAGAAGTCCTACAAGCGCGGCGCCGAGCTCAGGAAGAAGATCGACGACGGCGAGATGACCGAGGAGAAGGCGAAGGCCGAGCTCAACGCCGAGTTCAAGGACGTGATGAAGTCCCTCAAGGCGACCTGCAAGGCGGGCGACGTCGCCTCCGAGCAGAAGGAGAACCGCACGGCCCTCGAGGCGGCGAAGAAGTCCTACGCCGGCTCCGCGACCGAGAAGAAGATCAAGGAAGCGAAGGACGCCAAGATGAAGATGCCGGGCGGCGCCAAGCACGAGGAGGACGAGTAGCCTCCGTCACACCATTGTCTCGCCGGGTCGAGGGGCGCGCGTGCGCGACGCGCGCGCGTCGCGCCCTTCAGCCCCGTTCGGCGCAGGGTGCAACAGTCCCTCGGTCGGCCATCGCCCCATCTCCTGGTACGAGCACCTGGCAACGCGATTGCACGCGCGGTCGCCGCTGGTACCGGAGAAACGAACATGGTTCGCAGCAAGCTCGGCCTCATCACCTTCTCCGCCCTCGCGACCCTCCTCCTCGCCGCCACCCCTGACCGAGCCACGGCTCAGGTCATGGACGACCTGAACGGCCTCTGGAAGGTCACTCTCGACGGCAAGGAGCAGAAGGGCGACGGCCTCTCGGAGAGCTATCACGGCATCCGCATCCGGATCCTCCCGGACGGAAAGCCCGTCGACCTCAAGCGAAACGGCGACACGCTCACGAGCATCGAGGGCTCCGGCAGCTCGACGACTCCCGGTGTCGTCGGGGCGCTGGACGGTGACGACGGGTCGTCGTCCACGACCGGCGCTGAACCGAAGGTCAAGCTCCGGATCTCGGGCCTCGACACTCCGGCCAAGGACGACGACAAGCTCACGGGGATGTGGTTCGGCAAGAAGGCCGTCTTCACCCGCGACATCGCGGTCAAGCCGCCGATCGAGATCGACATGGCGGACGGCGACCGGCCCTGGGTCCGCTTCATGCGCGAGGTCCTGATCCCGAAGAGCGCGGAGGACCGCGAGTCGTACCACCGCTTCGACAAGAAGCGCGGCGGCGAGTGGATCATGGGCACGGAGCTCGGCGCGAAGGGCTACTGGATCAACAAGGGGTGGATCAAGAACCAGGCCACCTTCGACAAGCTCTTCCAGGACTACCACAACACGCTCAACACGCCGCGCAACGTCCTCAGCACGAAGCTGAACGGGCTCGTCACGGACGCGATGCGGCCCGACAAGAAGAGCGAGGCCGGGCTCGCGCTCTCGCAGCTCGGCATGTACTTCTCGACGGCGTCGGGCGGGTCGGTCCGTCTCCTCGTCACGAGCAACAAGGACTCGGTCGTCTACTACATCACGGACAAGCGAGCCCACGAGCGGACGGGCCTCGTCGTCAACAAGACGCCGACGCACCGGCCCCTCGCGAGCTCGTTCGGCAAGTGGCAGAACGACGCGGGCGAGATGCGGCTCGCCGACGACGAGCCGTACGACCGGGCCGTCCTCGAGCTCATGACGAAGTCGAACACGTCCTCGATGAACGCGGTCTCGGGCACGGGCCGCGGCGCCTTCACCGACTACTTCGGGATCATGGCGATCGAGGACCAGCGCGGCGTCATGTTCGGCAACGACGACCTCGACTGGGGCCGCAACATGACCGAGGCCTCGTTCATCATCTCGATCATCCGCTCGCTCGGGCACGGCGAGTTCCGCAAGAAGCCGAAGTACCAGCCGGCTCCCGAGAAGTCCGTCAAGAACGAGCCGCTGTCGGGTCTCACGGCGCGCGCGAACGGCATGCTCGCGCCGCAGCGCGGGATCAAGCCCAAGACGATCCGGATCGAGGCCCCGGGCCTCACGGACGTGGTCGATGACGGCGAGGGGACGCTCCACGTCGTCGGCACCGACCCGAAGAAGGAGTCGGTCGGGTACGTCGATTACTCGGACGGGAGCCTCGACATCTCGTGGAACGGCTTCGCGAAGGAGGCCGAGATCTCCTGGAAGGACCTCGACAACAACTCGAAGTCGCGCAAGCTCTCCCTCACGACGAGCGTCTCGAACCAGCTCGCGCCGGCGAAGGTCCAGCCGAAGTCGGTGAAGGTGAAGGCCGGCGGCTTCAAGGAGATCTTCGACGACGGCGACGGCAACCTCTACGAGGAGGGCAAGAACCCGCAGACCGACGAGTCCATCGGCTGGATGGACTACGACGACGGCAGCATCGAGATCACGTGGCCGGGCGTCCCGACGGGTGCTTTGACCGCGACCTACAAGACGACGGACGGGAAGTCGCACACCCAGACGCTCAAGGCGACCTCGTCCGCGAGCGGCCTCGTCGATCCGCTCGGCGTGACGCCGAAGTCCGTGCGCATCACCTCCGCCGGCGGCCCCGCGATCGTCGACGACGGCGAGGGCTCGCTCATCGAGGACGGCGACAAGACGAAGAACCGCGGCTACGTCGACTACGCGAGCGGCAGCTACAACGTCCGCTGGGTCGGCGTCCCGGCGCAGCCGATCAAGGTCACCTTCAAGGCCGGCAACCAGACGCAGACCCTCGCCGCCCCCGAGATCACGGTCTCGGCGAGCGGGTCCACCAAGTCGAAGAAGGTCACCCCGAAGTCGGTCCTCATCGAGGCGAACGGCCTCCCGGACGTGATCGACGACGGCAAGGGGACGCTCTACGACAAGGGCTCGACGCCCGACAAGGCCTCGCGCGGCTACATCGACTACGCGGAGGGCTCGTTCTCGGTCTCGTGGAAGGGCATCCCGAAGGGGCCCGTCACGATCGACTACAAGACGAAGGCGGGCGAGATCGTCCTCACGAACGAGAAGGAGCTCGCCATGCAGGTGATCGTCGATGGCGAGGACGGCCCCGAGCTCCGGCCGGGGACCCCGTCGTACATCGACATCATGAACGGGGCCGAGAACGCCCTCGAGGGCGGCTTCCAGGGCGGCGGCGACTGCCAGGTCGGCGACATGTATCTCCTCGAGGAGCTGACGACGAAGTGGCTCCGCGCCGAGCACAAGGCCGTGATCGACCGCCTCGAGAAGGACCTCGCGGCCTTCGGCTACGAGAAGGGCAACGACAACCTGTTCTCGGCCATGACCTACGTCTTCTACGACAACGAGAAGTTCTCGAAGGTGACGCCGAGCCAGGCGGACGAGATCGTCGAGGCGGGCCTCGAGATGTTCCGCACGATCCGCAAGAACTCGAAGAAGCTCGAGAAGTTCATCCTCGCGAACGGCGTGAAGAAGTCCGAGGAGTGGGCTCCTCGCGCGTCGGGCTTCTGACCCGAGGCGGGATCTCGAGAGCGAGCGTACGGCACCGCTGACGCGGTGTCCCGTACGCTTGCTCGGATTTGGCGCCGCGGCTAGATTTCCCATGGGTTTCCGGGGAGACCCGCGAGCTTGGCGGAGCTGACCTCAACCGACGTGCTGGTCGGCCGGATCGCCCTGTCGCAAGGGAAGATCACGCGCCCCCAGCTCGATCAGGCGATCGCGATCTGCAAGAGCGGACAGGCCCAGAGTCTGGCCCACGCGATCGTCCACGCCCGGCTCGTCACCGCGGACGAGATGCGCTCGATCGTCCAGTCGGCGCGGTCGCAGGAGGGCGGCGGCTCGTCGATGACCACGAGCCAGTCCTCGTACGGCCGGCCCTCGGGGCCGCCCTCTCCGTACCCGCCGCCGTCCCGCGGGCCCGCGTCGCCGTGGCCCGCATCATCGACCGCTCCGGTCCCCGCGCCCATGGCGTCCGTCCCCGTGGGCGAGTTCTCCGGTCTCCAGAGCGTCCGCGTGCGCGGCGGGGCGTTCGGCGCGGCGCAGCCCGTGGCGGCGCCGCTCCCGAGCGTCGGCTCCAACGCTCACGACCAGCTCCGCGCCCAGTACGAGGAGTACATCCTCGGCCGCCTCCTCGTCTCGCGCGGGGTGCTGCCCGACGCCCAGCTCCAGGACCTCCTCCGCCGGCAGAAGCTCGAGCAGACGTCGAGCGGCCGCTTCGAGCCGCTCGCGCGCGTCCTCATCCGCGCGGGGCTCGTCTCGCCCGGCGTGATCGACCAGTTCTCGGACGAGGTGCGGCGGAAGGTCTTCGGGTGTTCGCGGTGCGGCGACTGCAACTACGTGGAGCCGGGCCCCGAGCCTCAGCGCCTCGCGTGCCGGCGGTGCCAGGGGCCGGTCGATGTCTCGAGCATCGACGGCCGCATGCCGCCCCTGCGCAACGACCAGCAGACGGTCGGCGACCCGAACTCCTCGAGCGGCGCGGGCGAGGTCACGATGCCGATCCCGGCCCTGGGCGCGACCGCTCCCGGCTTCGGCTCGAGCGGGGGAGTCGGTGCGCCACAGGCGGGGGGCTTCGGCGCCGCACCCGCGGCGGGCGGGTTCGGCGGAGCGCCCGCGGGCGGGTTCGGTGGAGCGCCCGGGGGCGGGTTCGGTGCCGCACCCGCGGCGGGCGGGTTCGGCGCCGCGCCAGGCTTCGGCTCCTCCCCGGGGGCCGGCTTCGGAGGGGCGCCGGGCGGCTTCGGCTCGAGCCCCGGTCTCGGCGGCGGGCCGAGCGAAGGTCAGCCGGAGGCCGTCGGCGAGTGGATCGTCGAGCGCGAGATCGGACGCGGCGGCATGGGCGTCGTCTACCTCGCCCGCCACCGCACGCGCGGCGAGAAGTCCGCCCTCAAGCTCATGCTCAACGCCCCGCAGGCGAGCGAGAAGAAGCAGCGCCGCTTCACGCGCGAGGTCGATGCGGCCCGCAAGCTCGACCACCCGGGCATCGTCAAGCTGCTCGATGCGGGCGAGCACGAGGGCTTCCCGTTCTTCGCCATGGAGTTCGTGGACGGGAAGCCGCTCGACAAGCTCCTCAAGGAGGAGCTCGACCTCGAGCTCGGCATGGAGGTCCTCGAGAAGCTCTGCCGCGGCGTGCATCACGCCCACGAGAAGGGGATCGTCCACCGCGACCTGAAGCCCGCGAACGTCCTCGTCGACGACAACATGAACCCGAAGCTGACCGACTTCGGGCTCGCCAAGTCGGAGGACCACAAGAGCGTCCTCACGAAGACCGGCGCCGTCGTCGGCACGCCGTACTACCTCTCGCCCGAGCAGGCGCGCGGCAACTCGAAGGACGTCGACCGGCGCGCCGACATCTACGCGCTCGGCGTGATCATGTACGAGCTCATCACGGGCCGCCTCCCGTTCGTCGGGCAGACGACCGTCGAGCTCTACAACCGGATCCTGAACGACGACCCGCCGGCGCCGACGAAGGTGAAGCCGCAGCTCACGAAGGAGATCGAGACGGTCTGCCTCCACGCGCTCGAGAAGAACCCGCGCGAGCGCTACCAGACGGCGAACGACCTCGGCGACGACATCAAGGCGCTCCTCGAGGCGAAGCCGATCATGGCCCGCCCGCCCGGCCCCCTGAAGCGCTTCATGAAGCGCATGAAGAAGAAGGGGCTCGGGACGATCCTCATCGCCCTCGTGATCCTGGGGCTCGGGACCATCGGCCTCGCCACGGGCTACTACATCTGGCGGCAGAAGCAGCACTCGAGCGAGGAGGCGGCGCTCACCGAGCGGCAGAACGTCATCCAGCAGCTCGAGGGCGCCGCGAAGGTCGTCTCCGACTCGATCGTCGCCGGCGAGCGCTCGATCGCGCTCGGCAAGGAGCGCGACGCGCTCGGGCACGGCAACAACGCCGTGAAGGCGGGCGAGGCCGCCGAGGCGGCCTTCGGCCTGGTCAGGCTCGACGCCAACAAGCCCTGGCTCGAGAAGCTCAAGACGGACCGCCTCCAGGAGGGGAAGCGCGTCCACGCCGCGGCCCTCGTCCTCCGGGCGCGCTGCTTCGCGACCGCCGACGACTCGCAGGCGATCGAGAAGGCGCAGCGCGACCTCGACGACGCGTCGAAGCTCGAGCCCGAGTGGCCCGAGGTCATCTGCGCGCAGGCCGAGGTCAGCGTCCTCGCGCAGAAGATCGGCGACGCGGTCGAGAAGCTCCGCTCGCCCGCCGTCGCGAGCTACATCCCGGCGCGCGTCCTCGAGGCGCGCATCCACCGCCTCGTCCGCGACGAGCCGCAGGAGGCGCTCCGCTCGCTGGGGGTGGCGCTCGACCTCCTCGGCGCGGACGACAAGGCGCTCCCGCGCTCCTCGCTCCGCGAGGACTGGGCCCGCTCGAAGGCGCGCGTTCTCGCCGAGAAGGCCCTCGCCACCGCCGTGTACGACGAGGACGCCCCGACGCGCGCGCTCGTCCACGCCGACGAGGCGGTCAAGGTCTGCGGCGACCTCTGGGAGGCGCACGCCGCGCGCGCCCGCATCCTCGCCGCCCTGGGCCGCCGCTACGAGGCGCGCGACGAGGTCCGCCGCGTCGCCGACCTCGGCAAGGACCAGCTCCCCGCGCTCGTCGAGCAGGGCGAGATCCACCTCCTCCTCCGCCGCTTCGAGGAGGCGCGCGAGGTCGCCGAGCTCGCCGTCAACGCGTTCCCGAGCGCCCTCGAGGCGGTCGTCCTCCGCGCGCGCGTGCACGACGCCTCGCTCGACGACAAGGCGTCGCGGACCGACGCCGAGTACGCCATGCAGCACGCGCAGAACGTGAAGAAGTGCTGGGGCCCGGGCAGCCGGGCGCGGCGCATCCTCGCGCGCCTCGTGCTCATGGGCGGCGAGCCGAACGAGATCAAGAACAAGGGCCTCGAGCACGCGAACGCGACGAAGGAGCTCGATCCGGAGAGCGTCGCGACGAAGCTCACGCTCGCGCGCGTCTTCCTCCACCCGGCCTGGGGTCCGGCCACGACCAACCTGGACACGGTCGAGAAGGCGCTCCGCGAGGCGCAGAAGCGGTGGGGCACGAACGCCGACCTGAAGCGCGCCTCCGCCATGATCCTCGAGGCCCGAAACCCGGGGCCCGGGCTCGCGAAGGCGAAGGAGCAGGCGCAGAAGGTCGTGAAGTCCGAGCCCGGCTCGGCGTGGGCCCACGCGTTCCTCGCGCGGGTCGAGCGCGCCGCCATTGGCC
>CAZYLP010000186.1:0-12109 GCA_964648345.1 uncultured Planctomycetota bacterium
GCGATCCGGGCGACGATCCGGATCGTGCCGGCGCCGTCGCCGTGGACGCGGACCTTCAGGGACTGCTGGTAGCAGCCGCTCGCGAGGGCGAGCGCCGACACGGTCACGAAGAAGAGCGCGGATCGACCGGGCATGAAGCACCTCGGACGATCCGATGGCAAGGCTCGTGCCGTGAGGGGACGCGGACTTTTCTGCGCTGGCGGGCCACGAGCGCGAGCGTCGCGGCCGTGAGGAGGAGGTCCTCCGTCATGCCGAGGAGGAGCGCCGCCGAGGTCCCGATGATGCCCCACGCGATCGGGATCGCCGCGAGGCGCCACGGCGCGCGCCGCGGACAGCCCAGGAGGAGCGCCAGGGTGAGGATGGTGGTGGGGCACGGCGACGACCCGGGCAGCGGCGCGCGCGGCGCGACGTGACCGAGCGCGTGCCCGGCGGCGCTGTAGCCGGCGAGCGCGACGAGCGCGAGGACGCCGGACGCGGCCCCGCGACGGCCCGAGCCGATGTCGAGCGCTACGTCTCCACGGGCGGCGGCGATCCCGAGCAGGATCGCCTCGAGCGCGAAGAGGAGTCCGAACGCATAGCCCACCGGCGTGAGGCGCGCGAAGAACGACGCGTGGTACCCCGCGCCGTTCACCGCCCAGAGGAGCGCGAGGATCGCGAGGGCCAGACGCGATCCGTGGCGGCCGCGGAGGGCGACGGTCGCGACCGCGCAGGCGGCGAGCGCCCAGAGCCCGGCGACGGTCGGAGCGCCCAGCGCGCCGTTCCAGTCGGCGAAGACGTCGAGGAACTGCTCGCGCGTGAAGGGCAACATCGCGGGATCTTCCGCACCTCGCCGTATGGAGAGCCAACGGCAGGCCACGAGAGGGCGCGTTCGTTCGCGCTCGAAATGCGAGCGCGCCCGCAGACGTTCGTCCGCTGACTCGAAGGACGACGATGAAACGACGCGTGACCAGGACGCTCTCCCTCGAGGGAGCGCGCCCCAAGAGATGCGAGGAGCCGAAGACCTCGTGCTCCGTGGCCGGGTGCCCCGAGCCGACGAACGGGCGGAAGCCGTACTGCCTCGTGCACCTCGACCGCTTGCCCTACGTGCGGAAGATCCGCGCCGAGCTCGCGCGATTCCAGGCCACGGGCATCGACCCTGCGGCCCTGCCTTCGCCGCCGCGCGCGGCGGCGGGATGAGCAAGGTCGCCGAGGTCCTCGCGACGCGGACGACCTGATCGTCGGGGCATCAGCGAGCGCTCGGCTCGACGTGGACCGTGAGCGCGGCCACTTCGCCGAAGACGAGCTTGCCGCCGAGGACGGGGCCGCGGACGCGCGGGCGCCACGCGACGCTCCAGGGCCCCTTCGTGCGCGGCGCCGTCAGCGAGAACCGGAACGTCCGCGTCCGCGGCGGGAACGTGAGCTCGGGTGCCGTGTCGTTCACGTCGTCCGTGCGGCCGCCGACGGACTCGAGCCCGAGGCCTAGCGCGCTCGTCCACGGAGCCTCGCCCGTGTTCCGGTAGAGGAGCTCGACCTCGAACGTCTCGCCCGCGCGCACGTGTGCGGGTGCGTGCACGGAGAGGAGCCGGGCGTCGAAGTGCGCCGTCGGGATGCGGCATCGCGCGTCGATCGCCTCGACCTCGTGGTCGATCGCGGAGAGCGAGACGGTCGCGGCTCGCGGCCGGCCGCCCGCGCTCGCGGAGGGCCAGCGGAGCTGGAACGACGGCGCGCGGAGGCCGGGCACGTGGAAGCCGCGGACCCATGTCCCCGTGCCCAGGTCGGCGACCGAGATCGGTTGCCAGGGGATGCTGCGGCCACCCACCTCGTCGAAGCGCCACTCGAGGGCCAGGGCGTCGTGCGCGGCCACGCCCTCGGGCGCCTTGGCGTCGGCGCGGATCGTGATCGTCTGGATCGAGTCCACGCTGTGATGCCGCATGGGCACTCCGGTGATCGGTCCGCTCTCCGCGTCCGAGGAGCCGTCGAGGACGAGGCGCCCGCCCGCGATCCGTCCGCGCATCGTGGCCGCATCCTGGAGGTCGCGGAGGAACGGATGGCGGATGAGCTTCTCCGTCCGATCGTACGGCGAGGCCGAGGTCGTGAAGATCTCCTCGCGGGCGCCGCGACCCTCCTTCGGCTCGTAGCGCAGGCGCTTCGCGTCGACCGGACCCGGGCCGCCCTCCTTGAACGGGTCCTGGAAGTGGACCTGGTAGAAGACCGCCGGGAGCGGCGAGAAGTGGAGGAAGTCCCAGGGCGACGGTCTCCGGATCGCCGGGGGGCCGCCCTCGTCGGCCGCGATCGGCGGCTCCGCGTCGAGGAGCCCGAGCCCGGGCGCGGAGGCCGTCCGGTCTCTCCGCGTCCACGACTCGCGGATCGCGGGGGGCGCGCCGCGAGAGACCCGGATGGCCTGGCCGTTCTCGACGAAGGCGCACTCCTCGATGCTCACCTGGCTCGGGACGTCCGCGGGCACGAAGGTCTCGAGGCCCGCGCCGGCGTTCTTCTCGAAGATCGTCCTCACGAAGAGCGTGCGCCCCGATGCGGCGACCGAGGCCCCGTTCGTCCCGCTCTCCGAGAAATGACAGCCGGAGACGACGGTCACGTCCGCGCCGCCGCCGACGACGAGGCCGTCCTTCTTCGCGCGCGTATGGATGCCGCTCACGAGGAGCTGCGCTCCGCCGAGGATCCGCACGCCCACGTCCGCTCGCAGCGGAAACTGGTGGGGCTTGCGCGCGTGTCCCCTCACGTTCACTCCGATGCAGCGCTCGAGCGCGATCGCCGCTCCGCCGATGGGCCGGGGCGTCCGCACGTCCACGAGCGCGGCGTTCACGACGTCGGTCGCGATGAGGCCGCCCTTCGGCAGCTCGCACTCGAACGGCTCGGCGTCCCGGAAGCGGAGGAGCGTCCCCCTGAGCGCCCGCGTCCGCGCGATCGCGGCGCCCTCCTCGGTCGCGGAGACGATGGTGACGTTGTCGAGCCAGACGTGCGCGGAGTCCTCGACCACGAGCGCGTGCGGCCGCCCGCGCGCGAGCGCCACGTTCTTCACGCGCACGTCGCGGGCGCTGATCGCGAGCGCGGCGCCCGCGCCTCCGCCGTCGAGGACCACCGAGGTCATGTAGCTCCCGTCGTGGATGTCGGACGCGGGCACCGGGCCGACGATGCGGATGTGGTCCCTGAGGACGAGAGCGTTGTCCCGGTAGACGCCCGGCTCGAGGCGGATGACGTTGCCCGGCTTCGCCTCGGCGAGCGCCGCGGCGAGGGTCCCGTCGCCGGGGGCCACCTTCCTGGCCGCGAGGTCGATCATCACCTCCTGGCCCCAGCCGATCTCGAAGGAGAGCTCGTCGACGTAGACCTCGCTGTTCCTCCGGGTCGGCTCCTGGAGGAGGCGCTTCGTCTCCTCGATCGCGATCGCCTCGTCGTGGGTCCGGGCGAAGACGAGACGGTGCTCTCCCTCCTTGAGCTCGATGCGTCTGGAGTCCTTTCCGGGTCTCTCGAGCTTGAGGAGGGTGCCTCGCCGTTCGTCGTAGACGTACATCCGGGCCGTCGTCCGCTCGTCGGCGTGCTCTAGGTCCTCGGCGGCGCTCAGCCTGAGCCAGCCCGTGCCCAGGTCGAGCCGGCGCATCCTCTCGGCACGTTCGACGAGCCGCGGCACGCCCTTGCCCGCGGCGAGGAGCCGGTTGCCGACCGCGACGACGGCGTCCCATTCGTGGTGGACGCTCGCCTCGGCGGCGAGGCTATCCGCGGCGCTCTCCAGACCTGCGATCGCCTCGGCGTTGCGAGGGTATGCCGCGACCAGCGCCGCGTAGAGGGAGAACGCGCGCTCTCCGTCCTGCTCCGTCAGAGCTGTCCGTGCTTCGCGCAGCGCAGCACGGAGGATCGCATCGGGGATCGCGACGGCGAGGTGAACGATCGTGGAGAGCGCGACCGCCGAGACGGCGACGAGCGCCTTGTGCCGCCGGACCCAGCGTCCGGCCCGCCTCACCGGCCCGAGCGGCCGCGCGAGGGTGGGCAGCCCCTGCCGCGCGCGCGCGAGGTCCTCCGCGAGCGCGCGCGCGGAGGCGTAGCGGCGCTCGGGCTCCTTCTCGAGGGCCTTCAGGCACACTGCCTCGACGTCGCGCGGCACCGCGGGGTTCTTCCGACGCGGCGGGACGGGGTCGTCGAACATGACCTGCTTCATGAGCGCGAAGCCGCTCGAGCCCTTGAAGGGAGGCGTGCCCGTCAGCATCTCGTAGAGGAGCGCGCCCGCGCCGTACACGTCGGTGCGCGGCCCGATCCGGTCCGTCTCGCCCGCGGCCTGCTCGGGCGCCATGTAAGCGGGCGTGCCCAGGATCGAGCCCGCCTCGGTGAGACGGCCGCCATCCGCCCTCTCGTCCGCGGCGCCGACGAGGCCGAAGTCCGTGAGGCGTGGAGTCCCGCGTGGATCGATGAGGACGTTCGCCGGCTTCACGTCTCGATGCACGAGCCCGAGCTCGTGCGCCGCGTGGAGCGCGTTGGCTACGTCCTCCGCGATCGCGAGCGCGCGCTTCGTGGTGACGCCCTCCTTCGCGATGAGCGAGGCGAGGCTCGGCCCGTCCACGAAGTCCATCGCGATGAAGTACGTCTCGCCGTCGCGGCCCGCGTCGTGGACCGCGACGACGTTCGGGTGACCCGCGAGCGCCGCGGCCGCGCGCGCCTCGCGCACGAAGCGGTCGAGGGCCTCGGGTGGCACGGCGCCGCCCTGCGAGAGGAGCGTCTTGAGCGCGAAGACACGCCTCAGGTCCGCGCGGAGCGCCTTGTAGACGACGCCCATGCCGCCGCGCCCGAGCTCGCGCTCGATCGCGTAGGGCCCGATCCGCGCGGGCATCGAGACGGGCGCGGGCGCCGGCCGCGGCCCCGGCGTCGGAGGCGGCGTGCGTCCGCCGCCGGGCGAGACCCGGGTCGAGTCCTCGTTCACCGCGTGCTACCGAGAAACTCGAGCACCGCCTTCGCGAGCTCGGGGCCCTTGTCCTCCTGGAGGAAGTGGCCGCCGCCCACGATCGTCGGGTGCGCGCGGCCCTTCGCGCCGGGGATCTTCTCCTGGAAGAGCTTCTCCGCGCCTCGCGTGATCTTGTCCTGGTCGGAGTAAGCGGTGAGGAAGGGCTTCGTCCAGCGCGCGAAGACCTCCCACGCCTTCCGGTTGTCGATCGCGCCCGGATCGTCGGGCGTGTTCGGGACGAGGAGCGGGAACACGCGGGCGCCCGCCTTGTGCCACTCGTCGGGGAAGGGCGCGTCGTAGGCCGCCGTGACCGCGTCGGGCATCTCGGTGACGCAGCCGCCGCGGACGATGTGGCCGACGGGGAACTCGGGGACCTCCTGCGAGAACTTCTTCCACGCCTCGAAGGCCGAGCCGAGCGGGCGGTCGCCCGTCGGCAGCCCGGTGTTCGCGGCGACGATCCGCGCGAAGCGCTCCTCGTTCTCGGCGGCGAGGCGCAGCCCGACGAGCCCGCCCCAGTCCTGGCCGACGAGCGTCGCTCCCGTAACGTCGAGAGCGAGGAGCCAGCCGCGCATCCACGCGACGTGACGCGCGTAGGTGTAGTCGTCGCGGAGGGCGGGCTTGTCCGACTTCCCGAAGCCGACGAGGTCGGGCGCGAGGACGCGGTAGCCAGCCCCGGCGATGAGCGGGATCATCTTCCGGTAGAGGAAGCTCCACGAGGGCTCGCCGTGGAAGAGGAGCACGGGCTCACCGCTCCGAGGGCCCTCGTCGAGGTAGTGGATCCTGAGGCCGTCCACCTCGACGTAGTGCGGGTCGAAGGGATAGTCCGGCAACGACTTGAAGCACTCGTCGGGCGTCCTCAGGGATTGCATGTAACCGCCCGCCTCCTCCCGCATACCTAAGCGCGGCTGTGACCCACGAACAAGGAGACCTCGCGTGAAGAAGCAGAAGATGACCTCGCTCCTCTCGGCCGCGGTGACCGCCTTCGTCGGCGGCGTGACGCTCACGGGCTGCCCGGACACGCCTGCCCCCAAGGCGCCCGAGAAGGCGACGGACACCGCCGCGACGGGTGACAAGCACGCCTGCAAGGCCCACAACCAGTGCAAGGGTCAGGGCGGCTGCAAGGGCGGCGACAACGGATGCGCGGGCAAGAACAGCTGCAAGGGGAAGGGCGGCTGCGCGACCTCGGCCAAGCACGACTGCAAGGGCAAGAACGCCTGCAAGGGCCAGGGCGGCTGCCAGGGCGGCGACGCCGGCTGCGCCGGCAAGAACACCTGCTCCGGGAAGGGCGGCTGCGCCGTCCCGATCAAGAAGTCCTGAACCCACCACGACCCACGAAGGAGAGGAAGCCCGTGAACGCCCTCGTGTCGAAGGCCGCGAAGCTCCACGCGCTCGAGGTGAAGATCCTCGAGCACCTCCAGTCGCCGTTCCTCCTCGCGGTCCGCCTCTACTGGGGCTGGCAGTTCTTCCAGACCGGCTGGGGCAAGCTCAACAATCTCGACAGGACGGCGCAGTTCTTCGCGACCCTCGGCCTCCCCGCCGCGAAGCTCAACGCGCTCATGGCGGGGAGCACGGAGGCGTTCGGCGGGCTCCTCCTCCTCCTCGGCATCGGCAGCCGGATCATCACGATCCCGCTCGCCTTCACGATGATCGTCGCCTACGGGACCGCTCACCGCGACGCGCTCAAGAAGGTGTTCGAGGACCCGGACGGCTTCGTGACCCAGGCGCCGTTCCTCTTCCTCTTCGCGTCCGTGATCGTCCTCGTCTTCGGCCCCGGGAAGCTCAGCGTGGATCACCTCGCCGGCAAGTATTTGCTGAAATCCGGCGAGGGAGCCCCGGCTGGAGACGGCGCCGCGAAGCGATGAAGACCTCATGCGGGCCTACCGGACCGGCGACCACGCCGCGTTCAAGGAGCTGTTCCGCCGCTACGCGCCCGCGCTCCACGGCATGCTCCGCCGGCAGTGCCGCTCGGAGGACGCACAGGACCTCGTCCAGCAGACGTTCCTCCACTTCCACCGCGCACGACTCGACTGGAAGGAGGGCGCGCCCGTGAGGCCATGGCTCTTCACGATCGCGCTCAACGTCCGCCGGGAGGCGTGGCGTCGGAAGGGGCGGCGTCGCGAGACCACCCTCGACGCCGAGCCCGCCGCGCGGACGACGAACGCGGCCCAGCTCCTCGAGGCCAGGGAGGACGTGGACCGACTCCACGAGGGGCTCGACGCGCTCCCCGCGGCGCAGCGCGAGGTGATCGAGCTCCACTGGCTCCACGGCGTCGGGTTCCCGGAGATCGCGACGATCGTCGGCGCCTCGCTGAGCGCGGTGAAGGTCCGCGCTCACCGCGGCTACGAGCGCCTCCGCGAGCTGCTCGTCGTCCTCTTCCTGCTCGTCGTCCTCGGCGCGGGCTGCACGCCGCTCCTCTACGAGGGCCAGCGCGACCTCGCGATCGAGCCCGTCTCCATGCGGCTCGTCCGGATCACCGAGGCGGGGCTCGTCCCGCCGGGTCCCTTCGACCTGCGCGAGGGCGAAGCGAGCATCGGCTTCCTCAACGACACGCGGGACGAGACGGTCGCGGTCGTGATCTCGGGGCACGTCCTCCCCGCGCTCCGCTGCAGCTACACGAACCGCTTCGAGTCGGACGCGAAGGACACCTTCAGTACGCCGCTCTTGCCCGGCGCGGTCGCGAGCCTCTGCCTGCATACGGACGGGGATATCCCCTTCGCTGTGCGGGGGCTCGCCGGCGGACCGGCGCGCGGCCTCCTCAGGGTGCGGCGATGAAGCGCGCCCTCGCCCTCGCTCTCGTCGCGCTCGCGGGCTGCACGCCCGACGTGGTGATCGACGAGCCCGCGCTCGCGATCCGGAAGCCGAAGACGATCGCCGTCCTCCCCTTCACGTATACCGGCGACGACCCGGGTGAGCGGAAGGACCTCATGGTCGCGGCGGTCCGCGAGGCGTTCCACCGCCACTTCTCGGTCGTCCCGTATCTCCACCTCGAGAGCGAGGCGACGGATCGGATCCTCCGCGTGACCGGGACGGCTCGCGCGACCGCGACGCAGATCGGCGAGGCGCTCGGGACGGATGCGTTCATCGTCGGCGAGGTCTCGGCGATGTCGAACCTCCAGGCCGGCCTCGCGTTCAGGCGCGCGATCGAGGGACGGATCCGGCTCATCGACTCGACGACGGGCCGAGAGCTCGTGCGGATCGACCACACGGAGTCCGACGTGGGCGGCCTCGCCTTCGAGACGGGGCAGCTCGTCGAGGGCGTGCACCGGACGATCGACAACTCCTCGGACCTCGGCTTCATCCGCCTCGCGGAGCGCTTCGCCGCGAGCGTCGTGAAGGCGCTCCCCGCGCCGCGCGAGAGGCCGGCCGTCGTGCCGCCCGCGATCCACGATGTGGCCCTCGTGACCAGCGGGAGCCTCCGCGTGGGAGACGTGGTCGAGGTCGCCGTGAAGTCCGAGCCCGAGCGCTTCGCGAGCCTGGACCTCGGGAGGCAGGTCGCCGACGTCCCACTGTTCGAGGAGGCGCCCGGTCTCTACAGAGGCTTCTACCGCGTCGTCCACGGCGACAGGATCTCGGGGCCCGTCACGGTCCACGTGAGCGACCGTTTCGGCGTCGCATCGAGCAAGATCCTCCGCGAGCGTCCACTCTCGATGGTGCCCCGATGAGACCCGCGCTGCTGGCCCTCCTCCTGCTGGTCGTGCCCGGCTGCGCGGCCGAGACGACCTTCAAGCGCGCGGAGGGCTACGATCCGCGCGTCCCGCTCCGTGTCGCGGTGCTGCCGTTCGTGGACCGCGCGAGCGGCGACCAGCTCGTCTCGAGGCCGTTCACCGCGCTCCTCGACCTCGTCCCGATCCTCTCGGACGACACGCTCACGAAGAAGAACGCGGCCACGCTCCTCCGGCTCAAGCTCGCGGCGAACCTCCACCGGACGCAGCTGGACGTCGTGGACCTCTTCGTCGTGGACTCGCTCCTCGGTCACAGGAAGCTCGACGCGCTCCGCGCCTACGACGCCGATCGCGCGGAGGCGGCGCGGCGGCTCGGCGAGGCGCTCGGAGCCGACGCGGTCCTCTTCGGCGAGGTCGTGGAGTGGGACCGCGAGTACTACGTCGTCGAGTCGGTGGTCCGGGCGGGTCTCAAGGTCGAGCTCCGCGAGACGACGAGCGGCGCGCTCCTCTTCGAGAGCCGGGTCCGCGAGGAGGAGTACGCCGGCCTCTCGAAGGTCCCGCTCGCGTACGACGTCCCCGGTGCGATCAAGTCGGCGGTGCTCGAGCCGCTCCGCGGGCTCAGGAACACGCTCTTCTACACGCTCTCGGACGACGTCGCGCGCGAGGTCGTGACCGGCCTCGTCCCCTCGGCCGAGGAGCGCGCCGCCGCGAAGGCGCCGCGGATCCGCTTCGTGGCGCACACGGACGCGGAGGCCCTCGCGCCGGGCGACGAGCTCGTCGTCGTCGCGATCGGCGACCCGGGCGCACGCGCGACGTTCCGGGTCGGCGAGACCGAGACGCTCCCCATGACCGAGAGCGCGCCCGGGAGCTACCGCGGGACGCTCCGGATCTCTCCCGTGCACGCGCTCGCGGACGAGACGCTCACCGTACGCTTCGTGAGCAAGGAGCTCCGGGCGTCTACGATGACCCTCGACCGGCCCCGCCTCGCGACGAGGAGGGCCCCCTGACATGAAGTCCCCCTCCGACATGAATCCCGGGGACATGAAGCCCGACGAGGTCGAGGCCATGCTCCGGGGCGTCGAGGGCGCCCTCGAGCGCGAGGAGGGGCCGCTCGCCTGGCTGCGCAGCCGGCCGACGTGGCTCCTCCGCGCGCTCGTCGTCGCATCGGCGCTCCCGGTCGCGGGCTACCTCTACGCGGTCCACGGCCTCCGGCCCGACGCCGCGAGCTACCCCGCGTTCAAGCTCCTCGAGGTTGTGTTCGGGCTCGGCGCCGCCGCGACGTGGTCGATCCACCTCGCGACGCGACCGCTCCATCGGCCGCAGCCGTCGGCGGAGGCGCGCGTCGTCTGGACGCTCGCGAGCCTCGGCGCGGCGCTCCTCGTCGCGGCGCACGCGGTCCCGCAGGTCGCGCCGCTCGTCTTCGGCGACCCGTTCCTCAACGGACTCCTCTGCTACCTCTGGTGCCTCTACCTCGGGACGCCCGTCCTCGTCGCCGGCGTCCTGTTCAACCGGCACCCGAGCCCGACGCGCGTCCTGCTCGCGGCGGCTGCGGCCGGGCTCGTCGCGAGCATCGAGATGGAGCTCCACTGCGCGACGACGGATCGGCTCCACGTCGTCTCGAGCCACGCGACCGCGGGCTTGACGCTCGCGGTCGCGGTGCTCGTCGCGGCCGGACTCGGGGCGGCGGTCCGCGCCGCGGCTAGGCCTTCGCCTCGAGGATGAGGTTGAGCGGCGTCGCGGCCGCCTTCCGGAACGTCTTGAAGCCCGCCTCCTTGAAGACCTCCGCGAGCTGCTTCTCGCCGGCCTGCGCGCCGAGGCCGCGCTTCACCTCCTGCGAGAGCGAGTTCGGCGTGCAGATCGACGAGGAGGCGACGTAGAGGAGCGCGGCCATCGGGTTCTGCGCGATGTTCGTCGCGCGCCCGTCGAGCGCGAAGGGCTCGACGGCGAGGACCGTCCCGCCCGGCGCGAGGCGCTCGCGCGCGTGACGGAGGATCCCGACCGGGTCGCCCATGTCGTGGACGCAGTCGAAGAAGCAGATGAGGTCGAACGTCCCCTGGTAGCTCTTCGCGTTCGCCGTCTCGAACGTCGTGCGGTCGCCGACGCCCGCCTCGGCCGCGCGCTTCTTCGCGACCTCGATCGACGGCGCGTGGAAGTCGAAGCCGAAGAACTTCGACTTCGGGAACGCCTGCGCCATGACGACGGAGGACGCGCCGTGGCCGCAGCCCACGTCCGCGACCTTCGCGCCCGCGTCGAGCCTCGCCTTCACGCCGTCGAGCGCCGGGATCCACACCGACGGCAGGAACGCGCGGTAGCCGGTGCGGAAGAACCACTCGGTGCCGTCGAAGAGGCACTTCGAGTGGTCGCCCCAGGAGAGCGCGCCGTCGCCCTTGAAGGCCCTCTTCACCTTCTCGAGGTCGATGTAGAAGGAGCCGACCGCGTTCATGGCGCGCGCGACGAACGTGGGCGCGCCGTCCTCGGCGAGGACCTTGACGGCCTCGGGCGAGAGGCGGTACGTGTCGGCCTTCGCGTCGTACTCGACGAGGCCGCCCGCCGCCTGGCCGTCGAGCCACTCGCGGACGAGGCGCGCGTTGCAGCCGGCCTTCTTCGCGACCGCGTCCGCGCTCGCGGGCCCCGCCTCGCGGAGCGTCCGGTAGAGGCCGAGCTCGTCGCCCAGCCAGATCGCCGAGCACAGGGCGGCGCCCGTCATGTGCCCGATCATCTTGCCCATGAACTGCTCGAGCTTCTTCTCGTCCACGGCCTGCATGCGGCCTCCTTGATTACTTGGGGGTGTCCTCGGCCTTGCCCTCGCGGCCCGGCTTCGCCTCCTCGGGCGGCTTCACGCCCCACTCCTTGATGAAGTTCTTGCCGGGGTCCGGCAGCTCGGGCGGCGTCACGCCCTGCACGCGGAGGAACCGGATGTCGACCGGGATGATGAGCCGCTGCTCGAGGGCCGAACGGTAGGTCGCGCGCGCGAAGCGGCACGCCTCGTCGAAGGTGTAGCTCGCCGTCTCGGGCGTGCCGCCGCCGCATCCGGTCGTCTCGACGTAGAGGATCTCCTTGCTCTCGGGGAGGCGCACGCCCGGGAAGCAGTGGCCCTCGATGAGGAAGAGCGTCGGCTCGAAGCCCGCCGCCTCGCAGACGCTCGCGTAGAAGATCGCGAGGTTGACGCAGGTCCCCGTGCGCGTGCGGAGGACGTCGCGGCCGTACTTGTAGTTCTGGCCTCCCTCGCCGTTCTCGTTGATCCCGCGCGCGCCCTCGTAGGCGACGTTCGTGCAGAGGAGGTCGTAGAGCGCCTTGAGGAACGCCTTCGCGTCCTTGTCGGAGTGGTTGCTCCACTTGCCGCCGATGTGGTGCTGGAGCATGCCCACGACCTCGTGCATCACGGGGTCGTCGCCGCAGACGAAGGATGCGAGGAGCTCGCGCGCGTCGCTCCGCATGTCGTACAAGGAGTTGAGCGCCTCGCCGTAGCTCGCGACGCCCGCGTGGCTCACCCCGTCGTTCATGCCGAGGAGGCGCATCCGCG
>CAZYLP010000187.1:0-12075 GCA_964648345.1 uncultured Planctomycetota bacterium
AGGAGGTCGCGAGGGCGCTCGCGCACGCGCACGAGGCCGGGATCGTCCACCGCGACGTGAAGCCGTCGAACATCATGGTCCGCCGCGAGACCGGGCGCGCCGTGCTCATGGACTTCGGCCTCGCGCGCGACGAGGAGTCGCAGACGCTCACGAAGAGCGGCGCCATGCTCGGGACGCCGCGCTACATGGCGCCCGAGCAGGCCTCGGGGAGCCGCGTCGATGCGCGCGCGGACATCTACGCGCTCGGCGCGACGCTCTACGAGCTCCTCGTCGGCGAGCCCGTCTTCGACGCGGACTCGACGATCGCGCTCGTCGCGAAGATCGCGACGGAGCCCGCGCTGGCGCCCTCGAAGAGGCGGCCCGGGATCGCGCGCTCGGTGGACGCGGTCGTCCTCCGCAGCCTCGAGAAGCTGCCCGAGCACCGCTACGAGACGGCGCTCGAGATGGCCGAGGACCTCGCCCGCGCCCGGCGCGGCGAGGCCGTCGGCGAGCGGCCGCGCCGCCGCGCGCGGCGGCGGCGGATCCTCGTCGGGGGTCTCCTCGTCGCCGCCGTGGGCGTGAGCGCGGCCGCGATCACGGTGAGCCGGAAGCGCGAGGGGCACGCCGCCGGGGCGCGCGAGGCGAAGCGCAAGGGCACGCACGCGGCGGCCCTCGCCGCGGCCGAGAAGTGGCGGCGAGCGCGGTTCGGGCTCGACCCGGGCTCACCGGAGGTCTTCGACTCGGCGGCCCGCGCGTTCGAGGAGGCGAGCGCGGGTCACCCGGACGACGCGCTCTCCGTGGCCGTCGCGCGCGCGCGCGCGCACGTGACCGCGGAGCGGGCGCTCCTCCGGGGCGACCGCGCGGCGGCGCGCGCGGCGCTCGAGGGCGCGCCGGACGACGGCGACCGGAAGCTCCTCCTCGCCCTGGCTCTCGACGACCCGAAGGCGGCGCGCGACGCGCTCGATGCGCTCGCGCGCGAGACGAGCGACGGGCGGCTCCGCGTCGAGATCGCCTTCGGCATCGTCATCGCGGAGACCGTGACGGACGGACCGGCCGCCCTGCGCCGGCTCCAGGCGCTCCCTCCGCCCGCGGACGACGATGCCCGGCAAGGAGAGCGCGTCCTCAGGAAGCGGGCGCTCGCCGCGGCCGCCGAGGCGCTCGCCCGCGATGGGAACGACCAGGCCGTCGAGATGGTCTCGACGCTCGAGCGGCTCGACCCCGACGCCGGGAAGGCGGCCTTCGCGGCCGTCGTGAGCCGCTCGGTGGCGCGAGCCTCGAAGGACCCGGCCAAGGTCGCGGTCCCGCGCCTCTGGAAGCTCTACGAGCGCGACTCGACCGCCTTCGCGCACCCCGGGCTCGCGCCGCCGCTCCTCGCGCTCGTCCACGCCACGTTCACCGCGGACGATGTGCCGCTCACGGCCAAGGCCTTCGAGCTCGTGTCGCGCGCGGACCCCTCGACGCCGCTCCCGCACGCCGTCATGGAGGGGCTCCCCGCGGCGTCGCAGTCGCTCCTCTCGAACGCGTCGCGGAAGCTCGACGACTTCATCGACCTCGAGGTCGCGTTCGTGCGCGTCGGCGAGCACGCCGCGCTCCTCGACTCGTTCGAGTCGGCGGAGACCCTCCTCGAGGGCCTCGAGAAGCGCTTCGAGCGCACGCCGAAGGACTGGGCCGTGCGGCTCGCGATCGCGGCGCGCGTCAAGGACGCCGAGCGCGGGCACAAGCTCATCGCGGAGGCGCTCGCGAACCCGGACATCACGGCGCGCGCGAAGGTCCTCGCGCGCATGCTCCGCGCCATGCACTCGAAGGCGCAGAAGAACATCGAGGCGACGATCGAGGACGCCGAGGCCGCGATCCAGGCGGGCTACGGGAAGCCGGACGTCCTGGCGAACCAGGTGACCGAGCTCCTCCTCGAGAGTCGCCGGTGGAGCGAGGGGCTCGTCTGGGCGCAGCGGGCGATCGTCATGGCCGACGACCGCGTCCTGCGGGCGTCCGACGGCTTCGCCGGCCTCGCCGAGGGCCGGCCGCCCGGCTTCCCGCTCCAGCCCGTCGGCGCGATCGGGAGCGCGCTCCGCACGAAGCCGCGCGTCTTCACCGTCCTCGCGCTCCTCGCGCTCGGGCGCTTCGACGAGGCGCGGAAGGTCTTCCTCGACGCGCGCGAGGCGGGCAAGGACCGGGAGGCGCTGTACATCCACGACTGCCTCGTGGGCTGGGCTCCCCGGCTCGACAAGGTGGGCAACGGCGAGGCCGGCGCCATCGCCCGCGAGCTCGGCGCGAAGGCGAAGAAGTTCTGATCGAGCCCCCGGCTATTCGAGCGTGGCCGAGTCGAGGAGCCTGGCCTCCTCGCCCGCGCGGCCGACCGCGTACCTGAAGCCCTTCCCGAGCGACAGCGCGGCGACCGCGCCGTCCTTCCTGAGAGCGATGAACGCGACGTCGCGCGTGTGGCTCGTCGGCACGCGCGGAGGGTTCGCCTTGATCCGGCGGAGGGCTTCCTTGATGGCCTCGAGCGGCTCGAGACCGCGGCGCATCCCCTCGACGACCAGGAAGGAGCCCGCGACGCGGAGCACCTCCTCGCCGACTCCCGTCGCCGCGGCGCCGCCCACCTTCGCGTCCGCGAAGTAGCCCGCGCCCGGGATCGGCGAGTCGCCGACGCGGCCCGGGAGCTTCCACGCGAGGCCGCTCGTGGACGTGGCGACCACGAGCTCGCCCGCGCCGTCGAGGCAGATGAGGCCGATCGTGTCGTGGTCCTTGCTCGTCCCGGCTCCGGGCTTGTCCTTCGCGCCGGCGGTCTCCTTCTTCCACTTCTCCCACGCGGCGCGCGACTTCTCGGTCGAGAGGTCCTGCTCCTCGAAGCCCTGCTCCCTGGCGAACGCGAGCGCGCCCGGGCCGGCCATGAGGACGTGGTTCGTCTTCTCGAGGACCTTCCGCGCGACGGAGACGGGGTTCTTGATCCGCTCGAGGGCCGCGACGCAGCCGATCATGCCGTCCGAGCCGCGCATGACCGCGCCGTCGAGCTGGATGACGCCGTCCCGGTTCGGGAGGCCGCCGAGCCCGACGCTCATGCACTCGGGGTCGTCCTCGGCGACGTTCACGCCCTTCTCGGCGGCCTCGAGCGCGGACTTCCCATCGGCGAGGAGGGCGATCGTGCGCTTCACGGCGGGGAGGCCGTGAGGCCACGTCGCGATGGCGACGGCGGTCTTCGTCTCGGCGGATGCTTTTCGCGGAGCGAGGGCCAGGACCCCTGCCCCGAGCGCAGCGCCGAGGAACTCACGACGGTCGAGGGCGTTCGCGTTCATGGAACAGCTCGCAGCTCCGTACCGGTTGGGGCGGGTACTTCCGCTCGAGGAGCGGACACATGATGAAGGTCGAGGTCGCCGTGCGGACGTACTTCGGCGGCGCCGCGCAGCGGTGGCAGAGGCTGTCGGGGTACGGGAGCGGCTCGGGAGCCGTTACGGGATGATCTCCAGCTCGACGATGCGGTTGTTCTTCGCATCGCAGAAGTTGAGCTTCCCGTTCGGAGCCTTGGCGATGCCCGTGACGGCGCCGTAGCCGAGACCGGTGTCCGCCGTGCCCTCGAGCGTCCCCGACTTCGAGTAGACGCGGATCCGGCCCGTCGCGTAGTCGGAGACGACGATCCGGCCGTTCTCGAGGATCAGACCGCACGGGTTCGTGAGGCCCGACGCCGCGGTCGTGACGGAGTCGATCTTCGAGTTCGGGATCTGGTAGAGCGGCGTCTCGGCGTGGAAGCCGGTGATCGCGTACGCGTTGTTCGTGCTCGTCGCCTTGGTGTCGAGCTTGGAGATGCGCGCGTTGCCGGTGTCCGCGATGTAGAGGACGCTCGTCGTCGTGTCGAGCGCGAGGTTCGACGGAACGGACGCGACGCGGCGGAGACCGCTCCCGTAACGGAAGGTCAGGCCGTCCGAGTGGTCGTGGCCGCCCGGCTCGTGCGGCTCGCCGAAGAAGTAGCGGTCGATGCAGCCCTTCGTGCCGTTGAAGACCCAGTACTCGCGCCTGTCGGTGCCGCTCGTGATCTTCGCGCCGGCGGCGACCCCCATGGCGTTGGGCGAGTGGTGGAGCATGTCGAGGTGCGACGGGTCGTCGCCGTCGAACTTCGTCTTGTCGGCGGGCCAGAGGGTCGGACCCATGAAGTTGTTCGGATGCGCGTGCCCGGCGTAATCGTTCGCGGTGTCCTGGACCGTCGCGAGCTCGTTCCGGTTCCGCGAGAACGCGAGCGCCATCCCGTTGTGGAGGAAGTGATGGCTGTCGTCCACGTGGACCTTGTGCTTCTGCGCCGCGGTCCCGACGTTCTCGACGACGACGGACGTGTCGCCCTTCGAGTTGAGGAGCCAGAGCGAGCCGTCGGTCGGGTGGTAGGCGAGCGCGGAGGGGCGGTTCAGGTTGCTCGCGAAGAGCGTCTTCATCTTCACGCGCGAGGCCGGGACGGTGCCCGTGATCCCGAACGCGTTGCCCGTCGGGGTCGGCGTGGTGCCGCCGATCACCTTGCCCGAGACGAGCGCCCTCTCGAGCGAGTGGTAGCGCGGCCCGCCGAACGTCTGCTGGGCGCGCTTGACGAGGCCGACGCCGCGCGCGAACCACTCGTCCGTGATCCCCGCGTCGGCGACGTTCGTCGTGAAGCGGAGGTGGACCGTCGTGAAGGTGCCGGCGGGCACCGTGACGCTCTCGGTGCGCGAGACGACCTCGGCCTTTGCGCCGTTCGAGCCCGGCGCCGCGCCGGTCTCGTTCATGGAGACCGTCCACGTCGAGCCGGTCGAGGCGTAGAGGCGGTACCACTCCTTCGAGGGGTACTCGGCGACGCGGTTCGTGCCGATCTGACGCACCCAGTGCGGGCCGCCGTTGTAGTTCTGGAGGCGGAACCACGTGTAGCCGCCGCCCGTGCCGGTCCCGTCGACCGTGACGTTGAGCTTGGCGGTGCTCGGCGCGAAGCCCGACTCGACGTAGGTCCACGAGTTCCCGTTGGCGAGCGGGAAGTAGGTGTCCTCGTAGTCGGCGAACGCGACGGGCGCGAGGACGCCGGCGGTCGTGGCAGCGGCGAGCGCGAGCGCGCCCAGGGTACGGGAGTGCATGGTGCCCCTCTCCTGCGGGATGACGACGGGCCCGCAGGAGCAGGGGGCATGCCGCGGTGCGTCTGGCGCAAGTTGGTGTGCGCCAAGGGGGTCGGCCGGCGGCGCGCTTCCGAATCCGGAAAGCGGGAAGCCCGCGCGGCTCGGCGGCTACAGGGGGACGGTCACTTCTTCGGCCGTCACTGAACCGTGATCTGGAGGATGTTCGACCGGTTGTTGGACTCGTCGAACTCGGAGACGAGGCTCTGGTCGTCCACGATCGCGGCGACGGAGTACGTTCCGGAAGTCAGAGGGGCCGTCGCGTTGAACGTCATGGCCTTCGTCCTGTTCGGGCCGAAGGCTATGGACCCGGTCGGCGCGTCGCCGATCCTCGTGTCGTTCGTGTCGACCACGGGGTCCGCCGACGCGTAGAGCGCGACGCGGGTCTGCTGGACCCCCGTCTCTCCCTCGTTGACGATGTCGATCCCGACGAGGATCTGCTCGCCCGGCGCGAAGGTCGTCTTGGAGAGGACGAGGTTCCGCGCGCGGAGGTCGGGACCGCTGTCGACGAGGAAGAACCGCTTCGGGTCCCGGCCGCAGGCCGCGAGGAGCGTGCCCAGGAGGACGAGGGCGACGAACGCACGCACGCGACGGCTCACCGGCTCGGCTCGAAGAACTCGACGTAGTAGGCGACGGGGTACGGCTTGCCGTCGGCCTCCTTGATGCCCTTGATCTCGACCCAGTAGCCCGAGCCCGCGCGGTACGAGATGTCCTTCATGCGGAAGATCACGCAGTAGGGCTGGCCGAAGCCGTCGTTGTTGACGGTGAAGAAGTCGGTCTCGAGCGGCGCGCCCTTCTTCATGCGCTCGTCGCAGGGCTGGACCGTGACCTTCACGTTCTCCTTCACGGGCGCGGCGAACTTCTCGTTGAAGGAGACGCTCCACGCGGCGTCGGCGTGGATGTGAGTCGTCGGGAAGAGGCCCCTCGCCGGGTAGTAGGTCGTCGAGGGCTCCTCGAAGTTCGTGCGCGAGCGGTCGTGCGCGTGGAGGACCGTCCACTTCGCCGACTGCTGGCCGATCGCCGTCTTCTTCATCGACGGGTTGAGGCACCAGCGGCGGTGGCCGACGCGGTCGATGTTGCTCTTGTCCGAGTCGTCGATCCAGCCGTCGATGCACTGGTTCAGGTCGGAGACGCCCATGTAGAGGTTGCCCTGGCTCGTCCCCTTGTAGCCGAGCGCGTAGAGCGCCTCGGAGCAGCCCTCGGGCTTCACGGGCGTGTGGTCGAGGCGGCCGATGAGCTCGAGGAGCTTCGAGCCCGCCGTCGCCCACTCGCCGTACTCGAACGACAGGTCCACGTCCCACGGGACGCCGACGAGGTAGCGGTGCTGGCGGAGCCGGCGGAGCGGCCGCGCCTGCGTGCCCGGGTCCATGGGCGGGAACTCGACCTTGCGGTTCTTGGGCGGCTCGGGCGGCTCCACCGGGCTGCGCTCGATCTCGAGGAGCATGGATGAGATGAGCGCCGCGCTGCGCGGGTAGATGCAGTCGCCCTCGTTCCAGAGAGCATCGACGGTGACCTTGCCGTCCTTGTCCCACTCGATGACGCGGCCGTGGAGATGGTCCTTGCGATAGTCGGCCTTCTTCTTCGACTTCCCGTTCGGGAAGAACTCGGAGTAGCCGCCCTGGAGCTGGCCGTTCGAGTACTTCGCGCGGATGAACGGCTTCCCGTTCTCGTAGAACTCGGAGTAGTCGCCGTGCTTCCGGCCCTTCGAGTCGGTGCCGTACTTCGCCTTGACCCTGCCGTCCGCGAACTTCTCGACGACCTGCTCGCCCGGCTTCGGCGCGACCGGAGCCGGCGCTCCGTCGGGCTTCTTCGGGTCCTTCGGCGCCGCCGGGTCCGGAGCGTCGGGCTTCGCGGGCTCGGGCGTCGAGGGCTTCGTCGGCTCGACCGAGCGCTTCTGGACGGCGCCCGTCTTCGGCTTGTTCCGCGCGAGCGCGATGCTCCGCGCGAGGTCGTCGAGGCCGGGGCACGTCTTGTCGAGCCCGCGCGCCTCGTCCGCGCAGCTCTGCGCGCCGTCGAAGTCGCTCTGGTCGAGGAGCGCGCGCGCCTGCTCGACGAGGGCCATGGCCTGCTCGCGCGAGTCGAGCGAGCCGGCGGGGGGCGCGTCCTCGTTGCTCCCGAAGAGGCCGCGCTGCTTCGCGCGGGCGTCGGGGAGCTCGCTCTCGGCGGTGGGCGTCGTCTTGGCGGCGGGCTTCGTCGCGTTCACGGCCGCGACGGACGGCGTGGTCTCGGGCGGCGGTCCGCTGTTCCCGGTGGCGATGAGGACGAGGAAGACGGCCGAGATCGCGGCGACGCCCGCGAGCGCGATCGCCGTGCTCGGAGCCGCCTGGCGCGGCCCCTTGGACGCGGCGCGCTCGCGGCCGACGGAGGGCGTCCGGATCTTCGCCGCGGACGGCGTCTTCGGCGGAGCCGGCTCGTCCTTCCTGGCGGCGGGCTCCTCCTTCTTCGAGAAGCGCGAGATGAGCTCGTCGAGGTTGGCCGTCGCCTCCTCGCCCGTGACCTCGATCTCCTCGACGCTCGGGACGACGACGCGGCCCGAGAGGCCGGGCATGGGCGCGAGCGACTCCTCGTCCTCGACGAGCGCGGCCTTCGCCTTCGCGGCGATCTGCTCGGCCCAGCGCGCGTAGTTCTTCTGCTGCTTCGGCGAGAGGAAGTCGTTCTCGATCGCGACGCGGTAGAGGGAGATCGGCTCCTTCGTCCCCGTCTGGATCTTCCGGATCTTCCTCAGCTCGTCGTCCGTCGGGTAGCCCGCCTTCTTCGCGAGCTTGAGGAAGACGCGGTCCTTGATCGAGAGCCGCTCGATGAGCTGGTCGAGGTCCGCCTTCGCCTCGTCGTCGCCGACGGCGACCTCCTCGGCGTCCACGGCGACGACGCGGCCCGAGCGGCCGGCCGTGACCTGCGACTCGTCGTCCTCGACGAGGGCGGCCTTCGCCTTCGCCGCGATCTGCGCGGCCCAGCGGTCGTAGTTCTTCTGCTGCTTCGCGCTGAGGAGCTTCTCCTCGACCGCGAGGCGGAAGAGCGAGATGTCCTCGGTGCGGCCCTTCTGGACCTTGCGGAGCTTCTTCAGGCCCTCGGGCGACGGGTAGCCCGCCTTCTTCGCGAGCTTCAGGAACACGCGGTCGGCGAGGTTCGCCGCCTCCTTCTTCCGGCGCGTGATGAGCTCGTCGAGGTCGGCCTTCGCCTCCTCGTCGTCGGCCTCGATCACGTCCTCGCCGCTCGGAGCGACGACGCGGCCCGAGACGGCGCCGGGCGAGGGCGGCGGCGCGCCGTCCTCCTCGATGAGCGCGGCCTTCGTCTTCGCGGCGATCTGCTCGGCCCAGCGGTCGTACTGCCGGCGCTCCTTGGACGTGAGGACGTCCTCCTCGCGCGCGAGCTCGAGGAGCGACTTCTCGTCGCCCTTCTTCGTGCGCTCGGTCTGGAGCTTCCTCAGCCGCGCCACGTTGGTGGCCGACGGGTAGCCCACCTTGCGGGCGAGCTTCAAGAAGGCACGATCGTTCACGGACCCCGACCTCGACCGGAAGACCTTATCCTCTGAGGGCTTCTCTGGCTATGGCCCGCTCTCCCGGGAACGTGCGTGGAGCACACGGTCGGGCCATCCTCGGGCGGTGAGTCTCGAGGACTACAAACCTCTCGTCGAGATCGGCCGCGGCGGCATGGGCGCGGTCTACAAGGGCCGCGCGTCCGACGGACGCGAGGTCGCGGTCAAGGTCCTCATCAAGGCGGACAAGCGCCAGCACGCGGCGCGCTTCGACCGCGAGCGACGCCTCCTCGAGGAGCTGGGCGAGCACGAGGGCTTCGTGCCGCTCCTCGACGCGGGCGAGTCGCCCCAGGGCCCGTTCATCGTCATGCCCTACTTCGGAGGAGGGACGCTCCGCGATCGGCTCCGCAAGGGACCGCTCGACGTGAAGCAGACGGTCTCGCTCGGCCACGCGCTCGCGAAGGCGATGGGGAAGGCGCACGGGTCCGGGATCATCCACCGCGACTTGAAGCCCGACCGGTACGACGACCCCGACGCGAAGAGCCTGTCCCTCTCGAGCCACGGCACCGCGATCGGCACGCTCGGGTACATGGCACCCGAGCAGATGAAGAACGCGAAGGTCGTCGGACCGGAGGTGGACGTGTGGGCGCTCGGAGCGATCCTCTACGAGTGCCTCCAGGGCGTGAAGCTCTACCGCGCGAAGAGCGCGCTCGAGCTCCTCGACCTCGTCGAGCAGGGCGCGCACGAGCCGCTCCCCGACACCGTGCCGTCGTGGCTGCGCGATGCCATCGAGCGCGCGATCGCGACGAACCCGAAGGAGCGCTTCGCCGACGGGACCGAGCTCGCGGCCGCCCTCGAGCACGGAGCGGGCACGTTGCGCCGCTCGCGCCGGGCGAGCGCCTTCCTCGGCGGCGCGGGGGTCGCGCTCGTCCTCGGAGTCGCGGTCGTCGTCTTCGCCGCGCCCAGGAACCGGAAGCCCGTCCTCGAGCCCCCGGCCGCGGTCGTGAGCTCGGGCACCGCGACGGCGGAGACCGTCGCTCCGGTCGAGTCCGCGCCCGCGCTCGAGCTCCCCGACCCGACGGGCGAGAAGGCGACGAAGAAGGAGCGGTCGCTCCTCGCCCAGGCGGAGGCCGCCGCCGTCGCGGGGAAGGGAGCCGAGGCCTACAAGCTGTTCTGCGACCTCGGCGAGCGCGCCCTCGCGAAGGAGCACCCGAAGCTCGCCGCGCTCGCGTTCGAGAAGGCCGTCGCGAACGCGCGCACCAAGGAGGAGCGGCTCCACGCGCTCGCGCAGCTCGGCTTCACGGAGACGCGGCTCGGGAGCTTCGAGAGCGCGCGGGCCACGCTCGGGAAGGCGATCGAGCTCGGGCCGAACGAGCCGCTCCTCCGCAACAACCTGGGCTACGTCCTCCAGTACCTCGGCCGCGACGCCGAGTCGCTCGTGGAGTACCAGCGCTGCGTCGAGCTCGACCCCGAGAACAACCTCGCGCGCCTCTCGCTCGGGATCCTCGCGCGCAAGCTCGGCGATCCGAGGCTGGCGCTCGCGGCGCACAAGAAGCTGCTCAAGCCCCCGCTCGGGATCCTCGACATCGACGGCAAGTGGTACTTCCGCTTCGAGAGCGAGGCCTCCAAGGCGACGGGGAGCGGCGTGACCTTCGCGACCGACTCCCAGCGCATGTCGCTCGTGCGTCTCCAGGTCGCGCTCGACCGGGCGTTCCTCGACGACCTCGAGGCCGCGGACGAGATGGTCCAGCAGGCGAAGGACGGCGCGTTCGAGAAGTCGGACCTCGAGCCCGCGGTCGTGAAGACGCTCGACGACATCAACCGCGCGCTCGAGAAGGAGCCGCTGCGGCACAAGCTCCGGTTCGTGGCCGGGCTCCTCCACGCGCTGAGAGGCGACAAGGAGCGCGCCCGGACCGAGCTCTCGGCGTTCCAGGCGAAGGAGCGCGGGAAGATCGCGGAGAGAGCTGGAGAGTTGCTCGAGGCGCTGAAGGATCGCTGAGGATCCCGACGTGGATGAGCGTTCTTCTCGTTTGAATCCGTGTTTGAAGACGGAAGGAATGCTCCTCCACGTCGTGCGTAGAGTCGGCCGCTCGGTGCTCTCTATGCGGGGACGAGCACGCCCGCGAACTTCGCGACCGCCCGCTCGAAGTCGGCGATCGAGCGGTGCCGGTCCTCGGTGTCCACCGCGAGCGCCTTCATGATCGCGGCCGCGAGCGCGGGCGGGACGGTCGGCGCGACCTCGTCGAGCTGGCGCGCCTCGGCCTTCGCGCGCTGGTCGGCGTTCGTGATCGCGGCGAACGGGTGGATCCCCGAGAGCATCTCGTAGAGCATGACTCCGACCGAGTACTGGTCGGCCGCCTTGCCCGGCGCCGCGCCGACGATCTGCTCCGGCGAGGCGTAGGCGCGCGTCGCGAGGAACGGCAGGGCCTGCGACGTGGGCGGCGGCATGAGCCGAGCGAGCGCGAAGCGGACGACGCGCGCGCGGTCGCCCGATGCGACGAGGATGTTCTCGGGCTTCAAGTCGCCGTGGACGACGCCCGCCGCGTGCGCGGCCGAGAGGCCCGCGAGGATCCCGGCGCCGATCTGCGCGGCGCGCGGCACGGGGAGCGGCCCCTGCGCCTGGCGGAGGAGCTGGCGGAGCGTGGGCTCGCGGCTCACGTCGAGCGCGACGTAGGCGAGGCCGGTCGCGGTCCGGCCCGCGTCGTAGACGTCGGGGAGGTTCGGGTGCGCGGCGAGCGCGAGGGCCTTGCCCTCGAGGAAGAACTGCTCCGTCGCGTCCTCGTCGAGACCGGCCTTGAGGACGCGGAGGTCGGCGGGCCGCTTGAGGAGCGTGTGCTCGGCCTCGTACGCCCAGGAGAGCTCTCCCTCGCCGAGGTAGATGCTCGTGCGGTACCGGTCGAGCTCGAAGCCGAGGAGCTCCTTCCCGCCGAGCGCCGAGCCCGTCGCGCGCCCCGAGCTCGTGGCGCTGCGCTTCTTCTCGAGCTCGCCGAGGCGGATCCTGAGCGTGGGCGGCGCGAAGGGCTGCCCCACGAGCTGCTTCAAGCGCTCGATGGCGCGCTCGAGCTGGCCGCACGCGGCGAGGGCCTCGGCGCACTCGACGAACGTGTTCACGTTCTTCTCGCTCGGCGTCTCGCCCTCGAGCGCCTCGTCGAGGCACGCGGCCGCCTCGCGCATGCGGCCGCCACGCGCGTGGAGCTCGCCGAGGCGCGCCCGCGCCTTCTTGCGGTCGGGGGAGCTCTTCGCGACGGCGCCGAGGGCGCGCTCGGCGTCCTGGGCGCGCTCGGCGCGGAGCCAGACCTGCGCCGCGGCGAGGAGGTCGTTCGCCTTCTCGAGGGCCTTCGCCTCGGCGGGGGCGTCCTTGAGCTCGTGGAAGCAGCGCGCGGCCTCGCGGTGGAGGCTCGCCTTCTCGTAGAGCTCGGCGGCGCGCTTGAAGTCGCCCGCGCGCGCGCAGAGCGGCGCGAGGCGCGCGGGGTCGCCGTGCGCCTCGGCGCAACGGATCGCGTC
>CAZYLP010000188.1:0-269 GCA_964648345.1 uncultured Planctomycetota bacterium
CCGAGAGGGCCTTCACCACGGCCGACGAGTTGACGTAGGTGACGACGACGTGGTCGGCGTACTTCTCGCGCCACGCCTTGAAGAGCGCGGGCGGGCACGAGTCCACGAGCGAGCAGCCGGCCTTGAGGTCGGGGAGGACGACCTTCTTCTTCGGGCTCAGCATCTTGGCCGTCTCGGCCATGAAGTGGACGCCCGCGAACACGATCACGTCCGCGTCCGTCTTCGCCGCCTCGCGCGAGAGCTGGAGGCTGTCGCCCACGAAGTCGGCG
>CAZYLP010000188.1:279-12057 GCA_964648345.1 uncultured Planctomycetota bacterium
GTCTCGGCCATGAAGTGCACGCCGCAGAACAGGATGGTGTCGGCCCGGGTGTCGCGGGCGGCCTGGGCGAGCTGCAGGGAGTCGCCGATGAAGTCGGCGAGGTCCTGGATGTCGGGGTCCTGGTAGTAGTGGGCCAGGATCACGGCGTTCCGCTTCTTCTTGAGCTCGGCGATCTCCGTCTCGAGGTCGAGTTCCGTGGTCGTCATGGTCCACGCATCCTACAAAGAAGAAAGGCTCTCAGGCCCATTCCGTGCATCCCCGCCCGGCTTCCGGACGAGTCGTATGATCCGGCGTACTCGAAGGCAGGGGTGGGGCATGAAGCGGATCGTGGCCGTGGCGCTGCTCGTCCTCGTGACGGGCTGCAAGTCGAATCTCTGGAAAGACATCACCGAGAAGGACTCGTCCCTCAAGAACAAGAAGGCGACGACGAAGGGCCTGTGCTTCGGCGTCGTGGTCCCGAAGGACGTGCCGGAGACGTCGATCGGCGTCCTCGTCGAGCGCGTCCTCAAGGAGAGCCCCGCCGACCAGGCCGGGATCGTCCCGGGCGACGAGATCCGCAGCCTCGGCGGGCGCGTCGTTCGTAACGCGCGCGACCTCGAGAACGCGATTCGCGCCGTGAAGACGCGCAACGGCGACAACGTCGGCGTCACGGGGGCACAGGCGGCGCCGGTGGACGTGGTCGTCGCCTTCGACGGCGAGGAGCGGATCGTCCACTGCAAGCTCGTGCCGTGGTCCGAGCGCAGCGAGTTCGCCCGCGAGCGCGTCCAGGTCCACGCGAAGCTCCACGAGTCCACCGTCTCGGTGCCGTTCATCGTGGACTACGCGAAGCTGTCCGTCCCGCCGGCCATGTTCCGCGACTACTACGGCTGGATGCTCGCGGAGCCGCTCGTCCTCTACCGCGACGTGGACATCGTCCCGCTCCTCGGGATCTTCTCGCTCTTCCGCCTCGAGACGACCGCCTACCGCGACGCGTGGCGCCTCCAGGTCTTCACGTGGCCGCTCAAGTTCACGAGCACGGACGACGAGGAGGAGGGCGAGAAGAGCCGCCTCGCTCCGGGCGAGGAACGCTTCGACGCGCTCTGAGGGTTTGGTAGTCTTTCGCGCCCATGAGCGAGAGACGCGAACGCCTCATCTGGATGGACCTCGAGATGACCGGCCTCGACCCCGAGGTGGACTCGATCGTCCAGGTCGCCGCGATCGTGACGGACATCGGCCGCTTCGAGGAGCTCGACGTGGTCGAGCTCCCGATCTGGCAGCCCGAGAGCCGCCTCGAGGTCATGACGCCCTTCGTGCGGCAGATGCACGAGAGCTCGGGCCTGATCAAGAAGGTCCGCGAGTCGAAGACGTCGCTCCTCGACGCCGAGCGCGCGCTCATGAAGCTCGTCGCGAAGTGGTGCGGCCCCCAGGAGGGGATCCTCGCCGGCAACTCGATCTGGCAGGACCGGCGGTTCCTCGCGCGGTACATGCCCGCGCTCGAGGGCTACCTCCACTTCCGCCAGGTGGACGTGACGAGCTTCAAGATCCTCATGAAGGCTTGGCTCGGCGAGAAGGCGAGCTTCCCGAAGGCGAAGTCGCACACCGCCCTCGAGGACGTCCGCGCCTCGATCGCCGAGCTACGCTTCTACAAGGACCGCTTCCCCGCGCTCGGCTGAGTGGCTCCCCTCGATCTGGGGGACCGGCGACGCGAGCTGGAACGAGCCGATGGCCACGGCGCCCGCTCCGAGGATCGCGAGCGTGCGCCCGACGTCGAGGTTCGCGGGCTCGGCGACCCAGCCGAACAGCTGCTGACCGATCGGCGCCGCGATGAACGCGAGCACGTTCACGCTCATGACGCGCGCGCGGATCGCGTCCGGCGTGAGCATCTGGAGCGCCGTGTTCTGGGTCGTGAGGAGGATGCACCACCCGACCCCGAACGCGAAGAGGAGCGCCACCGCCGCGTACCAGGAGTGCGTGAAGGCGAGCGAGCCGAGCGCGAAGCCCGTGAGGAGCGCGGAGCACGCCATGACGGCCTGTCGCTTGAAGGCCGCCGTGAGGCGGCCGATGAAGAAGACCGCGGAGACGGCCCCGACTCCGATCGCCGACATGAGCGAGGAGAACGTCGCCTCCTCGCCGCCGAGCTGGCGCGTCGCGATCGCGGGGAGGAGCGCGAAGATCGGCGCCGTGAAGAGCACGAAGACGAAGCTGCTCCACACGAGCCGGAACATGCCCGGGTGCGCGCGCGTGGCCTTGAGGCCGTCGAGCACGGCGCCCACGCCGCGCGGTCGCGAAGCCTCGGAGCGCGGCGCCTCCTTCGTGCGGACGATCGCGAGGGCCGCGATCACCAGGGCGAAGCTCGCGACGTTCAGGTCGAACGCGACGGGGAGCCCCCAGCGGGCGATGACGACGGCCGCGATCATGGGCCCCACCGAGCGCGCGACGTTGAACTGCGCGCTGTTGAGCGCGATCGCGGTCCCGAGGTCCTCGCGCGGGACGAGCTCGGGCACGAGCGAGTGCCAGACGGGGCCGACGGCGCCCATGCAGAGGCCCTCGAGGAGCGCGATCGAGACCGTCATCCACGGCTCGGTCCAGCCCATGTGGCACGCGACCGCCTGGAGGAGCGCGCCGAGCGCCATGAGGATCTGGATGAGGAGGAGGAGCTTGCGGCGGTTGAAGCGGTCGGCGACCACGCCCATGGGGAGGGCGAGGATCGTCATGGGCAGGAGCCCGACGAGGCTGAGCGCGCCCGTCCAGGTCGTCGAGTGCCCGGACTTCTGATAGACGAGCCAGTTCTGACAGACGAACTCGATCCAGCCGCCCACGTTGGAGACGAGCGCGCCGGACCAGACGAGCAGGAAGGGCGTGTGGGAGAGCGCCGAGAGGACGCCGCCCGATGATCGCGGAGGAGTAGGTGCCGCCACCCGAGCTGTCACCGTTGTCATGAACATACGACGCGCTGCGCCCGTTCGCACTTTCGTCTACATTTCTTCACCATGACGGACGACGCGCGCACGGCGCGCGGAGTGGCGGCGAGGCTCTCCATCGCGGCGCTCCTGTGGACTTACGCCGCGGTGAAGCTCGGGTGGAACGGCTGGCCCTGGATCCTCTCCGCGGGCGGCGGCACGAGCGCGCTCGCGGTGAGTCTCGCGCTCGTCCTCGGCGCGGCCCAGGGCTTCTTCATCGCGCGACGCTCGGGCGCGCGGATCGTGAAGTGGAGCCGCGAGGCCGCGACAGCCAGGGCGACCGGAGGGAGCACCGCGGTGCCCATCGGCAGCCGGGACGCGCTCCTCGTCCTGAGAGCCTTCGTCGTGATCGGCGTCTTCGCGACGTTCGGGCTCACGCTCAAGCACTACCTCCTCGCGAAGCACCCCGTGATCGTCGGGAGCGTCTACGTCCTCGCCTCGACCTCGCTCATCATCGCGGCTCTCGGGCTCGTGCGTCTGGCATGGCTCGAGGGCTCGGCGCAGACTTGACGCGTGCAGCTCGGCCCCTACGAGACCGGCGAGGAGATCGGACGCGGCGGCATGGGCGTCGTCTTCCGCGCGCGCTCCGCCGAGCGGGACGACCTCGTCCTGAAGCTCCTCTTGAAGTCGAGCCCGACGGCGCTCGCGCGCTTCGACCGCGAGCGGCGCCTCCTCGCGGCGCTCGGAGCGGCCGAGGGCTTCGTGCCGCTCCTCGACGCGGGGACGTCGCCGCGCGGCGCGTGGATCGTCATGCCGTTCATCCCGGGCGGGACGCTCCGCGAGCGGATCCACCGGGGGCCGATCCCGGTCGAGGAGGTGTGGCGCCTCGGCGTCGCCCTCGCGGCGGCTCTCGGGCGCGCTCACTCGCGCGGCATCGTGCATCGAGACGTGAAGCCCGAGAACGTCCTCTTCACGGTGGACGGCGCGCCGCTCATCGCCGACCTCGGCCTCGCTCGCCACTTCGAGCGCGACGTGCCGGGCGCGAGCGCGAGCGCGGCGATCTCGAAGACCGGGGTCTTCGTCGGGACCGCGGGCTACTCCCCGCCCGAGCAGATGCGCGGCGGAGAGATCGGCCCGCCGGCCGACGTCTTCGCGCTCGGAGTCGTCCTCCACGAGTGCCTCACGGGCCAGCGGCCGTTCTACGCGGACTCCGCCGTCGCGGTCATGGCCCGCGTGGAGGCGGGCGACTTCGACCGCCTCGGCTCGAGCGGACGCGACCTCCCGTTCTCGCTCGTGAACGTCATCGAGCGCTCGATCGCGCGCGAGCCGGCGTCGCGCCCGCGCGACGGGCTGGCCCTCGAGGCCGAGCTCAGGAAGGCGCAGACGGACCGCCGCCGCCCGAGGCGGCGCGCGCACATCCTCGCGGGCGCCGTGGCCCTCGGCTGCGGCGCGGCCGCGACGATCATTCTGATTCATGGGGGGCCGCACCCACCGGCCCCCCATGGCCCCCCCCACGACTCGCTGGCGCCCGGGCGCACGCCCCGCGTCGTCGAGCCCGAGAGGCCGCCGAAGCCCGCGCCGCTCGCGCCCGCGCCGCCCCCGGCTCCGCCGGCGATCTCCCTCCCGGCGGCGCCCGTCGAGGCGAAGGAGCTCCACTCGGGCCCGATCCGGTGCCTCGCCCTCGCGCCCGTCGCCGGGGCGCCGATGGGCTTCGTGACGACCGCCGACGACGGGGCGATGAAGTTCTGGAACGCCCACGGAGGCCTCGAGCGCTCGGCCGACCCGGGTGCGGTGGTGATCCGCATCGCGTTCTCGCGGGCCGGGCACACCATGATCTACGCGACCGACCGCGAGCTGGCCGCGATCCGCCACTCCGACACCGCGCGAGCCGGGCCGAAGGGCAGCAAGCGCTGGCCGCTCGACGAGGCGTTCCTGACGATGCACGTCTTCGACTTCAAGGACCAGGTGCTCGTCTTCGGCGTCGGCGCGGGCGGCAAGGTGTCTCGCTTCACGTGGGGCGGCGACGACGGCGAGATCATCGGCGACATCGCGACCATGAACCCCGAGCTCGGAGTCCGCGCGGCCGCGTGGTCGTTCGAACCCGAGGGCGGCCACTCGCGGGCGATCTACGGCTACCGGAACGCGAAGGTCACGGTCGTGGACATCATGGGGCACGCCAAGAAGGGCACCATGACCGCGGAGGTGGACGCGGTCGCCGCGCAGGCGCCCGTCGGGCGCGTCGTCGCCGGCGACCGGCGCGGCGTCGTGCGCGTCCTCGAGGTCCGCGACGCGGACGAGCTCGCGGTCGTGGCCGAGCTCCGCGCGCCCTCGCCCGTGCGCCACGTGGCGATCGCGGCCGACGGCCTCCTCGCGGCCTCGGTGCACGAGGACGGGACGGTGCGTCTCCTCGACGTGAAGGCGGGGACGTCGCGCGTCCTCGTCCCGGCGAAGACCCTCGCGGGCGAGGTCCGCGCGCTCGTCTTCGCGCCCGAGACCTCGAACGTCGCGATCGCGGCGGGCTCGCGGCTCTCGTGCTGGAGCCCCGCGGGCGCGTGCCTCTGGGCCCAGCCGCGCTGAGGGAGCTCAGCGATCCTCGGGGTCCTTCTCCTCGTCCGGCTTCGCGCCGGGGAGGGGGAGCCCGAGGCGCCGCGCGGCGGCGCGCGCGGCCTCGGTGGCCGCGCGGCGCACGGTCTCGTCCGGGTCCTTCATGAGGCGCTCGAGGGTCTTCAGGTCCTTCACCTTCTCGCGGAGCGCCGACGCGACCGCTCGCCGCACGCGCGGCCGCGAGTCGAAGGAGAGCTTCTCGAGCGAAGCCGCGCCCGCCTGGTCGAGCGCGAAGAGCATCTCGATCGCGGCGACGACCTCGTCCTCGCTCGACTCCTTCGCGAGCGCGATCGCCACGAGCCGCTTCTCGCCGTCGGGGGCCGGCGCGAGCGCGCGGACGGCCGCGTGCTTCACCCACGCGTGCCTCGCGGAGCGGCGCAGCTCCTCGAGCGACGCGACCTCGTGGACCAGGCCGATCTCCACGATCGCTCGCTGCGCGACGGGGTCGGGGCCGAGCTCGGCGACGACCTCCTCGGGGGCCTCGTGCGCCGTGCGGACGAGCTCGACGAGCTTCACGGCGCGCGCCTTCGAGTCCACGATCGCGAGAGCGGCCGCGAGGAGGCGATCGCGCTCGAGCGCCGCGCCGAGGAGCTTCTCGAAGTCCGCCTTCTTCGCGAGGTCGCGGAGCCCGTACTTCCCGTCGTCCCCTTCGCGATAGCCGAGGTAGGCGACGGTCCCGGTCCACGCGACACCCTCGACGCCCTCGAGCTCGATGTACCGCTTCGCATCCGCGCCCTTCCCGTCGAAGCGCTTCTGGAGGAAGAACACGCCCTCCCCGATCATGCGGGGCGTGCCGGGCGCGAGGTCCGTGGGCCTGAGCTCCACCTCGTCGCGGTCGATCGCGACGGGCTTCACGGGGAGGAGGCCCTTGAGCTCGGCCGTCGGATCGAGGCGCCCGCCGTCGTACTTGCCGCGGACGACGTGCTCCGAGGAGTGGACCTCGTGGTCGAGACGGAGCTGCAGCGCCGCCTCGTCCGCGAGCGCGGCGACGGGCGTCAGGACGAGGAGGGCCAGGCAGATGCGCATGGCGCGCATCATACGCGCCCCGGCCCTCCGTCGAACGTAGGGTCAGGTCAGCCGGCGTAGCCGCCGCCGTAGCCGAGCCTGCCGCGGCCAGGGACGAGGAGCGCGGCGAGGCCGGCGACGGCCGCGACCGCGCCGCCGATCATCATGATCGTCGTGCGGTCCCGGAAGTTGCCGGTGAAGAGGTGCTTCGTCTGGTCGGCGATCGACTCGGAGGCCGAGTACGACATCGCGAGGAGGATGCAGCCCACCACGAGGAGGACCACACCGAGGATGCGGTTCGGAGTCATGCGTGTTCTCCCTCCGCGCAGGGCGCGGGACCTGACGAGCGCAAGCGGAGGGCCGCGCGACGGTCACGGAAGGTAATATCTCGGGTCAGCACATGATCGTTCTCGAGAACCTCTGGAAGAAGTTCGGAACGCGCGAGATCCTCCGCGGGATCACGCTCACGATCCCGCGCGGGGAGACGGTGTGTCTGATCGGCGGATCGGGCACGGGGAAGAGCGTCACCCTGAAACACATCATGCGGCTCCTCGAACCCGACGAGGGGAAGGTGATCCTCGACGGCCAGGACATCACCCACCTCCAGGGCTACGAGCTCGCCAAGGCTCGCCGCAAGATGGGTGTCCTGTTCCAGTCCGCGGCGCTCCTCCAGTGGCTCACCGTCGGCGAGAACGTCGCGCTCCCGCTCCGCGAGAACACGGACCTCACCGAGGGCGAGATCCAGAAGCACGTCGTCGAGATGCTGAAGCTCCTCCAGATCCCGCAGGCGAAGGACCTCTTCCCGAACCAGATCTCGGGCGGCATGCAGAAGCGCGCCGGCCTCGCCCGCGCCGTCGTCATGAAGCCGCTCGTCGTCCTCTACGACGAGCCGACCTCGGGCCTCGACCCGGTCAAGACGGCGCTCGTGGACGAGATGATCCTCGACATGCACCAGAAGCTCGACGTGACGCAGGTGATCATCACCCACGACATGACGAGCGCGTACCGGATCTCGAACCGGATCGCCATGCTCTACGAGGGCAAGGTGATCCAGTACGGGACCCCGGACGAGATCAAGAACACCCAGAACCCGATCGTCCGCCAGTTCATAGAAGGCCTCACGAAGGGCCCGATCCAGTAGCGACGCAGGAGACGGACCATGCAGAAGCAGCAGCGGAACGAGATGATCGTCGGTCTCATCTTCTTCGGCGCCATGATGCTCCTCGGCGCCTACACGGTCCTCATCTCGGGGCTCTTCAAGGGCGCGACGAAGACTTACTGGGCGACCTTCCCGAACATCTACGGCCTCAAGAAGGGCGACCAGGTCCGCGTCGAGGGCCTCGAGGTCGGCGAGGTGACCGAGCTCGTCATGGAGCCGGCGCCGAAGGGCGACCTCCGCATCAAGGCGAAGCTCAAGGTCAAGAAGGCGGTCGAGATCTACAAGGACGGGAGCGAGGTCAAGGTCACGCCCTTCTCGCCGCTCGGCGGCCGCATCGTCGAGATCCGCCGCGGCTACGACGGGCCGCGCGGCAAGTTCTCCTCGGAGGAGGAGTCGCAGGCGCAGAAGCAGGAGCCCGAGGTCATCCAGGGCACGGCCGAGGGCGAGCTCCTCCAGACGCTCAACAAGCTCGTGGACGAGAACCGCCCCGGCATCGCGAAGATCGTCTCGAACCTCGCCTTCGTCTCCGAGCGGCTCACGCAGTCGGACAGCATCATCGGTGCCCTCCTGAACGACCAGGCCACGGGCTCGTCGCTCTCGACGATGGCGACCGACCTCGGTTATGCGACCTCCGCGATCGCCACGATCCTGAGGCGCATCGAGCGCGGGGAGGGCATCGCCGGCGAGCTCGTCGCGAAGAAGTCGGACCTCCACGACAACCTGAACGGGGCCGTGAAGCACATGAACGGCGCGCTCATGGAGGCCAACATCATCCTCACGAACGCGAACGCCGGGAAGTCGGCGCTCGGCGTGATCGTCTCCGACAACCCCGAGGTCTCGGGCTACACGGCGCACATCGTCGAGGACATCTCCAAGGTGACGAGCGACGTGGCCGCGGGGAACGGCTCGCTCGGCAAGTTCATCAAGGACCCGAAGTTCTACGACGGCGCCGCCGCGACCGCGGAGAACCTGGGCGTCATCACGGGGAACATCAAGGACTCGAAGAGCGCCGTCGGCGTCCTCCTCAACGACGAGGGGACGGGGACGTCGGTCAAGAACACGCTCAACCACCTCGACGCGATCTCGCGGTCGGTGGACAAGGGCGAGGGCGCGTTCGGCCTCGTCGTGAAGGACACGCTCTTCCGCGACCGCGTCTCGCGGATCTTCACGGAGGTCGAGCGGCTCACCGTCGAGTTCCGCGACTCGGTCGAGGACCTGCGCGAGCAGGCCCCGATCAACGCCTTCCTCGGCGCGGTCTTCGCGGCGTTCTGAGCGTGGAGCGCCGGATCGGCACCGCGGCCGCCGTCTCGGTCACGCTCGTGACCGGGCTGTTCCTCCTCGGGTACTTCACCACGTACCTGCTCTGGGAGGACCTGCGCGAGTGGCGCACGTACCGCGTCACGTTCTCCCGCACGATCGGTCTCGCCAAGGAGGACCCGGTCTTCGTCCTCGGCTACAAGATCGGCCGCGTCCACCAGATCAACCTCGAGGGCGACCACCAGCTGGTCGAGCTCCAGGTCGAGCCGTTCGTGTCGATCTACAAGGAGAAGGTGCGGGTCGTCATCGAGCCGATCGACGCCTTCGGGAACGCCGGGATCTTCATCGATCCGGGCCGTGCGGGGAGCGGCTTCTGGGACCCCGTCGCCCCGATCCCGGGCGAGTTCCGCGAGAGCCTCGCCGCGAGCTCCGACTCGGGCTCCGAGACGGGCCTCTCGGAGAGCTTGAAGGCCTTCGAGGAGCTGACCGACTCCCTCACGCGGAGCGACGGGAGCTGGCTCGGGAAGCTCGTGAACGACCCCGACGCCGGTCTCGGGGTCCGCGACGCGCTCGCAGCGCTCAGGACGCGGACCGGCAACATCCGCGAGGCGGCCATGAACGCGAAGGCGGGCGACGGCTTCGGCGCGCTCGTCACCAAGGACAACGCGATCGTTTTCAACGAGGCGCTCCGCGGGACGAGGAACAACATCCAGGCGCTCGACGAGTCGCTCGCGACCGCCGTGAAAGGCGAGGGTGGTTCGCTCGGCCGGCTCTTCGGCGACCCCGATGCGGCGACGTCCATGAAGGAGCAGCTCGGCCTCGGCGCGAGCCTGTTCCACGGATACCAGCACGCCGAGGGCGGAGTCACGGGCGCGCTCAACCACGGCGAGGAGGCGGCCGACAAGTTCGGCGAAGCCCTCGGCTCGCTCGCGACGATCACCGGCGACGCGCGCGCGGGCGGCGGGACGCTCGGAGGGCTCCTCGGCCCCACGAGCGGGCCCGATGCGAGCGAGACCCTCGCGGCCCTCGCGCGGCGCCTCGAGGGCATGTCGGCCGCCGACCCCGAGGTCGGCTCGTTCTTCTCGGCCGCGCCCGAGGGCCGTCGCGCGACCGAGGACGTGGCGTCGCGCATCGACGACGTGCTCCGCGACATGCGCCTCGCGCTGACCCGGATCCGCACGGACCAGTCCCCGAACACCTTCCAGGGCGCCCTGCTCTCCGTCTTTTAGCGGATCTTTTGCTAACCTCGCTCTCGCTCGATGGCGAAGATCGACATCAAGTGCGACGAGTGCGGCCACGAGGCACGGGTCCCGGAGGCGTTCCGGGGCAAGAAGGTGCGGTGCCTCCGCTGTCGCGCCAAGCTCCGCGTCCCGGGCGACCCGGGCGGTCCGCCATCGGGCCCGGTCGTCACGCTCGATGAGTCGCCGCCGCCGGGCGATCGCAACTCGCGGAGCCGCGGGAGCCGCGAGACGAAGCCGCCCCAGAACCGCGAGGAGCGGACGCCGCGCGGCGTCGTGACCCCCGGCGGAGGCGGCGTCTCGTCGAAGGTGAGGCGCGAGGTCCAGCAAGCGATCCGCGAGATCCTGGGCGACTACGAGCACGCCATCGAGGACGCGGCGCGCGGGTTCGCCGTGGACCTCCGCGGCGTCGCGTTCGGTCTCGCGCGCACGCTCGTCGAGGACCTGATCGCGACGCCCGGCGTGCGCGACGCCAAGCTCGCGGGCGGCACCGGCGAGTGCCGCATCACGATCACGCTCGAGGGCGCGGCCTACGATCCGGACGACTCGTTCGCGGACGACGACGACGACACGGAGATCTTCCGCCGCCCGACCGCGAGCGACGTCCGCTCGCCGCTCGACGGGAGCCAGGCCGACGAGGCCTCCTCGAAGGGGCGGCGCACGCGCGACCCCGAGCACCGGTCGGACCCGCCCCGGAGTGATCCGTCCCGGAGCGACCCGAAGCGCTCGAAGGACGCCTCGAGCCGGAGCCGCGACGAAGGGCGCTCCGGCGGCACGAGCGGGGGCGACCTCGAGAAGCTCCTCGCCGAGGGGCGCGACCTCATCGCGCAGGGCGACGTCCAGGCCGCGATCGACGTCCTCGAGAAGGCCGTGCGCGTGGACAAGAACAACGCGACCGCCGTCTCGTCGCTCGGGCAGGCGTACGCCCGCGCCGGCGACTGGGAGCGGGCGCGGCGCGCCTTCAAGCACCTCGTGTCGGTCACGCCGAACGACGCGGACGCGCACATCTACCTCGCCGCCGCGGCCATGGACTGCGAGCGCCTCGACGACGCGCGCGACGCGCTGGCGACGGCGGTCAAGCTCGCCCCCGAGAACGCGAAGGCCTACAAGTACGCGGCCAAGCTCTACGAGAAGATGGGCGACCCGGACCGCTCGAAGAAGTTCCGCGCCAAGTACGAGCAGCTGAAGGGGCGCTGAGCTAAACCTCCCTCGTGGACCAGCGTCTGGGCTCGAGCTCGCGCCGGATCGGGCGCTACGAGTTGGTCTCCGAGGTGGGGCGCGGCGGCGCGGGCGTCGTCTACCGCGCGCGCGGCGACCAGGGCCGCGACGTGGCCGTGAAGCTCCTCCTCCGCGCGGAGGCGCAGCAGCTCGCGCGCTTCGAGCGCGAGGCGAAGATCGTCGCGCGCTTCGGCGAGGCGGAGGGCTTCGTGCCGCTCCTCGAGGCAGGGTCTTCCCCGGGCGGACCGTTCCTCGCGTTCCCCTTCGTGCCCGGCGGCACGCTCCGCGACCGGCTCCGCCGCGGGCCGCTCGCGGTCGAGGAGGCCGTCGCCGTCGTCCGCGCCGTCGCTCAGGCCGTCGGGAAGGCGCACGACCTCGGCGTCGTCCACCGCGACTTGAAGCCCGAGAACATCCTCTT
>CAZYLP010000189.1:0-11828 GCA_964648345.1 uncultured Planctomycetota bacterium
CGGCGCTCGACGTCTCGATCCAGGCGCAGATCGTGAACCTCCTCCTCGAGCTCAAGCAGAAGCTCGGGCTCGCCTACCTGTTCATCGCGCACGACCTCTCCGTGGTCCGCCACGTCTCGGACCGCGTCGCCGTGATGTACCTCGGCGAGATCGCCGAGCTCGCCTCGCGCGACGAGCTCTACAAGGGCCCGCGCCATCCGTACTCGCAGGCGCTCCTCTCCGCGGTGCCGGTCCCGGACCCCGTCATCGAGGCGAAGCGGCAGCGGATCCTCCTCGAGGGCGACGTCCCCTCGCCCGACCGCGAGATCGTGGGGTGCAAGTTCGCGTCGCGCTGCCCGCTCCGCCCGAAGGTGGACAAGGACGGCCGCTGCGAGCAGAGGCGGCCGGCGCTCGCGACCTTCGCGGGCGGCAGCCCGACGCACTTCGTCGCGTGCCACTACGCGGAGGTCTCTTCCTCCAACACTGGGGCGAGCGTCGAGGCCGCGTCGCGCTTAGATTAGGCCCGATCTCCTGGTGGGCAGTCCGAGTCCGGGTCCCAACTGCGCGTGCGGCAATCCAGGCGCGCTCCTCTGCGAGGAGTGCCGCCGGAGCGTGTGCCGCCTCTGCGTCCGCAAGGACGAGCAGGGCCGCGAGCTCTGCCTCGCGTGCCGCGCCGGCGCCATCGAGCGCGCCGAGGAGCGCGCGAAGCCGATCTCCTCGCGCATGAAGCTCATCGCGATCGCGACGCCCTCGGGCTCGGCGCGGCTCGCGCGGACCTCGCGGGTCAGGAGGCACCTCGTCCTCCTCCCGTTCGTCGTCGTCACCGTGCTCGCGGCGATGGCCGCGTTCGTCGTCCCCCTCTTCGCCGAGGCGAAGAGCGCGCGCGCCGAGCGCCGCGCCGAGAGCGCGCTCCGCGCGATCTTCGAGGGCGAGCACGCGGGCTTCGCAGGCGGGTGGCGCGAGTTCCTCACGCTCGAGGAGCTCAGGCAGCGGAAGCTCGTCGGCGTCCTCGACGTGCCGGGCTACGAGCTCCAGGTCGAGCTCGCGCGCGACCGGAAGAAGTTCTGGGCGCGGGCGATCCCGGTGCAGGCGGGGTTGAGGCGGCTGTACGTGGACGCGCGCGGCGAGGTCTCCCCCGAAGGAGAGTGACCGGGCGGGGAGCGTCTACTTCAGCGGGAGCGAGAAGATGAAGCGGCTCCCGACGCCCTTCTTGCTCTCGACCCAGATCTGGCCGCCGTGGAGCTCGACGATCTTCTTCGCGATCGCGAGGCCGAGGCCGGTGCCGCGCTCGCCCTTGGTGGCGCGCGAGCTGCCCTGCTCGAAGCGCGCGAAGAGTTTCGTCAGGTCGTCCTGCGAAATGCCCTGGCCGGTGTCGGTCACGGAGAACTCGAGGCCGTGGTCGCTCCGCGCGACGGAGAGCGTGATCGTGTCGCCCTCCGAGCTGAACTTGCAGGCGTTCGAGACGAGGTTGTTGAGCACCTGCTGGATGCGGCGCGCGTCGATCTTCGCGTTCGGGATGTCCTGCGCGAGCCGCGCCTGGAAGCGGATCTTCTTCGCCTCCGCCCAGAGGCGGTAGCGCCGGCACGAGTCCTCGACGAGGTCGTAGACGTCGGTGAGCTGCGGCGTGATCGTGACCTTGCCCGCCTCGATCTTCGAGACGTCGAGGAGGTCGGTGAGGAGGTCGTTCATCTCGACCGCGGTCGCGCGGATGACCTCGAGGTCCTCCTTCACGCGCGCGGGCTCGACCTCGCGCTCGAGGCCCTGGAGGGCGATCTCGGCGAACCCGAGGAGGCCCGTGAGCGGCGTGCGGAGGTCGTGCGCGACCATGCCGAGGAGCTCGTCCTTCTGCTTGGCGAGCTCGGCGATCCGCTCGGACTGGCGCTGGATCTCGAGCGTGCGCTCCTCCACCTTGCGCTCGAGCTCGCGGTTCCAGCGCTCGATCTCGGCCTTCGCGACCTCGAGCTTCTGGTTGGCGGTCGAGATCTGCGCGAAGAGCTCGGCGTTCGCGATCGCGCTCGCCGCCTGCATGGCGACGATGACGAGGACGTGGAGGTCCTCCTCGCCGAACGGCCGCCGCGCGTCGCGCTTGTCGAGGTGGATGACTCCGAGCACGCGGTCGCGGTGGATGAGCGGCACCGTGATCGCCGAGCGGATCCCGTAGAGGTAGATCGACTGGTTCCCGGTGAAGCGGTCGTCGGTCTGCGCGTCGCGCGTGATGACCGCCTCGCCGGCGTCGATGGCCTCGCGGATGAGGCCCGTCGAGACCGTCGCGCGGACGCCGGGCGGGTCGGGCGCCTGGCCCTTCCGGCGGCGGTTGACGCCCGGGATGAAGCCGTCGCCGTGGGCCTCGCGGAGGAGGAGCGTGCCGCGGTCCGCGTCCACGACCTCGAAGATGAAGTCCATGATCCGCTCGAGGAGCGTCGCGACGGACTGGATCTCCTTGAGCGCGTCCGCGAGCGTGTAGAGGACCGTCATGCGCTTCGCCGCGACGTTCGTCTTCTCGATCGAGGAGCCGGTGAGGAGGTCGCGCTGGACGTCCGTGAGGCGGAACTTGACCGTCTGCGGGCCGGGCGCCGTCTGCGGCGAGACGAACGCGTCCTCGACGTCGCTCGACGAGCCCGAGGGGACCGGGGTCGGGACGTCGGTGCGGCTCCGGCCGTCGGTGATCTCCTCGAGCGAGGAGCCCTGCTGCTCGGTCTCCGCGGCGTCCTGCGAGGGGACGTCCCGGTTCGTGAAGAGGAGCACCGTGTTGCCGACGAGGATCTCGTCGTCCAGGTCGAGCGGCTTCTCCCCGACGAGGAGGCCGTTCACGTACGTCCCGTTCGTCGAGCCGAGGTCGCGGATGAAGTAGCGGCCGTCGCGCCACTCGAGCACCGCGTGCGCGCTCGAGATCTTCCGGTCGGGGATCGCGATGTCCTGGTCGGTCCCGCGGCCGATGGAGAAGCTCTCCGAGCCGAGCTGGACCACCCGGTCGCCGTACGCTCGCGAACGTATGATCAGCCTCGGCGCCGCTGCCACGTCAGACGTACTCGCCCGGCTTCTCGATCTCCTGCTTGAGCGCGTCGATGCGGCGCGCGCGGGAGTAGTCGGACCAGAGGCGATTCATCTCGGCCTTCGAGGCGCCCTGGAACTCGAGCTTGAACTTGAGCTCCTTCCACTCCTTCATGTAGAGCTCGACCGCGCGCATGTTGTTCTCGGCGCGCGTGCGGAGGTCCTCGGCGAACGCCCCCTGGAGCGAGCCCAGCTTCTCGACGACCTTCTTGAACTGGGGGAGGGCCTCCTTGAGCATCTTGTTCTCGGTGCGGAAGGCCTCCTCGAACGAGACGCCGTTGATGCGCGGGATCGGGTCCGCGTTCCGCGGGAAGTAGGCCGCGAGCGCGTCGTGCGCGGCGACCGCGAGCTTGGCGAGCTTGATCCCGCCGTTGTAGGCCTTGCGCGCCTCGTCGGCGATCTTCGCCTGCTCGGGCGAGAGGGCGGTCCGGCCGGCCCCCGAGCGCGCGGACGGCGTCTCCTGGTGCGATGGGTCGCGCGCGAACCAGGGCGTCTCGCCGCGCGGTTGCTGCTGCCACGGCGGCACGGGAGCGTCCTGGCCGCCCGATGCGGCCGCGCGCCGCCGCCCGCTCTCGTCGGGATTGCCGCTCGCGCGGCGGTGGCCGCTCTCGTCCGGGTTGCCGCTCGCGGGGCGCCGTCCGCTCTCGTCCGGGGAGCGGCGCTTCCAGTCGCTGTCCGAGGGCGAGCGGGGGAGCCGGTCGCTCCCGGCGCGGTCGCTCCCGGCGCGCTCGCGGTCGCGACGGTTCCAGTCGCTGTCGGACGGCGAGCGCGAGCCCGGCCGAGGCGTCATGCGGTCGGAGCCCGCTCGCGGCTCGTCGTTGTCGTAGAACCGGCCGCGCTGGATCCGCGAGCTCGAGGGCGTGCGGTCCGAGTCCGCGGACGGCGGCGCCGGGGTCTGCCGGTCGCCCGAGAAGCGGGACATGCGCGGCCCCGCGGGCTCCGCGGGCGCGGGCGGCGCGGACGAGCCGGCCCCGTAATAGCTGTTGCCGGGCGGCTGCTGCGAGGCGCGGCCCGTGTCGTCGAGAGCGTCGACGAAGCCCACGTCGTCGCCTCCCTCGTAACCGGGCGGGGGCGGCGGCGGCGGAGGCGGCGCCGCGAGCGGAGGCGGCGGCGGTGGCGGGACGGCGACCGGCTCCGAGGTCTGGACCGTGGCGTTCGCGGCCTTCGCCATCTCCTGGATCAGGGCGCGAGCCGCCTCGTCCGTGAGGCCGTGCTTGGAGACGCCGTTCGCGACGAGCGTCTCGAAGACCCTGAACGGCACCTCACCGAGCGCGAGGAGCGGCGTCACGAGCTGCTTGAACCCCTCGACGTGCTTCGAGTTGAGGGTGGCGTCGTACTCCTTGCGGCGCTGGGCGTTCGTGAGCGTGAGCTTGGCGTTGCGGAGCTCGTCCTTGAGGAACTCGATGAAGCCCTTGTGCTTCGGGCTCTTGTTCTGCTGGAGCTTGGTCATCTGCTCCTTGTAGGACTTCTCGATGACCTCGCTCGACCCCTCCGTGGTGGCCACCCGGAGGAGCTCGTAGTAGTTCGGCTGTTCGATGGCTGCATCGACGCCGAGGAGCTCGTGGTAACGGTTGTCGCCCACTCTAGAGTGGCCTCATGTTAACAGATGCAGCGAGGCGAGGCCGCCCGTTCTCCGGACGTCCTCGCCTCTTAGTTCCGACTACGAGTTCCGGACAGCTCTAGCGGTACTCCGCCGAGTCGGCGAAGCCGCCCTCCTCGCCCTCGGCGTAGTCCTGCGTCGCGTAGTCGCCGCCCTCGGCGGGCGCCGCCTCGCCGCCCTCGGCCGGAGCCGCCTCGGCGCCCTCGGCGTAGGCCTGGTTCTCCTGCGTCGGCGCGTCGGCCGAGTAGCCGTCGGCGCCGCCGCCCGCGTCCGCGGCGTAGCCCGCGTCCCCGCCCTCGGTCGCGTAGGCGTCGGCCGGGGGCTGCTCGGAGCCGTAGTCGGCGCTCGTGGCGTACTCGCCGCCCTCGGCGGGAGCCGCCTCGGCCGCGTACTCGGCGGGAGGCGCCTCGTAGACCGTCTCCTGGCCCGCCGTGCCGCCGCCGGCGTCGGCGGGAGGCGCGTCGCCCTCGTGCGCGTAGGTGCCGGCGCCATCCGAGACGTAGCCGCCGTCCGCGGCGTAGCCGCCGTCCGTGGGCGCGCCCTCGGGCGGAGCCGCCTCCTCCTCGCCCACGGCGGCGAAGTAGTTCGCCGCCTCGGGAGGAGCCTGGGCGACCTGCGTGTCGTCCCCCGACGGGGCCGCGGCGCCCTCGGTCTGCCCCTCGAACAGGACGCGGATGTCCTCGGCCTTCTCGGTGATCTGCTCGTCCGAGAAGCCGACGCCCTCGCGCTTGATCTCGGTGTGGGCCTCCTGGCCGGTCTGGTAGTCCTTGGCGTGGATCTCGATGCGGCCGTCCTCGCTGTACTTGTAGGTGACCTGGACCTTGGTCCCCTTCGGGCGGTTGGGCGGGAGGTCCGAGATGATGCAGGTCCCGACCTCGGTGCAGTCGTCCGGGTCCGGGCTCTCGCCCTCGAGGATCTTGATCTCGACGGACACCTGGTTGTCCATGAAGGTGCCGAACACCTTGGACACCTGGGCCGGGAGCGGCGTCTGCTCCTTGATCATGATCATGTTCTTCTTCTTGCCGTCGGGCGTGACCGTCACGATGCCCAGCGAGTGGGAGTTGACGTTCTGCACGACGACGCCCGAGAGCATGCCGACGACTTCCTCGGGGACCGCGGCTTCGACCTTCTCGCCCGCCGACTCGGCCTTCTGCTGCTCCTCCGCCGTGGCGGTGCCGGCCTCGACCTTCTCCTTGAGCTGCTCGGCCTCGCGCACGAGGAGGATCGCCGCCCAGTACGCGGCGCCGACGGAGACGCACTCGTCCGGGTTGACGCCCTTCTCCGGGTCCTTCGTCGTGACGCGCTTCAGCATGCGCGGCACCATGGGCATGCGGCTCGAGCCGCCGACCATGAGGAGGACGTCGATGTCCTTCCACTCGAGGTTCGCCGTCTTGAGGACGACCTCGAGGTAGGTCTCGGTCTGGTCGAGGAGGGGCTTCGTCATCTCCTCGAACTGCTCGACGGTGATGTTGATCTTCGAGCTCTTGCCCGCGCACTGCGCGAAGATGTTCGTCTTCGGCTTCTTGGAGAGCGCCTTCTTCGCTTCCTCGACCTTGTTGACGAGGTCCTGGTAGCTCTCGAGGTCCTCGCGCGGGTCGACGCCGTGCTCCTCGATGAACTTCTCGGCGACGAAGTTGAGGAGCATGTCGTCCCAGTCCTTGCCGCCCAGACGGCGCTCGCCGTCGGTCGCGAGGACCTTGATGTTGTTCCCCTCGATCTCGAGGATCGTCACGTCGAACGTGCCGCCGCCCAGGTCGTAGACGATCGCCTTGACCTTCTTGTCGAGGTTGTTCATGCCGTAGGCGATCGCGGCCGCCGTCGGCTCGTTGAGGACGCCGATGACGTTCAGGCCGGCGATCTTCCCGGCGTCCTGGGTCGCCTTGCGCTCGGAGTCGTTGAAGTACGCGGGGCAGGTGATGACGACGTCGGTGATCGACTCGCCGATCTGGTCCTCGGCGTCGGAGACGATGCGCTTCAGGATGATCGCCGAGAGGATCTCGGGCGTGTACTCGCGCCCGTTGATGACACGGACCCAGTCGGGCTCGCCCATGTGGCGCTTGATGAACTGCACCACGTTCTCGGGGTTCGAGACCGACTGGTTCTTGGCGATCTTGCCGACGATGACCTCGTCTTCCTCGAACAGGATGACCGAGGGCGTGATGCGCTCGTTGTCGCTGTTCGGGATGACGTCGACCTTGCCGTACTCGTCGAAGTGCGCGATCGCCGAGTACGTCGTGCCGAGGTCGATCCCCGCGATCTTGCGCTTGGCAGCAGCGTCGGCCATTAGGAACCCTCTTTCTCCGGTGCCTTCGTTGTCTCGTTCGCGGGCGACGGAGGCGTCTCACCCGCCGGTTTCTCGGGAGCCGGCTTCTCGCGGTCCGGCTCTGCCTCGGTCCCACCGGGACGGACGTCGATCGGCTGCTCGTCCGACGCGACGGACATGCAGCGCTTGACGACGACCTCTTGCGCCCGGAAGACGGCGCCGTTGCGCCGGAAGCCCTCGCGGACGACCTGGACCACGTCCTTGTCCTCGGAAGCGACCTCGGTCTCGACGCGACGCACCGGCTTCTGCGACTTCACGTCGAGCTTCCGCGGGTGGTCCTCGATCATCTCGATGTCGCGGCGGTAGAGGATCTCGAGGAGCTCGTCCTTCACCTGCTTGAACGCCTCGGCGACCGCGTCCTTCGGGATCGCCGCGTCCTGGATCTCCTCGATGCGGCGCATGATCCGCTGGATCGAGTCGAAGAGGAGGAGGAGGTCGTTGTAGAGCGGCTTCTGCGCCGTCTCGAGGAAGTTCGTCTTGTACTGACGCATCTCCTCGTAGAGCGCGTCGTAGTCCTTGCGGCGCTTGGCCGCGTCCTTGGCGAGCTCTTCGATCGCCCGCGCGACGAGGGTGGTCTTCTCCTCGAGGCCGCGCTGGCCCTTCGCGACCAGCGTGAGGCCCGCCTTGATCTGGTCACCGACGTGGTCGACGGACTTCTGGAGCGGTCCGATCTCGGCCTTGAGCTCCGTCTTGACGACGACGCCCACGTTGACGGCCGGCGCCGCCGGGCGCGGGGGCGCCGCGGCCGGGCCGGGCTTCCTCGGCACCATGACCGGCTGCGACGGCGTCGAGGCGACGGCGCGCAGCTTGTCGGCGGGGGCGGCCTCGGTCTTCGGGGCCTCGGCCCTGGCCGGCTCGGTCTTGGCGGCCTCGGGCTTCTCGACCTTCTCGGTCTTCTCGGCCGCGGGCTCGGCGTGCTTGGCGTCGGCCGGCTCGGTCTTGGCCTCGGCCGGCTTCTCCGCGGTCTTCTCCGCCGTCTGAGCGGCCGGCGAGTGCGCTTCGTTCGCGGCCTTGAGGAGAGACTCGAGGGTGACCTCGTCGCCGCTCGGGGGCTTCTCCTCGGGCTTCTTCTCCTCGGGCTTCTTCTCCTCGGGCTTCTTCTCCTCAGCCTTCTTCTCCTCCACCTTCTTCTCGTCGGTGGGAGGCGGGGCGGGCTTGGCTTCGGTCGCCTTGGCGTCGGGTGAGGCGGGCGGCGGAGCGGCAGGATCGGCGACGGGGCTCGCAGGTGCCGCGGCGGCGGCAGCGGCGGCGGCCGCGGCGGCCGCCGCTGCTTCGGCGGCCTGCTCGTCCTCGGTCTTGTCGGGGAGGTTCGCCCCGCAGGCGGTGCAGCGCGTGCGCTTGGCGGGCTGGCGGCTGCCGCACTCGCCGCACTTCTTCGCGGCGCCGATCGGGACGCCGAGCGCCCCGGTGCCGCGCGGCGAGGACGCCGGGGTCGCCGGGGCCTCCGACGACGTCGTCGATGAGGTCGTCGATGACGTCGTGGATGAGGGCGCCGACGACGGGGCCGTCACCGGCTTCTCCGCTGCACTCTCGCTCGTCAGGTTCCGCTCCACGGAGGACGGATTTTCCGCCTCGGACATTCCAACCCCGGATCGAACCCTTTATAGCGCGCTCGTCCGCAGCGCGCCATCTGACCCCGCTCGCCACCGAGTGTTGCGTCTTAGGACGCTTCGCTTACGATCGCTCGAGATGAGATCGGAGAGCGCCCTCTCCGCGTCTCACGGTCACCCGGAGCACGCGTGTACAAGCTCTTCCTCACGATCCGCTACGTCTTCAAGCCGCTCTCCCTGGTGACCATCCTCGCCCTCGCCGCGTCCGTCGTGATCTTCACGGCCGCGCCGTCGGTCATGAACGGCTTCCAGGAGGACTTCCACGCCCGCATCCGCGGGACGATGTCCGACATGATCCTGAGGAGCGACCAGCTCCTCACCGTCCCGCTCTCGCCCGAGCTCCAGGGCGCCCTCGCGAAGGTGCCGGGCGTGAAGGCCGTCGCGCCGTTCATCGAGCACCCCGCCCTCCACCGCGAGTTCGACAAGGCCGACTACTGCATGATCCGCGGCGTCGATCCGGAGCAGGAGCAGAACGTCGGCGAGTTCCGCAGCTTCATCATGTCGGAGCGCGACTGGTACCTCGAGCAGAAGGAGTTCGACGTCCTCAAGGAGCCGAGGAAGTCCGAGATCCAGAAGCGCTCGCTCGCGTACGCCCCGGCCCCCGAGAAGGCGCAGGAGGAGCTCGTCGCCGCGGAGGCGGCGCTCGCCCGGGCGAAGAAGTCGGGCCTCGATGCGAAGGAGATCGCGCGCCTCGAGGACGACCTCGGCGTCCGCAAGATGCTCAAGCTCCAGGCGGACGAGCACGTGAAGCGCATCTACCGCCAGCTCGACGAGGGCGTCGAGGACCCGCTCGAGCCCGGGAAGAAGATCCCCGCCGTCATCGCGGGCGTCTTCTTCATGAAGGTCTACGACAAGCGAGTCGGCGGCGGCCTCGACGGTCTCGTGAAGCTGACGACGGCCGCGGGCGACAACAAGGAGGTCCAGCAGGACAAGCGCTTCGCCGTGATCGGCGCGTTCCGCGCGGGCTCTCACGAGACCGACCGCCGCGTCCTCTACATGGGCTTGAGGACCGCGCAGGAGTTCATCGGCACGAAGAAGATCTCGGGCTACGCGATCAAGCTCGACAGCTACGACCAGGCGCGGCAGGTGCGCCCGAAGTGCTACGAGGCCGTCCAGGCGCTCGCGAAGAAGATGGACCTCGGCATGGAGTTCATCCACATAAAGACCTGGGAGCAGCAGAACGAGAACCTCCTCCGCGCGGTCGGCATGGAGCGGCTCCTCATCAAGCTCATCACGGGCATGATCGTCTTCGCCGCGAGCGCGACGATCTTCCTCGTCGTCTTCATGAACGTCCAGACGAAGGTCCGCGAGCTCGGCATCCTCCGCGCGGTGGGAGGCTCGGCCGCGGGGACGCTCCAGATCTTCCTCGGCCAGGGGTTCCTGCTCGCGATCCTGGGGATGCTGATCGGCTCCGTCGCGGGGCTGATCGGCGCGCACTACATCAACGAGCTCGCGAGCTTCATCCACCGGCTCACGGGCTGGCACCCTTTCCCGCCCGAGGTCTACTACCTCGAGCGCATCCCTTCGAAGATCTACTGGAGCGAGCTCGCGGTGAACGCGGCGCTCACGCTCCTGTTCGGTTTCGTCTTCGCGTTCTTCCCCGCGATCCAGGCGGCGATGAGGGCGCCGATCCGGGCGATCCGCCATGACTGAGACCCAGGCCCAGTCCGACACCCGGATCGTGTCGACCGTCGAACCGATCCTGGTCGTGCGCGAGCTGACGAAGAACTACCCGATCCAGCGGACCGATGCCCCGCTCTGGGCGCAAGCCCTGGGGCTCGCGCTCAAGTCGACGAACTGGCTCGACGAGTGGCCTCGCCTCAACACCGGCTTGCCGATCCTGAAGGGGGTCAACCTGGAGGTCTACCCCGACGAGACCCTGGCGATCGTGGGTCCTTCCGGTGCCGGGAAGAGTACGCTCCTCCATCTCATGGGCGCGCTGGATCCCCCGAGCTCGGGCTCGATCGTCTACCGCGGGCGCGACGTGTCGATGGGTGGCAAGCACGCCGACGAGTACCGGAACAAGAAGGTCGGGCTCGTCTTCCAGTTCTATCACCTGTTCCCCGACCTCACGGCGCTCGAGAACGTCCTCGTCCCCGCCATGGTCGCGAGCTCCGTGGCCGGCTGGTACGGCGGGGGTCGCGCGAAGTACACGGCGCGCGCCCTCGAGCTCCTCGCGCGCGTGCGCCTCGAGCATCGCCTCCGGCACCGCCCCGCTCAGCTTTCGGGCGGCGAACAGCAACGCGTCGCGATCGCGCGCGCCCTCCTCCTCGAACCCGAGCTGCTCCTCTGCGACGAGCCGACCGGCAACCTCGATCGGAAGACGGGCGAAGAAGTGCTCGAGCTCCTCTGGGAGCTCAAGGCGAAGACGGGCCAGACCTACGTCATCGTCACGCACGACCGGAAGCTCGCGGAGCGCGCCGACCGGTGCGTCGAGATGGAGGACGGCCGCCTCAAGGCCATCACCGTCCCCACCAAGCTCGCCGAAGGTGCCGGTGACAAGCCCGCGACCGAGCTCGCCGCGGATCGCGCTCCGGTCGAGGTCTCGACGAGGAGCGTCGCCGTCGATGGTGCGGCGCACGGCGCCCGCGCCGGCAACTTGACGATCGGGCTGGGACTGCTCTTTGCCGCGGTCGGTCTCGGCGTGACGTTCAGCACGATGGTCCTCGCCAACGTCCAATCCCAGCTGACGGGCGGACCGTCGATCATCTTGATCGGCTACGGCCCGTTCGTCCTCGGAGTCCTGCTCGTCCTGGCGGGCCTGGCGATCCGCATCAAGCGCTGACCGCCGACACTACCTCTCTGCGTCTCAGCGTCTCTGCGCCTCCGCGTTCACCACGTGACGATCGCTCATCCACGTCACTCCGCGCTCTCCGGGTAGCAGTTATCCTGTCTCCCCAGTGAAGCTCGGGGCCTACGACCTCGTCTCGGAGCTCGGCCGCGGCGCGATGGGCGTCGTGTGGAAGGCCACGCACCGCCCGACGCGGACGACGCGCGCGGTCAAGGTCATCGAGCTCGACAAGTCCGACATGCAGGCCTTCATCCGCTTCCAGCGCGAGGCCGAGGCGCTCGCGCGCGTGGACGGGCACCCGAACATCGTGCGGATCCACGAGACGGGCGTCGAGGGGAAGCGCGCCTTCTTCGCGATGGAGCTCGTCTCCGGGCGCTCGCTCCGCGACCGGATCCAGGAGGGACGCCACCCGGGCCGCGAGGCGTGCAACAACCACGCGAAGGTCGCGCGCGCGATCGCCCACAGCCACGCGCC
>CAZYLP010000189.1:11838-12050 GCA_964648345.1 uncultured Planctomycetota bacterium
ATCCACCGCGACCTGAAGCCCGAGAACGTGCTCCTCGACGCGGAGACGGGCGAGCCCCGGCTCGTCGACTTCGGGCTCGTCCGCGACCTCGGCGCGAAGAAGCTCACGCACACGGGCTCGTTCCTCGGGACGCCCGCCTACATGTCGCCCGAGCAGGTGAAGGGCGAAGCGTGCACCTGGGCGACCGACGTCCACGGCCTCGGGCTCGTCCT
>CAZYLP010000190.1:0-12027 GCA_964648345.1 uncultured Planctomycetota bacterium
CAACCCGCGCAACCTCGACCGCCACGAGGTGAAGTCCACGGGCTACTGCGTGGACACGCTCGAGGCCGCGCTCTGGTGCATCCTGCGCGAGAAGCCGCTCCACGACTCGGTGCTCGAGGCGGTCAACCTCGGCGACGATGCCGACAGCGTCGGCAGCGTCGTCGGCGGGCTCGCGGGCATGATCCACGGGGCGACCGCGGTCCCGGAGGACTGGCGGCTCACGATCGCCCGCATCGAGGAGATCGAAGGGCTGATCGCGACGTTCGTGACCTCGTTGGCGATCTGAGAGGGAGTCGAATGGCCCGGTCCGAGCCCCGGTCCTCGGGCGCCTCGCAAGACGACGACGGCGGGGCTTGGATCGTGACGGCACTCGCCACCCTCGTCGCCTTCGGGGTTCTCGCCGCGTGCTTCCTCCGGCTCTCCTATGGCGTGGACTTCACCGACGAGTCGTACTACGTCGGCATGTCGTACAACTTCGCGCTGGGAGGAGCTCCGTTCAAGGACGAGCTCTGCCCCCATCAGGGGGCCGCGCTCCTCGTGACTCCCCTCGTCCGCCTCTGGCTCCACTTCGAGGGCTCGTCGGCGGGGCTCGTCGGGTTCCTGCGGCGGGTCCACTTCGCGGGCACGCTGCTCACCGCCGCCGCCGTCGCGCTGCGTGCCCGCCGGCACAGGCCCGCGACGGCGCTCGGGCTCGTCGGCGGGACGCTCGTCGTCACGTTCGTCTTCTGCGGCATCGCGAGCCCGAGCTACAACACCATCGGCTGCAACGCGCTCGTCGCGGGGCTCCTCCTGGTGTCGCTCGCCCCCGAGTCGCAGCGTCCGGCCCTCCTCCTCGCGAGCGGCACCGCGGTGCTCTCGCTCGGCGCCTTCGCGTATCCGACGCTCGCGATTCCGTCCGGGGTCATGCTCGGTGGGACCGCGTGGCTCCTCGTCCGGCGGAGGACTCCGGGGTACGGCCGGGCGCTCGCGAGCGCCGCGTGCGTGGGGGGGCTCGCGACCGCTCTCGTCATCTCCCTCCTCCTCGGCACGGACCCCGAGGATCGCGCGCGCGTTCGTACGTACGTCCTCGCGAGCCAGCCGCGAGACTTCCTCCACGGGGCCGCCTCGGTCGCTCGCGACATCGCCTCGTTGTGGCGCGCCGGGCTCGTCCTCGTGTGCCTCGGCGCGCTCGCGCTCCGGGGCCCGCGCGTCCTCGGGCGCGCTTGGCCTGCGGCGTTCGGCGTCGTGGCCGTCGCCTGCTCGGTGCTCCTCCGCGAGTCGGATCGGCTCCCCTCGGGAGGCGTCCTCGTCACCGTCGCCCCCGTGCTCGCGCTACCGGCGCTCTTGATGCACCGCACGGACGACCACGCCCTGACCCTCGTCTGGGCGACCTCGCTCCTCGCGGGCGCGGTGTCGTCGCTCACGAGCACGAACGGCGCGGCGAACGCCTGCCTGGGCCTCCTCCCCGGCGGAGTCGCGGCCGTGCTCCTCCTCGCGGACGCGAGCGCCGCGCTCCCGGGCCCCGAGCGCCGAGGCAGCCGGTCGTTGCTCCTCGCGACGATCGTCGCGATCGCGGTGATCCAGGTCTTCAACCAGTACGGTTACGTGTACCGGGACGACCCGCTCGAGACGCTCGACGCCCGCATCGATGCCGGGCCATGGCGCGGGCTGCGCACGACCGAGCGCCGGCGCCGGCTCGTCGAAGACCTCGCCCGCGACCTGGGCGCGGTCGCGCGCGCGCCCGACGCCTCCCTGATCAGCTTCGGAGACTTCCCCGCCGGCTACCTGTTCACGACCCTCCGGCCGAGCGGCCTCACCGCGTGGGCGCTCCCCGAGGACCCCCAGCGCAAGGAACGGCCCCACCTCCGACGCTGGTGGGCCACGCTATGGCCCGACGTGGTGCTATCGTTCCACCCGAACGGAGCTCCTCCGGACACGCTCGGGGAGACGTTCCTCGGGCGAGGGTATCGGCCCGTCGTGGTTCGCTCGGACTACACGCTCTACCGCTCACCGCGGCGCTGAGCCATGCCCCCGGTCAGGACGTTCTTCCTCGAGAATCAAGGTTGGAAGGCCGCCGTGGCGACAGAGCTGCAGAAACCAGGAGTGTCGGAGATCAACCGCTGCGAGGTCTGTGGGAGCTCCACGCTCATCCCCGTCCTCGACCTCGGTCCGCACCCCATGTGCGACGACCTCGTGCCGATCGCCGACTCGCGCACCTGTCACGAGTTCCCGATCGAGATCCTCTACTGCGATCGCTGCATCACGGCACACCAGCGCTTCCAGATCTCGAGACACGCCCTCTTCCCGCACGATTACCACTACCGCGCGAGCCAGACCCTCGACGTCCTCCGGGGCATGAGCGAGCTCGTCGAGTCCTGCGTCGCGGCGCTCGGCGATCTCCGCGGGAAGAAGGTCCTGGACATAGGCTGCAACGACGGCAGTCTCCTCTCGGCGTTCGCGGCGAAGGGCGCGCGGACGTTCGGCGTCGAGCCGACCGGCGCCGCGCGCGACGCGGAGAAGCGTGGCCACCCGGTGCTCCCGGAGTTCTTCGACGCCGACGTCGCCGAGCGCGTCGTCGAGCGCTTCGGGCAGCCCGACCTCGTCTCGTTCACGAACGTCTTCGCTCACATCGAGGACCTACCCGGACTCCTCCGCGGACTCGAGGTCTTGCGGCACACGGGCACGGCGATCGTGATCGAGAACCACTACTTGGGTGCGGTGCTCGACCGGTTCCAGTTCGACACCTTCTACCACGAGCATCCGCGAACGTACAGCTACACCTCTCTCGCCCGGATCGCGGACTCGCTCTCGATGCGGATCTGCCACGTCGAGTTCCCGGAGCGTTACAACGGAAACGTGCGGGTCATCTACGTTCCTCGCCGCGACGGCGCGGCCCACGCGAGGTTGGCCGAGATTCACGAGCTCGAGAAGCCCCTCGGGGAGCGCCTTCGCGCCATGGCCCGGCGCCTCGATCCCTGGCGCACTGCCAAGCGGGCGGCGATCGAGGCCGAGGTCGCCGCGAGCGGTCGCCTCCGGGCGAAGGCATTCCCGGGCCGCGCCGCGATCCCGGTCAGGCTGCTCGGCCTCGACGAGAACCACGTCGTCGCGACGCACGAGAAGCCGGGGTCGCCCAAGATCGGCCATTACGTGCCGGGGACGCGCATACCCATCCTCTCGGACGAGGAGTTCCCCACGACGGACTTGACGCGTCCGCTCCTCAACCTCGCGTGGCACATAGGGACCGAGATCCGGACCTACCTGCGATCGCGGGGCCACAGCGGTCGAATCATCGACATCGTCTCCCCGGACGACCTCCGCGGTTCGTGAGTCCCACCGTCACCGTCGTGGGTCGCGGGATCGGCCTCTATGGCTATCTGCCGGCACTCCTCGAAGGGGGCCGACGCGTCGTGTTGCCCGAGAGTTACCGCGAGCGAGTGCGCGCCCGGGACGACATCCGATGGACCGAGAGCAAGCTCCAGTGGGTCGCGAGCGCCGACGAAGCGCTCGCACGAGCCGACGCGGCCGTGATCGCCGTCCCACCGGCCGAACAGCCCCGGTGCGTGGCGAGGTGCCTCGCGCTCCCGAACATGGGTCACCTCCTCGTCGAGAAGCCGCTCGCTCCGACTCCGGATGAGGCAGCCGAGCTCCTCGCGCGCCTCGATGCGTGGGGTAAGCCCTTCAGGATCGGGTACGCCTTCGGTCACACTGCCTGGGGAGAGGCTCTGGCGCGCGCGGGCACGGGCCTGGAGAGTCTCGAGTGGACCTTCCGGGCCCATCACTACACGAACGACGTCGACACGTGGAAGCGCCGCCACGCCCAGGGAGGCGGCGCGCTTCGCTTCTACGGGATCCACGCCATCGCCCTCCTCGCGGATGTCGGCTACGACCGCGTCGAGACGTCGGCGACCGTCGCGCGGCTCCCGGGAGAGGTCGAGACGTGGCGCGCGCGGCTGGGGGGCCCTGGCCTCCCACCGTGCTCGGTCGTGATCGCGAGCAACTCCGACGAGGCGAGCTTCGTCGTCCGGGGCAGCTCGGGCGAGCACCACGCGGAGGATCCGTTCGAGGGCGGGACGCTCTGGCCGGGCATCGACCGCCGCGCTCCCTTGCTGGGGCGTCTGCTCGACGACCTGTTCCTGGGAGCACGATCCGTCGGCGACGGGTATCTTGCGACGAACGACCTCTGGCGTCGGATCGAGAAGAAGACGGCACCCCCATGAGCTCCGCGAAGAAGATCAGCGTCGTCACGCCGTGCTTCAACGAGGAGGAGAGCATCCTCGGCTGCGTCGAGGCCGTACGCGCGATCTTCGATCGAGACCTCTCCGGCTACGAGCTCGAGCACATCTGGTGCGACAACGGGTCCAAGGACCGCAGCGTCGAGATTCTCCGCACGCTCGCCGCGAAGGACCACCGCATCAAGGTCATCATCAACTCGCGCAACTTCGGCATCCTCAAGAACACCTACAACGGCGTCATGAACGCATCGGGAGACGCCGTCCTGACCTTTCTGCCCGTCGACCTCCAGGACCCGCCCGAGCTGATCCCCACGTTCGTCAAGCACTGGGAGGAGGGCCACGAGATCGTCTACGGCATGCGCGCCAAGCGCGAGGAGGGGCTCCTCCTCGTGCTCGCGCGAAAGGCTTACTACCGGCTCCTCTCGCGACTCACCTACGTGAACTATCCGCCCGACGCGGGGGACTTCCAGCTCGTCGACCGCTGCGTGATCGAGGCGATGCGGAAGATCGACGATGCCCAGCCCTTCATGCGGCTCATGACGTTCGACTGTGGGTTTCGTTCGATCGGAGTCTCCTACACCTGGCGCGCGCGTCAGCACGGCGTCTCGCGCAACCGGATGATCCACATGTTCGATCAGGGCCTGAACGGGATCGTGAGCTTCAGCGGCGCACCCCTGCGGATCGCCCTCCTCTGCGGCCTGGGGATCTCCGTGTCGAGCATCCTGTACGCGTTCGTCGTGGGCATACTCACGCTCCTCGGCACGGTCCAGGCCGGCCATGGCATACCCACGGTCATCGTGGCGCTCTTCTTCTTCGGAGGACTCCAGATCTTCTTCATGGGCGTGCTCGGCGAGTACATCCTCGCGATCTTCAACCAGGTCCGGCGCCGGCCCCTCGTGATCGAGCGGGAGCGCATCAACTTCTCCACGTCTCCGCCGGGCGATGCCACCGACTGAGCGTGTCGTGAACGGTCACTCCGGCACGGTCGGCCCGCGCGGAGCCTACTCGCTCGCGAAGAAGTCGCGGTACCAGGCGATCGTCTCCTCGAGACCGCGGTCGAGGTTCCAGCGGGGTGACCACTCGAGGAGCTTCCGGGCCTTCGCCGCCGAGAGGTACTGGTGCACGATCTCGCTCCTCGCCTCGCCCATGATCAGCGGCTCGAGGTCGCTCTGCATGATCCTGCCGATCCGCGACACGAGCTCGAGGACCGTCACCTGGATCTCGTTCGAGAAGTTGAATGCGTGCCCGGCGAGATCCGGACGTGCGGCCATGGCTTCGACCAGCGTCAGGATCGCGTGCGTGCCGTCCTTGACGTAGAAGTAGTCGCGAACGTAGCTGCCATCGGAACGTATGACGGGTCGCTCTCCGCGCAGGATCGAGCGGATCGTCCCCGGGACGATCCGGTTCCAGTTGAGATCCCCGCCGCCATAGAAGTTCCCGCACCGCGTGATGCAAACGGGGCTGCGGTACGTCGCGTGGTACGACGTCGCGATCAGGTCCGCGCACGACTTCGAGACGTCGTAGGGGTGCCGTCCCTCGAGCCTCGCTTCCTCCGTGTAGGGCAGCTGCACCTGGTCGCCGTACGCCTTGTCGGAGGAGGCGACCACGATCTGCTCGACGAGCGGGCTTCGCCGGCACGCCTCGAGGAGGTTCCAGGTACCGCGAACGTTCGCCTCGAACGTCGAGACGGGGTTCCGGTTGGCGATCCCCACGATCGTCTGCGCTCCGAGGTGAACGACGGTACGCACCTCGTACTCACCGAGGGCGCGCTCGAGCGTGTCCCGGTCCTCGAGCGCTCCGCGCACGAGGTCGATCCGTCGATCCAGCCCGAGGCGCGCGAGGTTGGACCGCGCGACGTGATCGCGGACGAGCGCGACGACCGCGGCGCGCCTCTCGACGAGCTCCTCGACGAGCCACGAGCCGACGAGACCGGACGCTCCGGTCACGAGGACCTGCCGGTCCCTCCAGAACTGCTCCGTCCCGGGCATCACCAGACCTTCCACGGCGCGCCTCGAGTCCAGAGGTCGTTCAGGAGCTTGTGCTCCCGTGCGGTGTCCATGCACTGCCAGAAGCCATCGTGGCAGAACGCGTTGACGCGGCCGTCGCGCACGGCGCGCGGAAGGGCATCCGCCTCGAGGGTGCAGTGCGTGTCGTGATCGACGTACCGGTCGACGAACTCCCTCTGCAGGACCATGAAGCCCCCGTTGACGTATCCCTGGGTGGTCTGCGGCTTCTCCGCGAACGACGTGACCTGATGGCCGTCGAGCTTGAGCTCGCCGAAACGGCTGTAGGGGTGGACGCCACAGATCGTCACGAGACCCTGTGTCCGGGCGTGGTGCGCGAGCACCGCGCGGATGTCGACGTTGGACAGGCCGTCGCCGTAGGTGAGGAGGAACGTCTCGCCGGTCAGGTACGGCGTGATCCGCTTGAGCCGGCTCCCCGTCGCCGTCTCGAGCCCGGTGTCGGCGAGCGTCACCGTCCAGCGCTCGCCGGCGCTCGCCTCGTGATGCGTGATGGAGGGGGCGGGGCCCAGCTTGACCGTGAAGTCGCTGGTGTGGGTGCGGTAGTTCAGGAAGAAGTCGATGAAGCTCTGCTTCTTGTACCCGAGACAGAGCACGAACTCATCGAAGCCGAAGTGGGCGTAATACTTCATGATGTGCCAGACGATCGGGTACGGCCCGATCGGCACCATCGGCTTCGGGATGGCGTCGGTGACGTCGCGGATCCGTGTCCCGAGACCACCACACAGGATCACGACCTTCATTTTCTCTCCAAGCGCCGCCGTCCGCCGGGCGTGGCGATCGAGACCGCGGAGAGAATGCCCCCGAGCCGGAGGATCCCGCCTCGTGCCGCGCGCTTGAGCATCACGATCCCGGACGGCGCGAACTGTACCACAAGTTCCGGGGTCGAAGCCTGGGCCGGGCGGCGTCCGGGCGGTTCAGATCTCTCTCGTCCGTGCCTTGGACGGTCGTGTTCTTTCGATCTCGACGAGCCCGACCGCTTCCAGCAGCGGCAGCACGTAGCTCGTCGCCGCCTTCTCGCGGTTCTCGGACGAGAGGATCGCCGCGAGCGTGTCGTCGCTCACGGGCACCCACCGCCCGGGGAGCTCGGCCCCGAGGTCGGCGAGTGCTTTCACTCCGGTCGAGAACGTCTCCGGCCGGAGAGGCACGAAGCCGCCCGTGGAGGTGCGGACGGTGAGGCCGTCCGCGTTCGCCCGCTCGACGCGGAAGGGCTTCGAGGTGTTGCCGGCGCCCGGTGTCTTGAAGACGCGTGTCTTCAAGTCGGGGAGGGCGAGAACGAGGTCGTACGCGTCCTGCATGTGGTAGCCTCCTTCCTACCATGGAGCTCGCGGACGAGGTGCGGACGGTGCTGTGCCAGGAGCTCAAGCTCGAGGGGGTCACGCCCGAGAGCTTGAGGCCCGAGACGCCGCTCTTCGGACCCGAGGGCCTCGGGCTCGACTCGATCGACGCGCTCGAGCTCGTCGTGATCCTCCGCAAGCGCTTCAAGGCGGACATCCCGGACCGCAAGGTCGGCGAGCAGGCGCTCAAGACCTTCGGCACCCTCGTCGAGTTCGTCCGCGGAGCCCGCAAGACTTCCTGAGATGACGGAAGAGGTCGTCGTCACAGGCATCGGGCTCGTCACGTCGCTCGGAGCGGACCGTTCGTCCACGTGGTCGGCGGTGCGTGAAGGGAGGCGCGGCCTCGCGCCCCTCACGCTGTTCGCGCTCACCGGACGCGAGGCCCCCGTCGTCGCCGAGGTGCGCTCGTTCCCGCGCCGGAAGGGCGTGCCGCGGAGAGTGCTCCAGGGCTCGGCGCGCACGGACCGCATGGCGATCGCCGCGGCGCTCGAGGCGGTGGACGACGCGGCGCTCCCGGGGCCCGCGCTCACGCGCGCGGCCGTCGTCCTCGGGACGAGCTCGGCCGGCATGCTCGAGGGCGAGGACTACTACGCGAAGGCCTTCAAGGAGGGCCACGACAAGGCGCGGCGCGAGCTCCTCGGCGGCCTCGAGGCCGTGAGCACCACGGAGCGCGTCGCGACGACGCTCGGCGCGCGCGGGCCGCGCGCGACCTTCACGACGGCCTGCTCCTCGTCGGCGCACGCGCTCGGGCACGCCCTCGACCTCCTCCGTGAAGGGAAGGCCGACGTGGTCGTCGCGGGCGCCGGCGACGGCCTCTGCCGTCTGGCCGTCGCGGGCTTCCTCGCCCTCGAGAACGTGTCGCGCGACGGGTGCCGTCCCTTCGCGAAGGACCGGGACGGCATGACGCTCGGAGAGGCCGCCGCGGTCCTCGTCCTCGAGCGCGCGAGCGCCGCGCGGCGGAAGCCCTACGCGAGGCTCCTCGGCTACGGCGCGTCCTGCGAGGCGTACCACGCGACCTCGACGGACCCGACGGGGAGCGGCGCGGAGGGGGCCCTCCGGGCCGCGCTCCGCGACGCGAAGCTCGACGCGAGCGCGATCGGCTACGTGAACGCGCACGCGACCGGCACGAAGGACAACGACGCCGCGGAGGCCGCCGCGCTCGCGCGCGTGTTCCCCCACCGGCCGCCCGTCTCCTCGACGAAGGCGCTCCACGGCCACGCGCTCGGAGCGGCGGGCGCGCTCGAGGCGGCGATCACGTGTCTCGCCCTCTCGGACGGGCTCCTCCCCGGCCAGGGGCGCACCGACGTCGAGGGCGACATCGACGTCGTCGAGACCGGCCGCCCCGTGCGCGTCCAGCACGCGCTCTCGCTCTCGCTCGCCTTCGGCGGCAACGACGTGGCGCTCGTGCTCGGGGCGGTCTCGTGAAGGTCACGGGAGTCGGCAGCGTCGCTCCGCCCGCGGGTGAGCCCGAGGCGATCGTGGTCGACGGGAGGGAGCTGCTCATCCGCCGGGCGCCGAATCCGACCACGATCGCCGCGCGCGAAGCGCGCCGTCTCACGCGCCCCGCGCTCTTCGCGCTCGCGGCCTCCTTGCCGTTCGGCTCGAGCGAGCGGACCGACTCGAGAGGAGTCGCCCTCGGGACCGGCTACGGCGCCGTCGAGCCCGCGCGTCACGCCCTCGAGGGACTCTTCGAGCGCGCCGACTACATCTCGCCGGTGAGCTTCGTCGCGAGCGTGCGCCACGACCCGGCGACCGTCGTCGCGCGCGTCCTCAAGCTCCACGGCCCCTCCGCGGCGCTGAGCGCGCGGCGCCTGTCCTTCGAGCAAGCGCTCGGCTGGGCGCTCGTGCAGCTCCGCCGCGAGCGCGCCGAGTCGATGGTCGTCGTCGGCGCCGACGAGGTGACGCCGCTCCGCGCCCGCTCTCCCTCCCGGGGGCGCCTCGCGAAGGAGACGATCGTGGACGGCGAGGGCGCGGGGGCGCTCCTCATCGAGCGCGACGACTCTCCGCGACCCGCGCTCGCCCGCATCGAGGGCGTCGTCGAGGGCGTGGGCTCGGCCGACGACCTCGTCGCGGCCGTGAAGCGAGACCTGGGCGACGGCTTCGACGCCGTCTTCACCGACGAGGACGGGAGCGCGCGCCGCGCCGCGATCGCCTCGGCGGTCGCGAGCGCCTTCGTCTGCGACAGGTTCGCGGTCGCGGAGAGTGCGGGGCACATCGCGTCGGGCGGCGCTCTCGTCGCGGTCAGGGCCGTCGAGGCCATGAAGGCGGCCCGGAAGCGCGTCCTCTGCTACGCGCGCGAAGCGGACGGGACCTTCGCGGCCTACTCGGTGACGCGTCCGTGAAGTTCATCGCGCTGAATGTCGGGACGCTCGGCGCGCTCGCGGGGGCGTGGTTCGCGACGCCCGAGCGCTACCGGCTCGCCGCGCTCGTCGGGATCGCGGCCCTCCACGCCGTGATCTTCACGCGAGGGATCGTCTCCGCGCGGAGCTCGCTGTTCCTCCCCGTCCACTCGCGGGGGGCCGACCGGACGAAGATCGCGCTCACCTTCGACGACGGTCCCGGCGACGCGACGCGCGCGATCCTCGGCGTCCTCGCGCAACACGGAGTGAAAGCGACCTTCTTCGCGATCGGGGCGAACGTGAAGGGGCGCGAGGACGTCCTCCGCGCAGCGAGTGCGGCGGGGCACACGATCGGCTCGCACAGCTTCGCGCACTCGTGGCTCACGAACTTCCTCCTCGCGGGCTCCATGACCGCCGAGGTGGACAAGGGCGTGAAGGCGATCGAGGCCGCGATCGGGAAGCGCCCGCGGCTCTACCGGCCGCCCATCGGGTTGAAGTCGCCCTCGGTCGCGGGCGCGTGCCAGCGCCTCGGCCTCGTCTGCGTCGGCTGGCGCCGCCGCGCGCGCGACGGCGGTGCGACGCAGCCCGCCGTCGCGAAGCTCGTCTCGCGTCTCGTCGCCGCGAAGGGTGGAGAGATCGTCCTCCTCCACGACGGCATCGAGCCGGGCCGGAAGGGCGACCGCGAGGCGACGATCAAGGCTCTGCGCGAAGCGATCCCGCTCCTCAAAGCACGTGGTCTCTCCTTCGCGACGGTGGACCAGCTCCTGAACGAGAAGCCCTACGCATGAAACTCGTTCTCGTTCTCGTTCTCGTTCTCGTTCTCGTTCTCTCTCCCGGCTGTTCGAGCCGTCCTCCCTGCGACGAGCCGCTCAATGAACCGATGGGAGACGTCGCCCTCATCGACTCCAACGTCGAGCCGGCGAACGTGAAGCTCGTCCACTACGTGAGCTTCGAGATGGGTCCGATCCAGGAAGCGCTCACGGGTTACATGATCCTCCGCGCGCCCGACGCACTTCGCCTCTACGGCATGAGCGAGACGGGCCAGAAGGCCTTCGAGGTCGCGGTGCTCCGCGGGAAGGTGACGCGCCTTTACCGCGCGCCGTTCCTGAAGGACGACCGCGTCCTCGACCTCATCGCGGACGCCGCGCAGAAGATCTTCCTGCTCAGAAAGGGCCACCCGTCGCGCTCGGACGTCGAGTGGTTCTGGGGCGGCCGCGCGATGCACCTCCGCTGGCTCAAGGGCAACAGGTTCTCCGCGTGCTTCATGGACTGGTCGTCGGAGAACGGGGTCTACGCACCGCGGAGGATTCACTTCCGCTCGGAGGAGGGGCAGTATCCCTACGAGCTGAAGATGAAACTCATCGACTCCAAACTTCTCCCCAACCCTCCTCCGGACGCGATCTTCGAGGCTCCTCGCTGATCTCCCCATCGCGAGAGTCGGTCGGGGGTGATGGCTATACTCGATGGCGAGGTGCGAATGATCCGTCGTCGCAAGAACAAGAAGACCAAGAAGGCGAAGAAGCTGACCCCGAGCCAGCGGCGTCGGAAGCTGGAACGCGAGTATCTCGCCGAGGGGTTCAAGCCCATCAAGAACATCGATGAGCTCGCGTTTCTCACGCCCAAGGACGCCGACGAGCTCCTGGATGCGATCCGACAGCTCAAGAGCCGGAATGGGGAGGGCGCGCGCTGAAACCTGCCGCCCTCCTCGATTCGAACGTAGCGAGCTATCTCGTTGGACGGAAGCCAGAGGCCGAGCTCTACCGGGAGACTCTCGAGGATCGACCGGTGTTTCTCTCGTTCGTGACGGTCGCCGAGATGCTCTATGGTGCCGAACTCAAGACGTGGGGGACCGGACGCCGCTCCGACCTCGACACGTTCCTTGGCCGCTATCAACTGTTCTGGGCCGACGAGGTGATCCTCGATGTCTGGATACGAATGCACACGGCGATGACCCGAGCCGGCCGAAAGCTCGACGACTTCGACTCCTGGATCGCCGCGACGGCACTCGCGAACGACTTGACGCTGATCACTCACGACCGGGCCTTTCGCAGTGTCCCGGGACTCAAAGTGATCTGCTACGCCCCGAGCTGACGTGCTCTTCGACCCCGCCTTCTTCCAC